>NZ_QPND01000015.1:0-87846 GCF_003344565.1 Saliphagus sp. LR7 | reverse complement strand
CCATCAGCCGCTGTACTGCTGCACCGTCATCGACCTCCGCCAAGATCTGGCGGAGGTCTTCGGTAGAGACGTTCTCCAGATTGGCCATACGGCCATTACTGACTCGAACTCTATGAACTTTTAGCCGCCAGTATTACTCGCCCGTATCAGCTGATACTGTCGCTGAAGACGCACAGACCTCACCGAAGGCAGCTCGGAAGCATTTGAACACTCTCGCCGATGAGGGATTCGTCGGCACTACGACGGGGAAACATGGTGGGACAACCTATCAGCGGTCGTCGGAATCACTCGTCGTTGAGCAGGCAGTAGACATTCACGAACACGTCTCAACTGATGAGCTCGTCACACGCATTTCGGAGATGCGGGATCAGCTCAACACTTACCGGGAAGAATACGGTGTCGACTCACCCGAGGTGGTGGCCATTGAGCAGACAAACCAACTTCTCTCCGAGACTGACTCTGGTCAGTCAGATATCGACGCTGAGACGCTCCAGGACTGGCAGATGACGCGCCCAAATCTAGCTTTCGCGAATGCTGCACTCTCGATTGCGAACGCCGAGCGGTTTGTTGACGACGACTCACGGACAACTGGCGGAGTATTCCTGTCTAACAGATGGGGAAGAGAGATGAGACAGACGAGTCCCACTCGCTCCGAGGACCGATCAATCGGCCAGCGCTCCTCATGATTCGTACCATCATCGATAGAGAAGAACCGCTTGCAGCGTCATCACTAGATGATCACCTCAATCGGACAGTTCTGGAAGTTCCGCTCGGGATGGACTCTGTCATGCTGAATCCGCCTGTATTGATGTTCAATGGACGATCTGAGCGGACTATAAAGTTCACTACACGGACGATGATGGCGTGAACTTCCGCTGGGGGAAGCATTCTCACGACGGTGACTACATCCATGTTCCGGGTCAACGGTCCGAGAGAAATTGCCGGAGAAGAACGGACAGTGATCCGGGTCAGCGCCAAGGGGCGTCTTCTCGATTGACGAATCGCTCCGTCCGGTCGATGTCGCCAATCCGCTCAATGTCCTCGTCGTCGAGTTCCAAGTTTTGCGCCTCCCAATTGTCCCGGAGGTGATCACTTCCTGTTGCTTTCGGGATCACGACGACGTTCTCCCTCGAAAGCAGCCAGGCTAACGAAACCTGGGCGGCACTGACGCCGTGTTTGGCCGCAATATCGGTGAGGACCTCGCTTTCGAACACCTGACCGCGTGCGAGGGGAGAGTACGCGACAAGGGAATGCCCGTGACGCTGGGCGTACTCAAGTTGCTCGTCTTGCTGGAGGAACGGATGCATCTCCAACTGATGGGCGAATAGCGGGTTTTCGAGCGTCTCACGGGCCTCTTGGATCAGCTCCGGGGTGAAATTCGAGAGGCCCACGTGCTTCGCGATCCCATCGTCGATGACCCGGTCGAGTTCGGGGAGTGTTTCCTCGGCTTCGTACGATCCCAGCGGCCAGTGGATGTAGAGTAAGTCGAGATAATCGACGCCGAGCGCACTGAGGCGATTCCGGGCCGCCTCGTAGAAATTTTCGTACCCGAGACCCGGATCGTCCTCGTGGACCTTCGTCGCGAGGAATATCTCGTCGCGATCCACACTGGCTTCCCGGATCCCCTCTCTCACGTATTCTTCCGTGCCGTAAACCTGAGCGGTGTCTACGTGCTGGTAGCCCATCTCGAGCGCGAGCCGGACACTCTCGATACAGTCTTTCCGGTCGGTGTGTTCCCATGTTCCCAGACCTATCGGGGGTATCTGATCCATTGTAGAGAGGAGGTTCACGGTCGTGTAACGTTTTCTGAAAGGGGAGATATACTCCGATTATTATGGGACTCATCGCTCGATAGGTTTGCGAGGCTCTGTTGAATCGCCATCAGGCGGTGGGATTCACTTCTTCACTGCCCGCTTGATGTTATAGACGACACACATCAGTACGATTTCTCGGGACTCACGGAACCAGGACCTCGCCACACGGCGAGAATGGTCTGCGCGACGTTTGAACACGTCATCGTCGAGGCCGGACTCGACGGGGTGAGGAGACGCAGTGTGAAGATCTGAAAGGTGCAAATGTTACGCTACCCACTCAGCTGAGTGGCAGTTACCAGCCGTTCAATTCGGTCTCGATTCGGCGATGATACCGCGTTAAGTACAATCCGATGCATAGATATACCGGCATTCGCAACTCCAGGGTTGACGAAGAGTTGAGACTAGTACTCTCAATGCATGAAGCGGTCTGGAACTGGGTTCGACTGACGAATAAGGGATGCGACCTCCTAGTGCCGCCGAACGTACACGTAGCCATCTTCGATGAGATGGGGAAAACGGTTTGTGCTCCGTTGTGTCCGTATATCAGTCCCAAACGGTCTCGTAGCCGGCGCCGCGGATAACACCGTCTGTAGTGATGATCGCGTCCGTATCCTGTGCTCGGTGACTACTGACGATCAGGGCATCGTGGATGCTGAACTCGTCCACCACCTGCGCGTACTCAACCAGTTCCGCGTCGGTGACTGGTGCGACAGCGACAGGTCCGTTCCCAACCAGCGCCTGTCGAGCATCCTCCGGCGTTCCTGTAAGGGTGATGCCTCGGATGTTCTTATCGCGGGAGACCGAGTACAACACTTCAGCGAGCGCCGTGCTCGGTGCTTGGATGACCGTTTTCGCGGCTTCGGCTTCGGCAAAGATTTGGTCAGCCTTTCCTGGAAGCGCATCAACGAGGTAAACAAGGAGGGAGACGGCGTCAGCGGTGTACCTCGACATTCAGGCTTCCTCGTAGTTGTGATCTCGGCGCTTGCGGACGCGGTGCTCCAACTCTTCGGCGATCTCCTCACGTTTCCTCTCGGAGGTATCGTCGGGCACGAGCATCCCACGCCCACTGGTGCGAGTACGCTTTTTTACGACGATGCCCTCGTCTGTATCCACCCAGACGACCTCGTCACCGGGCTCTAAGTCGTATTTTTCGCGAAGGTTCTTTGGGATCGTTGTCTGTCCCTTCTCCGTGATACGTGTAGATTTGCTCATACTCAGTAATACTCATTGTATTACCTTAATCTTGCGGGAGTAGGGATCGTTTTATTGGTATGATTTGGCGGCGATTGGAATCACGATTCGTCTAAAATCGTACGCCATAGTCTCTCTATCCCTGCTGTAGTCTCATCTTCGCGCGCCCGACTGGAAGTTGCGACTCCCTGTCCCAATGCATACGCCTTGTGCATCGCTGTGCGACTTGATAACGCCACATCCATCAAAAATATAATATAATTTGAAGTGAGCACTACTTTATCGTCTGGCGACTCGCCTGCAACAGGAGAATTCCCAGTCCGACAAACCAGACAATCTGAGTCAGACCGAAGATTCCACCGCCGATCACACCGAGTGCTGGGATAGCCGAGAGGACCCCCGCCATACCGACGACGACACCGAAATAGTTCAGTACCCGGTGGAGCATGCCAGCACGTAACGCTGCCACACTCACAAGCAACGTCCAGAGGCCGCCGACGACTTCGTTGCCGCCGCCCAGCCCTTCGACGACCGGATTGATCGCTAGCCAGGCAGTCGTCGCTTGGCTTGGATCAGTAGCGTAGAGGTCAACGATCGTGGCCGTCCCAATGTTCGCAATCATACCGCTGGCGATTACGAGTCCGGCCCAGATCAACCCAAACGCGGTTGCCGCCTGCATTAGCGACGGGGCACCGGTCTTCAAACGATCGTGGAGTGCTAAGACCAGAGCAACCAGTACAATGCCGAACACCACGTAGATGAGGAGGTACATGGCGTACAGACTCGTCTGGTTCGCGACGAAGAGCTCCACCTGCTGTCGCGGGGCCGTGACGTTCGCATAGTTCAGTATGACAAGAAAATACGCGATTCCGGCGATGTAAATGGCTGCTTCGGTCAGAGCGGCGATGCCACCGACTGTCTGCAGATTCCATCTGCCCGTCTCAACCGATGGCTCGGTGCTCTCTCTCGCCACACTACTCGCTGAGGCCATTGTTCATCACAATATCTATTATAGCGCGCTGAGAGCATAACCTGAGCGGGGCCTGTCCTGAGGTCCCATGGATCCAACTACGCTCGAAGACGTACCTGACCACGCCTACGTTGGATCTCGTCCCAAAGCCCTGACAACCACGGTGAGGGCGCGAAGCATCGGGCGCTGGAGACGCCAGGGAACGCTCACCAGCCGGACATCCTCTCGATGGCGGTACAACACTGCAGCGACGCTGAGTGGATCCGGTCGACCGCCAGCACCGAGGCTGTACAGTGTCCGGATCGCGGTCTCGAACTCGCCCGGTGGTCGAAGTGTCGTGCGAACGACCAGCCGTCCCTCGTCGCCGTTGCGGATGGTGTGGGGGTCACCTGCGTCGAGGACGATCGATTCGCCGGGCAGCAGCACCGTTTCCTCGCCGCGTACGGTGACGATGGCGCGTCCGTCGAGCACTTCCGACCGTGCCTCCGACCGTGGATGGAGACGGGCCGGTCCACTGTCGATTCCGGGAGGGAGAATACCGTCCATAAGCAGATACGATCCCTGTTTATCGACGCCTCGCTCTAGGAATGTGATACGAGCCCTCGTCGACGGGTCTTCGACAGTGATCGGATAGTCGTTGCCGTCGGTTTCGGTGTCGAGCGATTGGTACGGACGGTCTGTGCCACTCTGTGGACGATTCATTCTAGTACAGAGGACCTCTGCCAGAATGGCTCTTTCGTATCCAACGTTCAATAGTCGGGAGAGGGGATCTCTCCCTATCGAACGAGAGTTCTGCTCATTCCCCGGATGAGGCGATCGCAGCGATGTACAAGGCGAACGAGACGACTGCGGCCATCGTCCGGACGTGGTTCCATCGCGCCCAGCGGGACCGAACTGTGGCCCACTCATCCGGTGGCGACCCCGGAGACCAGGTGGCGATACGGTCGTTCATCGGAATATGAATCCGCATTGTTACGAGAAACGTCCCAACAAGGTAGACGATAAGCCCTGCGAGGAACAGCTGGCTGGATAGCGTCGTCCACTGTCCTCGAACCACCACGAGAATTGCGCTGCCGACCGGCACGACGACTGTCCCGAAGAACACGATTCCGAACACGACGTTCAGCACTTTCTCGTTGATCTCCTGCATCACTGTCGTATACTCCGACGCCGAGAGCGTCCGCAGCGCTAGCACCACGCTCACCGAGTAGGCAAAGAAGAATCCAGCCATGAGCCCACCGAGGACCGCCGAAACCAGGAGTAGAACGATGACAGGCCTCCCAGAGAAGGTGTTCACTTGGAGCATTGCAAAGGTTCTCATTCGTCTTCAGACCATTCATTGGCGGGAGTGGCGTTGAGTCTGTCGCCACTCGCGCCCATGCGTGGTCGGCAACCAGTCGTATCGCGACTACTCGCGATGACCACAGGAATATCGGAACAGGAGCGGAGACAATCAATCGCATTAGGGACGACCGCTCAGAACGTTGAATAATAGCAGATAATTCCGGAGGGAGCGGGAGCTCCGACATAATTTCCCCACATGAAGAAATACAAAAACCTCAACCGTTCAGTTGCGAACGACACAAAAGGTTCACGAGTTCTGACCTTCTGAAAGACACAGGAATCTTCGTGATTAACTTCTGAGAATTGTTTCAACAGGGTAACTGGATTGGCGCGCTTACAGGGTGGTATCCGAACTGGGTCAAGCTCCAAATCAAAGCGCTATGTAATACCGTTGCCGGCATCATTGTGAAAATGACTCTGCTGAAACCCTCACTTGCAGGCAGAACTGAGCTGCTGAATACAGTGCAAGAATTCTGCGAAAAGTTCTATCCTGCAGGAACAGTGGCGATTCGATCAACACCTCTGGGTCGGGGAATCCGAGGGAACGAGAATTAGATGAGTTTGCAGAGGAGTTGCAGATCGAGCTAAGTGGGGTTGACAATCCCCGGGAACGCCTTGAGCGGTTCTTCCGATGTTACGTTGAATTTGGCGAAGAGAATGAATCCATCCAACAGGTATTCCTTCGACAGGACTACCGAGACGTTCTCGGCGACATCTCGTCCGAACAACTTTCCGAAATAGAACGGAAAGAGATGGAAGCATTGATTCCACCTATCGAAGACATTGGAACGACTGATCAAGGACGCACAGAAGATTCACCAGCAACGACCGATCCTCCAAGAGACGATCGCTACCGCTACGCAACCGAGGTGTGAGGGCTAACTAAAGACGGATGACGGTCTCGGTCATTGAGCGCTGATTGTAGCGTTGTTCGTCGATTCTGGCGTTGTGTGCGTGGTCGTACGGAGTGAAGATGCGGTGTTTGATCAGCGGTCTGATGCCAAGTTCACGGAGTCCAATGCGGAGCGCTTGCTTGTCATAGCCCTTATCGGCGGCCAGAGACCGCAGATCGCCCGCGTTCCTGCGGGCGATCTGCTCACAGAGATCTACATCGCTTCCTTCTCGAGTCGTCGAACAATTGACGTCGAGGACGGCTTGAGACTCGGTATCGACGAGTTTCGTGACTTTGAGCTTCTGAACGCGGTAGCTGATTTGCTGGCAGTACTGGCGGCTCGCAGCTGACCGTTCATAGAACGTTGCGTCGATCGCGCCGTGTTCGGACGGATCGTGGAGCTGCGCCGACTGGCGCAGCAACACTTGACAGACGCTCATGCTGATCCGGTTGAACGCTTTACACAACGTGGATGGTGAGGGGAGATCGGCCTCAGCGCGGCCGATCTCCCCGGTTATTTGTGTCATCTCTTTCAATAGGTCGATCGTCATCCGGTAGGACGCATCGAGGTAAATCCGCAGACAGTGGAGAGAAACAAGTGCGCAGTCAGCGAATCCGCCGCCCCGGAAGGTGGCGGCGGATTCGTCTCTATCGCCAGTAACGTTTTGAGCAACCGGCACAACCTCCCCGATGAAGCGGAGGTTTGGGTCATAGGCAACCGAAGTCTCACGCTTCAACTCCTTTGAATTAGCGACCGATCCCGCCGCCGTCTAGTGATTCAACAGCGCCATTCAACCCATATCGAGGCGATCCAATACAACGACGCTGCATCGTGGAACTACGACCCAACAGCTGAGGGGTACTACGGCTTCGGCTGTATGATCGTCTCGACCGGCGCAAAGATCCCAATAGAAGCGGAATTCACACAAGCAAAATAAGCGGATCAAGAGACGGGGATGAATGTCATTCTATGACACCCCCATCATAGTAAGTTATCGTCATGCGCTACGACTGTGGATGATGACTAGCGATCGACACAAAGAGATATTCCTCACTTCAGTGAGAACTATATTGACCGATTATTAGCCGAAACTATGACGAGAAAATGTCTTCTCACAGAGTGTGAAACCGGGGTCCCGTTGGGGTCGTGCCGACGATGACCTCAACGATCTCTTCAGGTTTGTACATGCCTTCAGCAAGCGGACGTCTCAACGAACTGGCTTTGTGAGGTACTGAATCTGCTTCCAATGAGTGAGAGATTATAGTGGGAGTGTTGATAGCTATCAGAGGATGAAAGATAGGGGTCCGGAATCACGGAACTCATGATATGACCCTATACTGGATATACCGAAGAGAACCCGGGTATCATCCCGGATTTTCGACGGCGACGGTCACACTATCGCCGTCTATCTTCTCGCTACGGGCCTCGATCACGAGTGAACCCGGAACGCGATCGGCGCGGACGACGACGAGGCAACTCCCTCGATACGCCGACCGGGTCTCGCCGACCCAGGACTCGTCGCTCTCGAGGTCGCCGTTGTCGATCCCGGCGAGTTCCCCTGAACCCGACACAGAGATCCGGATCTCGTGGTCGGCTCGCGGGACGCGCACCCCGTCTTCATCGGTGACGGTCGCACGGACGTAGACCAGATCTCGGCCGTCGGCCGCGATCACCTCGCGGTCGGCCTCGAGCTCGACCCGTACCGGCTCGCCCGCAGTCGTCAGCTCGTGGTCGTCGACGACCTCGCCGCCGTTTTTCGCGACGGCGCGTAGCGTCCCCGACTCGTAGGGGACGTACCACTCCATCGGTCGGGCCTCGTACTCGTCCGAGCGCTGTTCGCCCAATAGATCTCCGTTCTGGTAGAGCTCGACTGACTCCGCGTTGGTAAACGTAAAGACGTTGACGAAGCCGCGGGTGTCCTCGCGGTCGGGGAAGTTCCAGTGGGCCGATAGCGGCGGCCAACTCCAGGGCGGCCGGGTCGCGGGCCGATCGCGCTCGTGGTCGACGGCGGCGGCGAAGACCGTCGGCTCCTCGGACCAGACGGCTTGGTGGAAGCGTCCCGAGGGCTTGATCTCGAGGGTCGTATGCTTGGACCACCCCACGGTCGATGTCGACAGTGCCACTCTCGATCTGGCCTTTCGCTTCGATCGCGATCAATGGCGGCTGCCCGCCAGTCTGAGAGTTGGCGAGCAGGTCTGACTCGAGGCGGCGAACGCCGACGAGGTCCGGATAGCCCGATCCCAACTGGACGTGGTTGAACGGTGCAAGCTGGTCACGAACGTCCTGTGGGATCGGATGGCCCGGGAGCCACTCGTCCATTGCGAACTGTGTATCGGAGACCGCGTAGGTACTCGACACCGCACCGTCAGGAAAAAGGCGTCGCTTGGTATGAGCGAGCACGTGTGGTTCCGTAAGCGACGCTGTGGCCATGCTTCGTGGTTCGGACCAACTCCCATGAAAGTGTCGCGCGAATAGACGTCAGGAGAGCATGCACCGGGGTTGTCTCTCACGAGAGGCCCAGAGATTCCACAGGAATTCATCATCTACGTCCACAATACCGCATGTGTCTAGTCCTTCCGTAACATTTCCCGTCCCAGTTCTCGGTCATCCGACGGGGGTATTTATGTCACTCCGAAGGAGATTCCAGACAAGTCACAGCGGTGACCCCCTTCATGAAAGATACGGCAACCGTCCTTTTCATCAACGATGATCCCGGCGTAGCCGACACTGCAGCCGCATGCGTCGAGCGCGCGAGTGATGCCCTCGTGACCACGACCGCGACGACCCAGGAAGCGGCACTTGCACTGGTGGAGGAGACCGACATCGACTGCATCGTCAGTGGTCATAACGCGCCTATGATGAACGGACTGGCGCTGTATGAAGCGGTGGCCGAGCGCGAGTCCGGAATCCCCTTCATTTTATTCACCGAGGAAGAACGCGTGGACATCGCTAGCGAGGCTCTTTCGCTAGGCATCACTGACTATCTCCACAGGGAGGCCGACACTGAGCAGTACGAGGTACTTGCAAACCGAGTCGAAAACGCAATCGAAGCTCGCCGCACCGAGCAGCGCCTCGAACGCTACGAACGACTGGTCGAGACCGTCGATGACGCCCTCTATACGGTTGATAGCGAGGGGCAGTTCACCTTCGTCAACGACTCGTTTGTGGCCCTGACCGGCTACGAGCGAGACGAACTGCTCGACAGCGATGTCTCGATCCTCAAGAACACCGATACCGTTGAGCTCTTCGAGACCAGCGTTCGCGAGCTGCTACGAGGTGATCACAACGAAACCTATCTCGAGTTCGACCTCTGGACCGCCGATGGCGAGCGCGTCCCGTGCGAGGATCATATGGTACTGCGAACCGACAACGGGACCTATGCAGGCGTGTCAGGTGTTATCCGGGATATTACTGACCGCAAGGAGCACGAACGTGACCTCGAACGTTACGAGACGGCCGTTGAGGCCGCCCCGGTGGGCGTATACGTACTCGACGCTGAAGGGACGATCAGTTGGTGTAACGAGCGCGCAGGCGCGCTCGTCGGTCACAGCGTTGCGGACCTCACCGGAGACCCGTTCGTTTCGTTGATTGAAGAAGGGATCGTTCCCGAGACTGCCATCGCCAACTACGAAGCAGTATTGAGCGACCTGTTATCCGGGGAATCAGACCGGACCACCGGCCAGTACGACATCGCCGTCACGCCTCCCGAACTGAGCGAACGAACTCTGCGGATTCACATCTCGCTGCTCCCATACGACGAGGAGTTCCGAGGGGCCGTCCTCGTGTCCGAAGACATCACCGAGCGCAGGCAGCGCGAACGCGAACGCGAGCGTCAACACGATCGGCTGAGTGCGCTGTTCGAGAACATCTCGGATGCAGTATACCGATACGAATACGACGGCGAAGAAGGACGGATCCAGGCTGTCAACCCGGCGTTTGAATCGATCTTCGGGTATGACGAGGCGGAGGTCGTGGGCGATCGGATCTCCGAGGCGATCGTTCCTGCTGACTCTATGGCGGAGTATCGCGATATTGCGGCACAAGCGGAGGCGGGTGATCCCGTCAACGTGGAGATCGAGCGCGAGACCGCGACCGGGAGGCGTACCTTCCTCCTGCGAAACGCCTCGATAACTGAGGCGGGTGAAGATGACCCGATCGCAGGCTACGCGATCTACACCGACATCACTGAGCGCAAGCAACGCGAGGAGCGGTTGGCAACCCAGGCTGCGGCGATGGACACCTCGATCGACGGGATCGTTATCATCGACGACGAGGGCGAGTTCGCGTACGTCAACGAGGCCTATGCCGCGATGCACGACTACGACGAGCCCGACGACCTCATCGGCCGGCCGTGGCGGACGTTGTACCCCGAGGAGGAACGCGAACGCATCGAAGACGAAATCCTGCCGGCGTTCGGGCCGAACGACTCCTGGCGCGGGGAGGCGGTCGGTCGGCGCGCCGACGGCACGACGTTTCCTCACGAACTCTCGATCACGAGGGTCGACGAGAACCGGATGGTGGGGGTCGTTCGGGACATCACCGATCGAAAGGAGCGAAAGCGTGCCCTCGAACACGAACGCGAGCGCTTTGCCACCCTCTTCAGGAGTATCCCCGATCCGACGGTCCTCGTCGACCATGCGGAAGGCGAACTGATTGTCGAGTCGATCAACGACGCGTTCGAAGCCACCTTCGGTTATTCCACGGAGACAGCGGTCGGCAAGTCACTGAACGATCTCGTGGTGCCACCCGACAAGCGCGAGGAAGCAGCGGCCATTGACGGCGCCGTGACTGGGGGCGAACAGATCGTCCGGGAGCTCACCCGTCGAACGGCCGACGGGGAGAAACGCGAGTTCCTCTTCCGGAACGCGACGCTGGACGGCGAGGCTTCCGAGTCCTTTGGGGTCTACACGGATATCACGACACAGAAGCGTCGCGAGCGCGTGCTCGCCGACCTCCACGAGTGGACCCGGAGGATGATGGACGCTACAGAGCCCGCTGCCGTCGCCTCGATCGCGGTTGAGGCCGCCGAACGCGTGCTCGATCTCTCGGTGTGTGCGCTCTGGTTGTACGACGAGGACACCGGGACTCTCCGTCCGACGGCGATGACCGACGACAGCGACGCGATGATCGGAAACCTACCGACCTACGAGCCGGGCAACAGCCTCTCGTGGGATGCGTTCGTCAACGACGACGCACGCACATACAACGACGTCAGCGAGGCAGATGTCTACAACCCCGAGACGTCGATCCGGTCGGAAATGATCCTCCCGCTTGGCGAGTATGGTGTGATGAACGTTGGCACCACCACCGTCGGTGAGTTCGACGACACCGACGAGGCGCTCGCGCGACTGCTCGCTACCAATGTGGAGGCTGCGCTCGAGCGTGCCGAACGCGAACGCGAGCGAGCGGCCCAGCGTCAGCTCCTTGAGCAACAAAACGACCGATTGGAGGAGTTCGCGAGCACGGTCAGTCACGACCTGCGCAACCCGCTGAATGTGGCGAGCGGCCGGCTTGAGCTTCTGAGAGAGGAGACTAATAACCAGCACGTCCAGCCCATCGTCGATGCCCTCGACCGCATGGACGACCTGATCGAGGAGTGTCTCATGTTTGCCCGGCAGGGTCAACTAGTGACCGATCCGACCCAGGTCGATATCGAGAACGTCGCCGAACGCGCGTGGCAGACCGTCGATACCGAGGACACTACTCTGACCGTCGATGATCTCCGAACCGTCAAAGCCGACGAAGAGCGGCTTCGAACACTCTTCGAGAACCTCTTTCACAATGCGATTAAACACGGTGGCGCCACGGCGGTCCGGATTGGTCCACTCGAGGACGGGTCAGGATTTTATGTCGCCGACGACGGATCGGGGATCCCCGAGTCCGAACACGAGACGGTGTTCGATCGCGGGTACTCTACAAGTGAAACCGGAACTGGGCTTGGACTGTCGATCGTCGAGGCGATCGCAGACGCTCACGGGTGGGAGATCGTGCTCGCTGCGGGGAGTGAAACTGGGTCCCGTTTTGAAGTCCGTGTCACAACGCCCCGGAGTGGGTACAACCAGTTCGGCTACCAGACTGACTAACAGGGAGCGGAAATTTCTAAACAGGAAGCCCCACCCTCAAGCGCGAGCCGTCAAGCGAGCGATAGGGTGGGGTAGTTCACGAAGGCCCTGAGTCGTTGGTCCGTTCAGATGCGCTGTGAGACCTTTTTTGCGATCGTGAGTGCGCCTTAATCCCATGCGACACGGTGGTCGAGTCCTGTGTCGTCGGCTGTCGCATCGCCTTCGTAATTCTCCAGACTCCTATCGCCCCATCTCTGAGGCGACAGGATACCGGACGAGAGAGTGGCTTACCTGCCCGAGCACCCCTTCTTGGTCACTGAGCTAGCAAAACTACCTCCGCACGGCGGAGACAAGAATCCCCGTCGGCGTTTTCTGGCTCAGAAAACACCGCTCAGTAATCCGATCGATACGTTAGGGGGAGGAAGGATGAGGTAGAAGAATCCCCACTAAGAGAAGGCAGGTTACGGCTTACTAGGGAAGTTGACGTACCGATCGAGTTTCGAGCGGGCGTTCTCGGTGACCGACGAACCGTGATAGACGAGGCCAACCTCGAACTCGTACTCTAGCAATCGCTCGAGGCTTGCCTCAGCCTCGTTGAGGTTCTGAGAGTAGACAGCAGGTGGAAGATGGAAGTACCCGGCAGGTAGTCCACGTTGATCGGCTCCCGAGACGGCATCACCCATCACCGCGATACCCGCATCCTCGTCGATCAGCGCGTGGTTATCCGCCTCGTGCCCCGGAGCATGGACTGCAGTGAACTGTCCGATCTGATCACCGTCACCGTACCGGTGATCCGGATCGTAGTCCGTTTCAAGGTCGGTTTGCTCGGGAACCCAGGTTTCGAGTTCGTACTGCTCAACGAGCGCGTCGAATCCACCGATATGGTCGCCATCGCCATGGGTGATGATCAGCCGCTCGGGCTCAGTTCCGATTTCTCTGAGTCCCTCATGCACCGCATCCGTCGTCTGAGCAAGCCCGGTATCGAACAAGGTTGGGACACCCCTCGTGCAGAGAAAGACCCGGTATCGCTTCTCTGCGTCCCCGCCACACGTGATGTCGTAGACGTCGTCGACCAGTTCAGTTGGCATACCGTTCTCGACGAGTATCGGACGGAAAAAGATGGCTGGACCTTCGAGCCTGCTGGTTCATCCTGGTGATTTTTCTCGATGGGCCACGAGAGGATATCACATGGTCTCAATAGCTGACAGCGTTGTCGTAATTACCGGCGGTGCATCGGGAATGGGGCGGTCGATGGCACACGAATTCGCTGACGATGGGGCATCCGTCGTCCTCGTTGACGTCGACGAGGATGGCCTCGACGAGGTCACAGATGAGATCGAAGCTAACGGAGGTGAGGCAATTGGTGTTGTTGGGGACGTCTCCGACCCCGACAGTATGGAGAATGTCGTCGAACGAGCGACTGACGAGTACGACACGATCGACGTGCTCTGTAACAATGCCGGGATCCTCGACGATTACACGCCGGCCGGGGAGGCGTCCGAGGACCTCTGGGATCGCGTCATCGACATCAATCTCAAAGGCGTCTTCCTCCTCACGAAAGAAGCACTGCCGATACTCACCGAGGGCGACGACGAAGGTGTCGTGATCAATACGGCGTCGATCGCCGGCAAGGTCGCTGGCGGTGGCGGCGCCGCCTACACATCCTCGAAGCACGGTGTGATCGGGTTCACCAAACAGTTGTCGTACGACTACGGGCCTGAGATCCGTGCAAATGCTGTCTGTCCAGGATTCATTGAGACGGGAATGACCGAAGAGATGATCGAGGAGACGCCCGACGAGATCAACGAAATCGTTCAATCGACACCAGCCGAACGGTACGCTGACCCGGACGAAGTCGCACGAGTCGTGCGGTTTCTCGCCAGCGATGACGCCTCGTTCATGCACGGCACCGCTGTTGACGTTGATGGTGGGTGGCTCGTGGACTGAGATAATACGCTCCCCCGTGCATCGCTGAGATATTCCCACTATTGTAGAGACCTCAGACGACGATGACCGCAGAGACGACGGCGACGAGAGCGAGAAATCCCACTAGTGTAGAGATTTCAGTGGGATCCGGAGCTATTGTACATCTCTTCGAACGCCTGCTCGCCACGGATTAACTCGTCGACACCGTCGGTGAGCGTTACCTCCCCGAATACAGTGGCCCGATAATACGTGTACAACCCGTCTTGCCCCCGTTCCGTGCGCTGGCGCTTCTCGACGAGGCCGACGTCAACGAGTTTGTTGAGGTGGTAATGGAGCGTGCTATCGTCGATCTCGATCGCGCCCTCGAGTTCTTTCGGACTCATCTCACCGCTATGGACGAGCCGATAGAGGATTTCGTACCGGGTTCGGTGGCCGACAGCCGCATGCATATCAAGGTATTCCTCGAGAGTGAGGACGCTCTCCGCTGGCAGCAGGTCTGCGGGATCGTCTGGGGAATCGTCGCCGACAAACCGCGTTTGATCTGTCGCCATCGTGAGTTACACTACGAGTCGGAGACGCTTAGTCGTTGTCAAGCCGAGAGTTCTCAAAAATATCCTGTTTTATATACTCTCGTTGGATACGAGTCGCCATGACTGTCGAGATCACGCGCGAGCAGATCACCGACCGGCTTGGGGGCGTGACATATGACCGTTTTCTCTTCTATCTGATGGGGCCGTACAAGTCGTTTAACCTTAACTACGTACTCAGCGAGGAGAAACGCCAGAAGATCGACATCGAGGATCTTCCCGGTCCCTTACGCCGTCTCTTTCGGAACAAGGATGATATCAATTCGGCGCAGGCGTTCTTGCGACGGGTACAAGGGGAACTCCGGACCGATCCAGGGGTGAACGCGTTTCTCGCACTTGACGTAGACATCGATACTGACGACATCGATGCTGCGACTCAGAGTATCGAATATACCCGGTGTAGCAACGCGACGGCGTTCGTGGTACCGTTTCTCGGCCATAACTTCGGCGTCGGCGAAGAGGCTGGCAGTATCCTCGAAAACCTAGCGGATACACATGGAGAGCGATTGGTGTTCGTCCACGAGGATACCGTAACGAGTGCGATGATTCGGTCGGCGTCAGTCCGGTGGGATCTGCGAGTCGAGACATACAACACCGAGGATGAACTCGTTGCCTCTCTTCGGCGATTCGCCGGCGGGATTATGCACCGCGAACGACGCGGAGAACTCTCTCGGCTGGATTAACCGGATGGGGACACCACATCGAGGGGAGTCCAACTCTCTTATATCGGCTAGCGCCATATCGACGCAGTCGATGTCGATGTTACACACCGATGACGTTAATGAGATTCTCACACTCATGAATCCGGGAGACGATCCAGTCCTCGAATGCATGGAAGATCAGGCCAACCGCGAGGAGTTTCCTACAGTCGGACACGAGGTTGGAGCGTTCTTCCGGCTCTGTGCCCGACTCATGGACGCGGAGTCAGTCTTCGAGTTCGGCTCGAGATTCGGCTATTCGGCGTACTGGATGGCGCCTGCAATCGGACCGGCAGGGCGGATCGTTCTCACGGAAGTAGACGAGGAGGAACTCGACCAAGCACGTACGTACTTTGAGCAGGGTGGCTACGCTGATCGGGCGGTCTTCGAGCGCGGAGATGCCCTCGAGATTGTCGATCGATACGATGGCCCGTTTGATCTCGTCCATCTCGACCACGAGAACGAGCGGTATCTCGCCGGGTTCGAGACCGTACGTGAGAAGGTCTCTCAGGGCGGGATGATTGTCGCCGATAACGTCCTTCATTCGGGGGATGCAATGTCCCCTGCTGACCTGCGAGCCGTACTGGACGGACCACACTCTCCTGAGGAGGGGTCATCGCTTGCAGGGATCGCTGAGTACTACACTCATGTTATCGACGATCCGGAGTTCGAAACAAGCGTTGTTCCGGTCGGTGAGGGTATCTTTGTTTCCGTGCGAACGGAAGCGTAACTGGCGACCAGCACTGGGGGAGACAAGTCAGTCCTTTCCCAGCAAATACTATAGGATGATTTGGACATTTTCGCAAGAGATAGATGTGATTAGTACCCTAACCATTTCTGTATGACACAGTTCAGTGACGAATTCAACCGAGGACTGGAGGGGGTTCGCGAGGTCGAGCGTGACCTCTTGTATATCATGGCGGGCTGTGATGGGACGTCCGGCCAAGCCATCGAGACGGCCTTGCAGGAGTATTACGACGAGGAGATCAACCATGGACGGCTATATCCGAACCTCGACCGGCTCGTTGAGAAGGGTCTCGTATCCCGAGGGACGATCGACGGGCGGACGAACGCCTATCAGCTCACCGATGCTGGCCGGAAGGCAATTCGGGCCCACAACGAATGGAAACACCAGCACGTCTAAACAAGGGAGACACTCCAGGGGGGGTACCCAGGGGTGAGCCCTGTCTTCGCTGTCATGCTGATTGGCGGGCGTGAATGTCGGTGGGATCGTCGTAGGAAATGTTCTTTCGCTCTTTCATCACTATCTACTTGTAGAACTCCTCATGGATGCGTATTCCTTCGGTTTCGAGAACGGGGCCGTCAATCTCCGTGGTCCCTCCTTTGCGTCGGATCACGTCTCTACAGGAAATTCCGCTTGCTTCCTCCTGTACATCGGCAAGTGCCTCTCCTGAGACGCTGTAGACGACCCGATTCAACCCAGCATAGTGAATCGCAGTCGCACACATCTCGCATGGTTCGGTGCTGGTATACATCGTACAGTTGGCGAGGTCGTCGGGATCGAGTTCGCGAGCCGCCCATCGTGCGAGTTTCAACTCGGGATGGGCGGTGATGTCGTTCTCGGTCATCGTGGTGTTTTTCGACCGCCTGACGACGGTATCACCGACAACGAGCAACGATCCGAACGGAGTGTTCCCGTCAGAAGCCGCCTCGCGTGCCAGTCCGATCGCGTCACGAATATACTCCTCATCCGTGTTCATACAGTCACTTTCTGCGTCGGCACTTAGTGTTCAGTGCCGGTGTCTGACGTAAATTTGAGCCCAGGCCTCGCCCTGGTACGGACCGTGTGCCTCAGATGGAGCGCCCATCGATGGTCAGCGTCACCACATGCCCACTGTTCCAATGAGGAGCGCATAGATCCGCAAGTTATCGCTGGGGAATCGGCGTACCCGAGAACCCCCACGGTGCATGATTTTCTGTGAAACCCCTTCACTCTATGAAATCGAACCCGATGGCGAGTGAGTTTACAATGCGAGTGCGAAGGGACGTCCTCGCCAGCCGTGAACGGTGGGATTCACCCGGTTTCGAGAGACAGGAATTCTCGGAAGGATTCACAGGGTCTGGCCAGATGCGACCTATCCATCACCGAGTGTCATACAGGTACCCGAGAGTTTCGCGACGAGTTCGTCGTCCTCGTTCGTCACCTCGCTTTCGGCCATCCCGATGGTGTGACCCCGGTGAATGACGCGACCGATCGCCACGAGCCGGCCGGTCCGCACCGGCCGCAAAAAGTTGACTCGCAGATCGACCGTCGTGAACATCTGGCTGTCCTCGAGCGTGCTCATGAAAGCCGTGCTGAGGGCGGCATCCCCGATGTCGCACAGTACGCCACCGTGCATGGTACCCATCGGATTGGCGTGCTCGGCCCCGACCTCCATCCGCCACCGCGATTCACCGTCTCCCATCGATTCGAGTTCGATCCCCAGCACGCTGCCCAGCGGCCACGTCGGGTACGTGTCGTCGGCCAGCTTCGCAAATCCCTTCGGGCCGTGAAATCCCTCTTCTCGAGTGTAGGCGATTGCCTCCGCCAACTCGACGCGATCCATAGCTGCTTCGTGGAGGAAATCGGCGGGCGTGTCGGTAACGGTCGACAGACGCTCGTACGCTTCCTGGTCGAATTTGACTTCGACAGTGGGGTCAGCTTTGGTCGACATAATCAGTGGCCCATGTCGACCGTCGTCTCCACCGGGACGCCGGAGGTCAAGGTCTGGAGGTTCACGCAGCTGTATTCCGCGGCTTCGATCAGCTGCTCCACGAGTTCGGGATCCGTCCCGTCTTCAGCCCGGATGTCGACGTGGCACTCCATCGATTGGAAGCCCACGGGAACGTCCTCTTCGATGACCAGCGTGCCGCGGACGTCGACGTCGGCGGTGACTTCGACTTCGAGGTGGTCCAGCGTCACGCCGAGTCGGCCGGCGATGATACGTATCGTCGAATCCAGGCAGGCTGCGAGGGCAGCACAGAGGACGTCCCCCGGATTCGGAGCGTCGTGAAAGCCGCTGACCGCCTGGTGGATGCCGAACTCCCAGGCGACGCCGTAATCTTGACTTCCCGGTTCGAGGGTTCCGTGGAACGGGTCCACGTCAATGCCGCCGGTCGCGACCGACCGGTCAGTGATCTTAGCCTCGTCGGGCGCCTCCTCGTACCGGTCGTACAGCGGCATGTGGCGCTCGCGTACGTCGACCGTTTCCCGAATCACGAGGATTCACCCCGGGTTTGTTTGCCGGTTTTCATAACCAGTGTATTGGACGGTGCAAGGATGCAAATACCTATTCGGTGAATCTTACACGACCCCAGTGGACGATACAGGCCGTGCCGTGGTTTCACGCCGTGAATCCGCTCGGCCCGGCCTCGTACGCAGCGTCGGACGGTGAGAAGTCTGCATCAAAAAAATGGAACGACTCGGTCCGGCCGGTTGAACGAGTGGTTTGACTCGGAACAGTATTGTTACGAGGTAATGCACCTCGCCTCCCGACGGTACGACTCGAACGTGGATTCCGCCCACGCGCATGCTTCGGGTGCGTCGGTGTCCACGTACACCTGCAAGACTCCGCTGTCGGCGTCGTAGCCGCCGATTCCAATGCGGTCGTCAAATATCAGGACTCTGCACAGGGGTATGTCATCGTGTAGCCAGAGCGTGAACGAATCGCTCTCGAGCACTTCGCTTGCTTTCTGCGGGTACGTCGACGCGATGTTCTCTGAAACCGTCGGTGGAAAGATGATTTTGGTGTCCATTCCGTCGATGACCTGGTGGTAGAGCTCCTCGAAGTGGTGTGGCGCCGTCAGTGCGGCGTCGAACCCGCGGAGCTGATCCGTCTCCCGGTACAGCGAGGCACAACGGTTCGCCGGTCCGTAGGGGTCGCCGGGTTCAACGACCGTCACGACACCGTCGGCGACCATCTCAAGCGTAAAACCGTTCATCTCGCTCGGCAGCCACTGCCAGATATCGCGGAGACGTCGCTCCGTGTCCATCCGGTCGAAGAAGGTCATGAAATGTTCCGCGACATAGGCACCGGGTTTCGTCAACTCGTATTCGTGACCGTCCCGGAGGACCCATCCCCGCTCCTCGAAGTCTCCCAAGATGCGCCCGACAGTCGGCGCGGAGGCGCAGGTCGTCGCTTGTAGCTCGTCTCGGTCACAGGGTCCCTCACGTAATGCGGTCAGCGCGTCGACTCGATTTTCTGAATCCACGAGAAATCTAATGTCGTCGAGGGCGGACCCCATGCTATTATTTCACACGCCTCCGTATTAGGTCCCGGGGTGCGCCGACGAATTCGCTGCCGGCGGAGGTAGAGTCGGTGCAGTGACCGATATGGATTCTATCTGTGCGTTCAAGATGACACACTCCCCGAAGGCATCACGAGGCGAGCTCCGATGTGTCAGCCCGGCCTATCACTAGTTCTCACTACACAGTCTGACGGAGATAACTTCCAGAGGAGTAGCCGATTGAACTCACCAGCAGTACTCAGTTCCCATTGAGTGGCCAACCCACTGGATTTAAGAAAATCAATTGCGAAGAATTCCTATGTCATCAATCGACCTTACGTCGAGCCAGAAGAACATTTTGCGTACCCTGACGAATCTCCACAAGGACTCGGAGGACACGATCAAAGGCGAGGAGATCGCCGAACAGGTCGACCGCAACCCGGGGACGATTCGTAACCAGATGCAGAGCCTGAAAGCCCTCCAGCTTGTCGAGGGCGTTCCCGGACCAAAGGGTGGATACAAGCCGACGGCGACAGCCTACGAGGCCCTGGAGATCCAGCAGATGGACGACCCGGCGTCAGTCCCGCTTACACACGAGGGCGAGGACGTCGAGGGCGTCATCATCGAGGAGATTGACTTCTCGAGCGTTCACCACCCCGTGCTCTGCCGGGCGGAAGTCCACATCCAGGGCTCGATTGACGAGTTTCATGAGGACGATGCCGTCACCGTGGGCCCGACACCGCTCTCGAAGCTCCGTATCGAGGGGCGCGTCGATGGGAAAGACGACACGGACAACATCCTCATCCTCCAGATCGACGACATGGTCGCTCCGGCCGGAGAGCCCACTCACTGAGCGGCTGACTGTCTCGTCCGTTTCCTCATGTCCACCAAGGACGACATCTAATCAGCGTCAGTCGTTACGAGGCTATTATCCGTACTGATTCGGATCAAATTCTTTAGAGTACAGCGACTCTCCCTCGCGATTTTTTAACGTGACGGTCAGTGCCTCCGTGTCAGCGTTGATGTCGACCTGCCCGAAAAACTGGAGCCCCGCACTGGGAGGAAGGTTCGCCTCGCCTTCCGGCGGTGAGTTTTCGTACACTACTTTCGGGCCGAAGGTGTTGTCCAGCTCGTTTGGCCCGAACGTCCCCGCATGCAGTGGTCCCGAAACGAACTCCCAGAAGGGATTGAACTCGGAGAATTGCGCCCGGTCGGGATGGTAGTGGTGCGCTGCCGTGTAGTGGACGTCGGCGGTGAACCAAACGACGTTATAGAGATCCTCATCGTGAAGAAACGAAAGTAACTCGGCGATTTCGAACTCACGCCCGCGTGGCGCACCGTCTGCATTCCCGATTCCCTCGAAGACGTCACCATCGGGAATGAGAAGCCCGATTGGCATATCCGAGGCAATCACCTTCCAGGTCGCATCCGAGTCGGCTAAGGACGCTTTCAGCCATTCGAGTTGTTCTTCCCCGAGTATTGCTGTCTCCGAACTCCGCTCTTCATCCAGTGTCGCAATGTTCGGTCCACGGTAACTGCGGAGGTCAAGCCGGAACACATCGACTGACGGTCCGTAATCAAACGTATCGTAGTGCTCATCCCGTGCAGCGTGGTGCGAGCCCGAGCGAACTGGCATGAACTCCAGAAACGCCCGCTGACCGCGAGCTGCGAGTAAGTCGACGCTTTTGACGTCATGGGGGTCTTCAGGAAGGATCTCGCCAGGATACCAGTTGTTCGTAACCTCGTGATCGTCCCACTGAGCGATCATCGGCACGTCGGCGACAAACTCCCTGTAGTACTCGTCAAGGAAGTTATAGAGATAGTTACCACGGAACTCAGCGAGTGTATCGGCGACGTCCGCTTTGGAATCCGTGACGATATTGGTCCAGCTCTTGCCGTTGTCAAGTTCGACCGTCTTCTGGAGTGGGCCATCAGCGTAGATGGCATCGCCCGAGTGGATGAAGAAGTCAGGCTCAAGATCAGCCATTGTTTCGAAAATTTTCATTCCGCCGCGCTCGGGGTCAATTCCCCAACCCTGGCCGGCGACGTCCCCGCCCCAAAGAAATCGAAGATCTTCAGCCTGATCTGATTCTTCAGGTGGCGTGCGAAAGGACCCACTGACGGCATCGGTGAACGAGTCAGATTCGTTTAGACGATCGAATAAGACACGATAGAACACGTGCTCACCTCGGGGAAGCCCCTTGAGATCGACTCGTGCCGTGTAGTTCGTCACAGAGAGCGCAGCCGGACCTCGTACCGTCCGGACGTCACTGAACGCCTCGTCGGTAGCGATCTCGACGTACAGTCGAGCGGGACAGTTAGCCCGCCCCCAAATAATCGCCCGATTCCCATCAAGATCCCCGAGTTGGACGAGAATTGAGCCGGGATCCTCAACTCCCGACCGGGCCTCCAGATCTTCTACGGACTCGTTGGTTGCGCGCCCGGGTGTCGCATTGTTGAGGGACGCAACCGTTGTCCCAGCCATTCCTACTGTCGACAGCATCCGTCGTCGAGTAAGATGTACAGTCACGGCGGATGGGAATCGCACTAATTGCTATTTCAGGATTTATAATAGGTATATCCATGTCCATGAGGGCTATGTATGCAGTCGGACCCATCTATTCCTCGGAAAGGAACAGGAGAATTGGGAGCGGGGCTCGGCCGGCACTAGGGCCTAGTCAAGGTTATCATCCAACGAGGAATTGCCAGACCATCTCATAAGTGCCTTGAGGGCCAAGGGAGACTCTTGGTGATTGTGACCCCTTTCGAGCCCAGGGTACGGGATTCGGACGTGACTGTCGGCTGCATCGGCATCCCGAACCTTGTACAATAAGCGAACAATTTACGGGCAGAACCGTTGCACAAGATTCGATCGATGTTCGCGAGGTCCGGGCGGAGATATAGATCCCCCGGACTTCGAGGACTTTTGCCGGATCGTGTTGGACGTGACCGATCATATCTCGGAGAGTGGTTGCGAACGCGGGGTACACTTCTTAGGGCGGGTCTCGTGTATGGAGGATATGGCATCGATTCCAGACGATTTCCAGGATTTATTCGAGAAGCAGACGTTTGCTCACGTGACGACCATCCTCCCCGACGAGACACTGCACTCGACGGCCGTTTGGATTGATTACGACGTGGAGGCGGACCGGTTGTTGGTCAACACTGAGCGCGAGCGCCGAAAGACGAAAAACGCCCGAAACGATCCCCGTGTTGCAGTCAGTATGACTGATCCGGATAATCCCTATCGGATGCTTTCGGTCACGGGTGAGGTCGATGAGATCACCACAGAGGGGGCGCGAGAGCATATCGACGAACTGGCACAGCGATATACGGGGGAGGATGAATATCCCAATCCCATCGAAAGTGAACGAGTCATCATTTCGATCGAGCCCACAGCGGTCAGACAGATGGAAGGGTGAGTGTCGGGCGTACGGAAATGAATGGCACAGAGAGTGACGGTATGGCACGGTCCGAAAGAATCCCCCAATCACTTCTCGCACGAGGGCGTGTGCTGGACGCGTTACGTCCTCCAGTACTCACCCCAGGAATCAGTGTCCCCCAGTGGCCGTTCCAGTTGTCGATTCAGGAAGCCGGAGTGTAAGGAGGATCACGACGACGAGTACCGCAGCTAACAGGACATAGCCTTCATCGAAGTATCCGCGGTCAGCGATGCCCCCGAATAGAACCGGGCCTGCTGCACCGAGCGTCGCTGACGTGGTTCGAACGACTCCAAGACCAGTCCCCTGGATGTCATCGTGAATCGCATCGGAGAGGAACGACTGCGTGATCGCTCCTGAGCCAAGCATCGAACTCACGAGCGCTGTCACTGCCCCAAGGAGCCAGAACCCCTCGAGGATGGGTAAGAGCGTGAGGCCAACAACGGGGCCGATCAGGACGAGAACAAGGGATCGGCGCATACCGATCCGGTCGTACGCAGCTCCGGCCAGCGGTTTGACGATGACGCCAAACGCGAAGAAGACGCTAAACAAGAGCCCAGCGGCCGAAGAAGATAACCCCTTCTGATCGACAAGATAGGTCGGATACAGTCCTGTAAACGATTGCCAAATGAGGATATACAGAAAGAGGATAAACGCGACGAACAACAAGTTTTCGCGGCGCAACCGCGCGACGATCGACGGGAGATCCCCCACTGAAATCGAATCAGCGTCAGGTTCGGTTGGTGGTTGAGCCGGCAGCACGACCCACAAGACGATGCCGACCAGCAGGAGCAACGGAATGAGAAATCCCAACCCAGCCTGCCAGGCGATCGCTGCGGCGAGCACCCCCGCAATGGGTGGGAAAATGGTCTGACCGAGATCACCTGTCGCCATCGTCACACCGAGGGCGCTTCCGATCCTGTTGGGATAGATGTCCGAGAGGATGGTAATCCGTGCAATTGGATACAGTGACTGGCCGAGACCAACTACGGCAGTGGCAGCGAACAGGAGGAGTGCTGTCGGCGCAATCAACACCCCCACAAGGGCTCCGGCGACGGTGATCGTCCCCACAGTCATGATGAGGCGTTCGCTGTACCGATCAGCGAGAATGCCGCCTGGGAGTTGCCCAAGCGCTGATCCCAGCCAGAGGATCGTAACGAGGAAGCCTGCAACGGTGAGACTCAGGTTAAACGATGTACGCAGATAGGGGAGGAGCACCGGATAGATCATGCGTGCGCCGAGTAAGATCCCCCAGCCACTTGCAACGACAAGAAGCGATCGTCCCTTTCCATCGCCCCAGAGGGCCGTCACCTCACGTGAGATACCGTCAATAACTGTCATTGAGAGACGTAGTAGGTGGAATTCTCTCGAGGACTTGTATAACGATTCCTGCCAGCTAGGTTATCGCCGGTTCGCGACGGTTTATCGATTCGGGCCGACACTGTCGGGCAGATTCGGGACACTATCTCGAAGTTCACTGAGACAGGTTTCGAGAATTGCCATCGGATTCGAATCTGTGAACGATGCGGATTCACGGTGAGGTGTTGACCACTCGTCATGGTCAACTTGAAAATGACTCGGACCCAAGTTCTCATGAGTTTCGTCTTGATGCCAGCCGCATGACCACGGAGTACCCGGCTCGTTGTACTGGATACGGAATTCGTCGCGCTCGGGATGTGGACGCCACTCGAATTCAAGCATCGCGTCGCCAGCGTCCAAATTCTGATCGATGAAGACCGCGCGATCGAGAGTCGCTTTCAGACGGACTGGACGCATCGGACTTGGATCCGCGTCCACGGCCGTTATGCCAGCTTCTCGTCGAAGTCGAGCTACGACTCGTTTGTGGACTTCATATCGATGGAGGTGTGTGTCTCCAGGAGTCGGTGAATTTCCCATTCGCGAGCCCTGAATCAGTGAGCAGATGCGAGACCACTCTCGCGGGTTGCCTCGATCGTATCGTAGAGTTGAATTGCTTGCTTGATGAGCGTGGCCTGGTGTTCGTAGTACTCCCAATCCTCTGCGTCGTGACGTCGCTGTCGGCGTTCGGATGCCGAAACATCATCACCGACGGTTGTCCGGAGTTCGTCAGCGGACTCCACATCGTAGGCGTCCTTCCACTCGTCGATATCATCTCGGATGGCACCTAATTCAGCCGTAAGCTCATCCTTTTGATACTCGTTGACGAAGTCACGGATCTGATCGAAATACTGTGTAATTGGGTCGGGATAGTAACAGGTCTCGCGGCCACGCTGGACCGTTTCAAGTTTATCCGCCTCAACGAGTTGCGTGAGATACTTTTCAGCCGTGTTTCGAGCAACACCAGCGGAATCGGCAATCTCTCCCGCGTTTTTTGGTTCACGAACCGTCATCGCAACCTCCCGAATCCGGAAGACCTTTGCCATGTGATCCGTGGTTCCTGAGTCGCTCATACACGTCGTTCAGACCTCCAGCACTATTATCCTTTTGAATCCTAGTTCAGAATATTGAATTAGTCTTGTTTTTCGCCCGTACACCGACGAACGGGCCTCGAACGGGTCGCTGCGACGCCGTTCGAAGAGAGGATTCACTGTGATCTCAACGCAACCGCTGCCGCGGTTGATCCAGTGGGGGATGGTCTGCGACTGTTCTCCAAGAAGATGCCACGATAGCCACCCGAATACATTCCGATCAGTCTCAATATCAATACCGACGACCGGGAAGAGTACGTCTAGCAGCTCACCCAACTCTGTCCGATCGTCGTCGAGACGAAAACGGGGACGACCGGTCCAGTGACCGAGACGTGAACCGTGATGCGTGATCCCGAAGGGAATGGGTTCTGTGTCCAGTCGTTTCACTAACGGCTCGAGCAAAGGCGTATTCGGTGATCCCTGTGCAGTTGAGGGGCTCATGTCGAGGCTAGTGGCGTATGAGACACCGTGTTTCCGCTGTATGAGGTGGTCGAGTTCGCTAGCGCCGACACTTGAGTCCCATCGCCTTGTGCAACATCTTTCTGAGTGGGCGGTCGACTGTTGCACAAGGTGATTACGCCGTCGAACCCTCAGCGATTCTGCCTTTAAGTATCTCTGGCGACAAGGTATAGATACGAGGCACGTTCGGTCCGGTTTGCTTCCGTTCTCACCCAACAGAGAGACGCCCGAAGAGAGGATTCGCTCGCCGAACGCCGATTAGTGGCTCCTATGTGTGCCGTCCTCCTCATCGGGCCACGCAGCGTCTCCGTCGATCTAGCACGCGGCACACGGATAGTCGCCCGGGAGCGTCGAACACGCCCAGTCCTCGGTTTCGGCATTCGTTTCGTCGACATCGTTGGTCTCGAGGACTGGCCCTTCGTCGCCGGCGATGACGAAATCTCCGCCATCAGTCGCGACACGATCCTGGGAGTGGTCCGCGGTCGCTGCCTCGAGAACGGGCTCGCGAATCGCGACGGCCACGCGGTGTTTGCAGGCGCCATCCTGGTAGGTGTCGGAGGGACACTCACACGTGACGGGAACGCCGTTCTCGATGTTCACGCGGTACGAGTGCTCGCGCTTCTCGTCGTCGCCGTAGCTCCCGTTGATCACCTGGAGGAGGCCGGGCGCTTCGAGATCGAACTCGAAAGCTTCGTACTGGGCACGTTTGGCGGTCGGTGCGTCAACGTCAAGTTCTGCGAGTGCGTTGGTCGTCATGGCTGTTGGTTCCACAAGACAGCCCAGCTCGGGTGTACTAGCACCCGGGCATTGCTACGATCAGAACGCCCCACGGAACGGGTCTGTCTCTACCAGTTCCTACGTAGGATGTCGTATTAAGTGTTTCCACTACTCACGTGGGAAACGGTTAAATCCCTCTCGAACATAGTGCCAAGTATGTCAGACACCAACCGCGATGCCGGGGGGAAGTATACGCCGGCAGTGACCGACGAGGACATTCTCGCGGCCATGACCCGGATTTCGGGACCTGTTGCCACCGCGGCCGAACTTGCCGACGTCCTTCCGATCGGGAGGCGGGCGATCCGCGAGCGGCTGGTCGACCTTGAGGAAGAGGGATACGTTGCACGTAAGAAGGTCGGCGGCCGCGCCGTCGTCTGGTGGGTTACCGACACGGAGGAGGTCGACGAGACTCCCGATTTTCGAGCTGGATTCGGGGCAGTCACCGGCACCGACTTGGCGGATGCCGTCGAGGAGGCCCGAGAGGAACTTGACCGTGATCTTCGTGCTCGCGAGCGACGGCTCTTTGGCGACGATCGCGACAGGAACGCCGACGCATGAAGGTCGTAGAGACGAGTTTTCTCGTCGATTATCTCAACGAACAATCGTATACGCTTGCGTATCTCGAGGCACACCCACACACGGAGTACGTCATCCCGACGGTCGCCCTCTACGAATTGTATGCGGGGGCGCTCCGATCGACCGACTCCGAGACGATAGGGACAATCACTGACGCCCTCGAGTGGGCTGAGCCAGTTATGTTCGACGACCCTGCCGCTCGCGAAGCGGCCGATATTCGCTCGGCATTACTCGACCGCGGCGAACCGATCCCGGCGCCGGATATCCTGATTGCCGGTGTTGCTCGTGCCCTCGAGGCTGACCTGATCGCGGCTGACGACCATTTCTCCCGGGTTCCTGGGCTCGACGTTCTCACCCCCCGTGAAGAATGAGCACCCTCGCCTTCAAGGAGCGATCGAATTGGATGAGGAAGTTCACTCTTCACTGGAGTGTTGGACCTCATAGGTTAACACCGCAAAGATATCGCCTTGTTTCTCCACACCCACGAGTTTCAGCGGTGGGGTGACGATCTTACGAGGCAGGAGTGGCGCCCCCGAACCAAGCGTGACAGGAGCAACGCTCACAATAATCTCGTCGAGGAGACCGTGATCGTGGAATTGTCCGACCAGATCACCGCCACCGACGAGCCAGACGTTCTTGCCACCTGCTGCCTCGACCATCTCCGCATGAACGGGCGCAACATCCCCGTGGACTACCTGGATGTCCGCCCCATCGACTAGCGGTATGTTCCGACTGCTAAACACCCAAACCGGGACCTCATAGGGCCATTGGTCCGGGTCCTCCAGCAGGTGTTCGTGCTCGAGGAGCCACTCATACGTCGTCGATCCCATGGCTACTGCACCAACCTGTTCTACGAACTGCGGGTAGTCGTCTTGGACACCCTCAATCTCCTCCATCGCTCCGAACTGGAAGAGCCAGTCAAGCGAGTTGTCCTCATCAGCGAGATACCCGTCGATACTCGTTGCGGTGTAGTATTGGGTTTTCATTCGTTGGTTGGTAGACCTCGATCATCGATAGAGGTGTTGTCGCCCTACCCAGATGATGACAGTGCCGACGAGTACCGTTATCGTACCAATCACCGACCACTGTACTGACCGTCCTGTGATTGATTCGCAGTCTTCGATACACAGGATCGGGTCTATCTGGACGAGTCCGAGGCCTTGAACGGCCCATAACGTCCCAAGAAGAGCAACAATGACGCCGAGGATCGACAATACAGCTGCTTTTACGTTCCAACTGGGGATACGTTGATTCTTCATCAGAGAGGAATAGCAACCGTGTACCCACGAGTGTGGTGCCGAGCATGCACCCTTCCTTTATCAGTGAACGTAGTGTCCCACCTGGTGTGAGATCAGCACGAGCGCTTCTTTCTGGGGATTGCCTCGAGACGGATCCAACAGCTCAACTGAGGTGGTGAACACTGACGAGAATGAGGTACAGTACCGTCGTTCTCTCTTTGGAAGAACACATCGGGTCAACGAACGACCAGCGACTCCAGAGAGGCCTCACCGATCCGCGAGAGGTCTGGATCGATGGCACGCTCGTCGCGACTCAGGAAGCAATACACTACATCAACCTGCTCGATGATGGCACCGTTGTTGGAATCGCAGAGTTCAGAGGTGATGCTGAGTCACTCGCAACGATAGAGAATGAGTTACCTGAGGTCATCTCTGTCACTGTGACCAGTGGTGAGACGTGGCTGGCGTATATGCACTACGAGCCTAGTGAGGTTGAAATCGCACTTCTCGAACGCATCGATACCGAACCGATCAGTATCGACTGGCCGATACGGGAGACTGATACTGGATTACAAGTCACGCTCTTTGGCGAAGAGACAGCACTTCAGGAACTGATCGCTGGCTTCTCTGACGAGGTAGATGTAACCCTCGAACGCACGGGAGAATATCACCCCGACATGGGTTCCCCAGCGGGGAAACTCACGGACCGGCAGAACGAAATCCTCCGGACAGCACTCGCCGCAGGATACTATGATATCCCTCGTCGGGCAACACAACGAGACGTAGCGACTGAACTTGGACTCTCGCGGGGGACGGTTGGGGAACATCTTCGACGAGCAGAAGCGAAGCTCATCCGGTCAATACTCCTCTAAAGATGTCATGATCATGCACATATTCTACCAGTTGCTTGGTTCTAACGGACTGACGAAACACGAACTCGTGGACGAACTCAAAGACCTCGAGTGAGAATTAGTCCTGGAGGCGAGCGACGGTCCGGCCGGCCTCTTCGACTTCCTCGCTCCGACTCATTCCGAGGCGCTCTTCTAGTTCTCGGATGTTTTGCTCGAGAGTCATATCTATAGGTCGCCCAGTCGGAGTGATAACGCTGTCGCAGACACAGAAGTCAGATCACTCGTTTGATTTCGTCGATTAGACACGAAGACACTGACAATTGGATAACACACAGCCGGCGTAGAGGACCGGAGGGAAGCCAATCAGTCGCGACCGGAGAGTGTTGTCTCGGGGTCCGTTGACGGTTCGTTCGCGGCTTGGACGCCGACAGAGACGCCGTCAGCGATGACTTTGTAGAGGATCCCCATCATCCCAGCATAGAACGCCAGGAAACTGGCGAGTCCGAGAAGGGAGCCAATGAGCGTGATAACGATGTTGTCTACCATCCCAAGGGCAATTCCCAGGATCATCCCGATTCCGGTTGCGATGCCAATGATGAAGATGTAGACGATCAAATCGAGTCCATACCGAACGCCTTCGACGACGTTGACTGTTGCCATTGCACACAGATGTGGTAATTCAATCTAAATGGCTCTTGTGGCCGATGCGGGCCAAGACCGAGTGTGTCAGAGCCGATTGATGTACCTGTTCGGCTGATTTTTCCTTTGAGTAGAGCACTGGCGGCGAATAACAGCACTCTCACGATCATACTACTTGCCTTCCACTCCTGAGATGAGTTCTGATTGAATTCGTCGCCATCTTTGCCGTGGTGGACTTGTCGGTGGCAGTTCGGACACAGAGCAACCACGTTATCGGGATGATCAGGACCACCATCACTGCGGCGGTAGAGATGATGCACCTCTAAGAACGGCTCACCGTCGGTCCTGAGGAATGGCGCCTCATTCCCACAGCCCTGGCACATGCCATCAGCAACGCGAAGGGCGTATTCTCTGACGACGTCTGATCTGGTGTAGCTAGTTCGTGTCGTTTCGGTCGTATCCTGTGGGGTGTTTTCTCCGGTGGATGTCGCTGCTCCCGTAGCCCTTTCGTAGAGGTCAGCCGTATCGAGTTCTTCGAGATCGGTGTCTGTGACTTCGATTGTGTTCTCGACCGGTTCGAGTTTGAATCGGATCGCTCTGCGGCGGTTCCCATCAGTGTCCGGAAGCTGTTCTTCGAACCAATCGACACACTCGAACTGCCCGAGGTAGGTGACGCTCCACGCTTCCTCGTTGTTCTCGAAGAGGTGGAGATCACGGCCATCCTCCTGGTGGTCACGGATCGCTTTGTTCCCACCCGTCATCTCCATATCGCCTGTCCTGCCTTCGCCGGTGTAGATGAACGTATCACCACGAAATTCGTCCTTGTACCCGTGCTCCGTGCCGGAATCACCTGTGAATAAGAAGAGGTAGGGATGCTCGGCGGAGGGGGCAATCCCACGATATCGTGCCCCACCGTACGTGTCGTGAAGGTCGACGCGGTCGTATGTGCTGCCGATCTCGAGATCGTCGAGGGCCGGTGTCTGGTCGATCGTTTCGCGGAGGAGTTGGGTTCCGAACGCCGTCAGTTCGTAATGGTCACTCTGTGAGTTCTGTTCGATCGTATCGAGTGCACGGAGCCATTCGAGGTGTCTGCCCACTACTGCCTCCGGGAGTTGATACTCGGGGTATGCCTCTCGGAGGTGTGCTTGGATTTCCGTGGCAGTAGTCGGTTGGGCGTCGAGTGTCTGGAGAATCGTTTCGAAGCCAGCGACGTTGTCGAGAAGCGCCTCAAAGACGAGTTCCGGATCACCGGTCTCTGCAAACGCTGCGCCACGAGCTGTTGGGTGGTACTGGGCGTCTTGGCTGGTGAGGAGACTAATCGAGCGCTGGAAGCCGACGTACGTTGTGATCGTGGACTCGCTCTCTGCGGCTGTATTGGATGTGAGCCAGTTCCGGAGTGCAGGTTCGTCAGGAGTGGCCTCATCGACGAATGCGAGCATGGACCGGAGATTCTCGAGTCGTTTTTCAACGCCTCCGAAGAAGCGATCCGTCGTCATCCGACGCTCGTCGGCCATACGGTCGGATCTTAGTCGGAGAGTGAAAGTTCTTCTTGCGTGGCCTACCCTATCGGGGCGAGAATCTGGACCAGTCCAGGTGACACCACGTTTCCACTATCTTGAGAGGGGATTCCTCGCCAACAGAATTCGATTTGGGCAGCCTTGTGCAACATCGGACCCTCCACCACGGTCTTCTGTTGCACAAGGTCGGACGAGGTGGAGATTCGGATTCGCCGGAGAACCCTTCGCGACGGATCGCTCCGTGACTGCTATCGTCGACTGAGCAGATTAAGCGGGATACCACGGGCTAGCGAATTATCTCTCGGAGATAAAGGAATAGGTGCGGTTCCTGTGCCCATGTCCATCATCAACGCCCATTGGTTTGCACCACCGGGCTTTCGGGCCATGGTCACACAGGCTCCACGCAGCCCCTCTGCGCTCAGTATCAGCTAGACGACACCGACAGATAGAATCGTGGGGGGGGGGTCTCTCGGTCCTTTCGATCGCCAGTGGCGGTGTCGTCGTTCTTCCAGGGTGTACCACAGGTAATGACCAGACGTCATCCTCAACTATTTGGCCTCCATCAGGTTTAGAACCCCAGTTTCATAGTAATTTACTATTATTCATACTACTTTCATGCCAGACTGAATTATAGCCACCTTTTTATGTGTGATGATAATATCTCTAGCTGCAGTATGGTACGTGACATATCACGTCGGTCAATGCTGGTCGGAACGGGCGTCGGACTTACCGGACTTCTCGCCACCGGATCACGGGTCATTGCGGATGGACACGAGAGTCCAGTGCGCATCGCCGGGGTGAACCCCCAAGAAGAGACTGTCGTGCTCGAGAACATCGGGAATGAAGCAGTTGACCTGGGTGGATACCAACTCGACTGGGAGTACGCTGATGAACAGACACAGACTGATACCTTCGATCAGGATGTGACGATCGAAGCAGACGCGCAGTTGGTTGTTTGGACTGGGTTCCAGTCAACAGAGATTTCGGACGTTGAGTACGACTATCAGATCGCAAGCTACGATCAGGGCCGAATCAATGATGAAAACCCGGACGTAATCGCGTTCCTCTCTCCTGGAGGCGAGGTCATTGCAACCAGTGACGGCGAGATTCAACCACCAGAGCCCGAGCCCCCACAGGATGATGGCGGAGACGATGGGGAATCCAATGAATCTGAGGAGAGTGAGGAGACAGAAGAAGAGTCCCAGAACGACGACGACTCTGAAACTGAGGACGAATCCGAAGAAGAGAGCGAGGAAGACAGCTCTGAAGAGCAGGAAGAGGACCAATCAGAAGAGACGGACACTGGCGAAGAATCCGAAGAGGAGGAAGAGTCCGAAGAAGAGACGACAGAAGACGAAGAATCGACGGAGCACTTCCCCCATGAGTTCGAAGCGCACCTTTCGGGGGAAGCTCACGGCGTAGAGACGGATGCATCAGGAAAGGCAGCGTTCACGGTCGATATGCATGACGGCGAAGTGGATGCACACTACGAATTAACCGTTGATAGCATCTGTAACGTCACTCAGGCACATATCCATCTCGGTGCTGAAGATGAAGACGGTCCGGTCGTCGCATGGCTCTACCCTGAAGAAGGTATGGAACCCGCATTGAACGAAGGCTTCTTCTCTGGAACGCTTGCCGAAGGCACACTTACCGAGGACGACTTGGTTAATGAGTGGGAGGGTGCCAGCATCGAAGAGGCAGAAGCGGCCTTAGAAGAGCACGCAGCCTACGTTAACGTTCACACTGAAAAGTATCCAGCCGGTGAAATTCGCGGTCAGATCGAATCCATCGACTCGTAGAGTCGCAAGCCTACCGGTTTCTACCGAACGTTTTCAGACGTTATAGGGGAATCCGGAGACCAGTTCCGAAAATATCTGGGAAGGACACTCGGCCACAATATCTTTGAATTAGTTGGAGTATTGGAGACTATGAAGATCAGTGGGATTTCTCGACGATCGTGTGTTCGGTCGCTATTGGTGGTATGCCGCTCTCCCAGGATGTACCCCAAGTGATGACCCTGATGTCGCCCTCGAATAGTCGGTATCCATCGGGTTTGAGCCCGATGTGATACCGGACAGTAGGCTTGGGTTCAGTCGTGCGATCTGAGATAATTTGAGGTGAAACAGGGACAGGAACGGCGTCAAAGAAGATGGGGGCCAATCAAACTTGAGTCGCTTCTACGTCGCCATGCTTGTTTTCCAGTTGCTCAATCACCCACTCTCTCGGCTCGGCACCTTCCTCGATGCGATAATATGCTACCCCCTCAGTGCCTTCTTCCATCATATGACTCTTACTCGAACGGACCACGGTTGCCCCGACCCGGCTTATCGTGGTGGGACTTCGTCAGTGCAAACGTCGCCATGTTCGGGTAATCGGCGATCAGCCCGTCGACGCTCAGTTCGAGGGGCTCGCTTGCTTCCCGCCAGCTATCGATCGTCCAGACGTTGACGTCCCGGCCTTCGTCATGGGCAGTCTCGACAAGGTCTCGGTCAAGGGCACCAGTCGAGACGTTCAGTGCTTCGGCATCGAGTTCGCGGGCAATCTCGAGATTCCCGGCAACGTTGCCGCCGAAGATAGGCGCGACGGCGACGCTCGAGTCGACCTCGCGCACGGCGCGGATCGCGTCAGGATCGAACGAGGACGCGTAGTAGTCGCCAGGATAGCCGGATGCAATGTCGAGCGTCCGCTCAGCGAATTCCCTCCACGAAAGCGGACCTGACTCCTTGAATTCGAGGTTCATCATCACCGGCGGCCGGACCGCTTCGAGGGTCTCTTCGAGGGTCGGGATCGTCTCTCCAGAGGAAAGCACGTCGGCCTCAAGTACCGTTTCAGCCGGCGTCTCGCCGACGAGTCCCGATTTGTCGGTAAGATCGTCCAGGGCCGCGTCGTGGAAGACGACGATCTCCCCATCACTCGTTGCGACGAGATCGATCTCGATCCGATCAGTTCCGAGTCGGGTCGAACCCGCCACGGCAGCGACCGTGTTCTGTGGAAAGACATCCCGGTACCCACGGTGGGCCGTGATTCGGACGCCTCCAGTGCGTTCCCAACCCCAGTCGTCCGCTTCGTCTCTATCTTCTTCATCCTCCCTGTCGTCATCTTTCCAGTCCGGCCATGCGGCGCCAGTACCACTGAGGCCGACAACGGCGAGTGCTGCACCGCCTCCTTTGACGAGGTTTCGTCGCGATACGACAGTCCTGATGCCCCGATTGTCTGCAGACATCACTGGATCCGATACTGACCGCCGAGATGAATTTTTATAATTTCTGTAATTTTTCTATATGGATCTATTGGATGGTCGGAGGAGAATATAGTCGACTGTTCTAGGTGACTACGTCGGACAGATTGAAGAGACAGACGTCATCCCGTCTTTCAGCGACCTGTTCAAGGTCATCAGTGTATCCCGAACGGCTGAACAGCACGTATAGCGGCTCTCCGTTTGCGGGTCTCTCCGACCACCGCACGTTCGTCGCGGTCCGTTCAAGATCAGACAGGACACCTTCGCTGACTGGGTGGGAGGTGAACTTACACTCTCCAGCGACAAGTCCCTCTGCTGTCAGACCAACGACATCCAGTTCGTGTTCTTTGAACCACCACTGCCCGACGTTCTGGAACTGTCGGTCGACGAGAATTGGGAGCGCATTCTGGCAGAGTCGTTCGAACAGCGGACTCACGTAATCCGCGAGTTCCGGTTCGACGAGTTCTTCGTACGCGTTTTCGTCGAGCATCCGAAGCTGATCTTGGGTGCCGTAGACGAATCGGAACCAAAACCGGAACAGCGGGGCGGCGATCCGATACCGGCCGCGTTTCGATGAAGTCGGTGATTCCGTCACGGGAATGTGGCGTTCGACGAGGCGGAGTCGGCGGAGCTTCTGAAGGTACGTGCTGAGTGAGCCCGACTCGATGCCGGCCATTCCTGCAATTTCGTTTGGAGCGCGGCGTCCGTGGGCGAGTGCACGGAGGATACTGAAGTACGTGTTCGGCTGCCGGAGCTCAGTTCGGAGCAGGAATTCTGGCTCGGAGTACAGGAGTCCACGTTCCGACAGGATCGACTGCTGGACGTTCTGTGCCAACTCTCGGTCAGGGTCGATGGTCTGGAGATAGTATGGTGTCCCGCCGTAGATCGACCATGCGGTGAGAGCGGTTTCAGGGTCGTATTCCGGGAAGAATTGCCGTGCGTCGGTGACGGAGAGTGGTTTGAGATCGATTGTGGCTGTTCGTCGCCCATACAGCGGCGCACTCCCCGAGAGTACCTTGTCCTCCATGACGCTAATTGAAGAGCCGACGAGCACAAGCGTCATCCCAGTCTCCTGTAACTCGAGATCCCAGACACGTTGGAGCCGAGACGGAAGTGACTCGTCTTCCTCAATGAGGAATGGGAATTCATCAATAACGACGACTGCATCTTCCCCACCGAGCGCTTCGAGGAGCGCCTCCCAATCACGGCGGACGTTCCGAAGCGAGGAAAACTCTGCAGTCGCTGTCTCCACGAACTGCTCACGCTGGTTTTGTGCCGTTGACTCGACTGCTTGATAGTAGACGGCATCGTCCCGCTCAGCGATGGACTGACGGACGAGTTCGCTCTTCCCTAGACGGCGTCGTCCATAGATCACGACGAAATCTGCCGTCTCAGACTCGTAGCAGTCCGTCAGTTGATCGAGTTCGACGTCCCGATCAACGAATCGTCCCATATATCCAGGAGCACGTCCTCACAAATAGAACCCTCGATTTTGGAAATCTAGATTTCAGAAATCATGATTTCTTGTTGGAATCAGAGAGAAAATCAGTCATTAGCCATCACTTCCTTCCGGAGCGAGTGCAAGCGCTCAGTGCCATACATGGTAAGCCCCTCTGTGAAGATCTCACGGAGTTTTGAACGAGCCCGGTGCGCATTTTCGACGGATTCCACGTACCGCTCGAATTCAAACCGGTCACCATCGAACCGTTGGTCACGGAGATCAGCAACAACATCCGTGACAGCACGCCGAGCACTCGTTCGATCACCCTCAATGACCACGAAGACGTCAATGTCGCTTTGACGGTCAGCCTCACCCCGAGCGACGCTTCCGAATACAATGATACCGAGGAGGTCGTCGACATCGTCTGTATTAGCGACCGCCTCCTGAACGGTGGTCACAAAGGCTCGAACTGGAGCGTGGTACTCCGATTGTGGAATCGCGAGTATCGGATCGTCCTTCTGGAGACGGTCCGGGTCGATCGAAACGTAGTTTCGTTGTGGCGTCTCTCGAATTCGAACGGCGCCGATAGTGTCCAAGAGGTCGACAGCCCGCCAAACCGTCGACCGAGTTACATCCGTTGCGTCGACGAGCTCAGGAATCGTGAACTCCGCGTCGTGGGCATCGGCTAAGAGCCGGACGATATCGTCTGCGGCCCCAATGCGAAAGACCCTGGTATCCGCCTCGGGATAGGCATCGATGCAGATCGTTATATCTTGTTGCGCTATTTCAGACACTGTCTTATTATATGCAATGACATATAAACGAATGGCGGCATCAAGGTGAGATCGCTATCTGAGCCCATTTGGACGCCAACGTGAGGGTGTGACGTCGTGGGTGGCTTCATCGCTCCCCTCGCTATCGTGATGGTATCGGACGACGGTAGCCCATTCGTCCTCAGCGGAATCAGTTCGGTACTCGAATTGAACGACAAAGCGCGTGACCGTTCCACGGTCGGTATCGATCCCGAACCGTCGCCGTGAGCGACCGTCAACTACCACCTCAATGTCTTTATCGTACTCTCGAGGATCGGCAACCATTGGTCACTCTCGTTTTCTATCCGTTATGTGGTTAACTCTCTGTCGAGAGATCTATAACCGTATCAACCTAATAGAGACAAGTATGAGCCAAGAATCGTCTACTGAAGATTCGCCCAGAGCAATGACTCCGACAAAAGTGGCAAACGATACAGCAGCTACGATACCGTGGGTTCTGGGAGAAACGGCATCCGCATATCGCTCGACAGGCCCAAAGAGTGCATTCAGTCGTTGCATGCAGGAAACAGCTTGTACGCAGCTATGACCGGTCACTCCATGAAGCTTGCTCTACAACCAACGATCTCACGTGGGAGTGACTTCGGGAGAGGTATTCGCTGAACTCTGCTCCGGTCTGCCGGCAGCCGAGGCCGTTCTCAAAATCGCTATATGCATGCGATACAGCGTCTCTCGATTGATTCTCGTAGTTCAGACTTGAAACCGCACTAGTATCCCTTCTGAGGTTCCCCTGCTTTCGACGGGATCGAAAGGAAAAGACGACCTAACAGGAGCACGCTACTAACCGTCAGCGCTCCAAAGATAACGATTTGAGGGAGAGGAACAGCTTGCCCGTCTCGGATCATGAAGAGAGCCATCGCCAGCACGGCCCCGCCGAGCGTGGCGACCTTTACGAGAAGGACGGCAGTGAACGCGTATCCATACGGACGACGTTTCCACAGCCAATATGCAGTGAGTACGAACGCAGGAATGATGATACCGAGATCGAACGAGTAGATTACGGACGTCGGAAGGCCGGCGTCGGCGATACTCGGCGGGACCGTTCCCGAACCGATCGCTGGAAGAATCTCCGATATCCAGAGAACGGCGGTTAGGATGGCCAACAGCAGGTGAAATCCGATATACGCTTGACGATGCGTCTCACCGATCGTTCGCTTCAGTGCAGTCGCCTCTAGGCGGACCATCCCGCCGACGAAGGTGAAGAGGGTCAGCCAGAGCAGCGTCGTATACACGAGGTATAGTTCGTTAAATGCCGTCATGAACGAGTACGAGGCGTAGGTATAGAGCAGGTAGCCGGTCACACCCAGCCAAACGACGTACCCCCGAAGCGATCCGCGGACGGCGAAATACAGCGAAATCCCCAGGGCGGGTACAGCGACGACCAGCGTCAACAGGTCCTGGCCGTAAACTTGCGGGAGGAGCGATGGTGCGTCGCGATAGAAGTCGGGGACGAACAGCCCCACCCCGGTTGCGACCATCGTCAGCAACAGCGTGGCGATCGATGCAAGGACGTACGGGCGTGGGACGGACACTTTAGATGGAGGCATCTGTTCTCTCATAGCCATTATTCGATCGTTCCCCTCGTACCTGTTACGCCGATCATGACATCAATCTACTAATGGAAGAGTCTCCTGTACCAGTCCTGCGGGTAAGAACGGGCTCGGGTTTTATCTCACACCTGCCTGAACACCTGGCGATGAATTCTCGGCATCTCCTCACAGCGGTTGGCGCCGGGATTACGACGTTCGTGGTGGTCGCCGTTCTAGTGATCAAACTTCTGGGGGTCGAGTTTTCCGCGATCGTCGGGGTCCCGCTCGGATTGCTGGCCGGGCTGGTCGTCATGATCGGGCTTGCGGTTTCGTTCGACAATCTGGACGTGAATGCCCGCCGAGCGGTGAGCGTGTACGGAACGTTCGGGCTCACGATACTGGTCATGTTCGCAACGAGGTATGTGAACCTTGGGCCGAGTCGCGACGTGTTGTCAATCCCGGTGATGGTCGGCGTCGGGATCGTAGCCGGCGTGGTGGTCTATGTCATCCCGTTGGTTCGGGAATGAAGTTCGACTCGTGAGTAGACGATAGCAGCGTCACACCCATCAGAGCCAACGCTAAACGGTATACCACTCGGTACTTCGTGTTCAATGGAAAACAGGAGTAGAGCCATTTAGTTTGGGTATAGGGTGTCATAGAACAGTTCGCAAGAGATTTGATTTCATTGGCGCTACAGGTGAATCTCGCGCTTGGTACAGGAAACTCACTTTTCAGAATTCGACGAACTAAGCCCATAGTCTTCTGGGTTATACTCATCGGTTGCTGAGAGAGCGAATAGCAGTCCGAACGAGACGAGTGTAATATAGAACATGTCCAACTGTAATGGGCCGACGGAAATGGAGTATTCTCCCGGACTAGATAATACGACTGTCGCTATCATGCCACAAAACCCGATAACTGGCCAGTGGTAGTGGTATATTTTGGTCCATATTCGAAGCCACCTCACCATATAATACTCGATGGCTGCGGTTGCTATAATCTCTTGGACGTTCAGTATGCATATACGCTGAACAAATAGAGGAAGCGAAAACCGGGATGTGAGAACTGTTGTATGACACTCTCTTGGGTAGTGGATACCCGAACCCGGGGTGCATGTTTCAGCGGTCAGTATAAGCTAGATCTTCTGCTGGAGTGTCGCGTACCCGTATCACCAAATCGGCACGAGCGTCGATTCTAATATGCCGGATTTCCGTTCTCACCACTGCCACGTCGTTCGGTCCGTCGAGGACGACGTCCCACGCCGACACGAGTTCGAACAGTTGCCAGATTGGGGTCGCCATCGTATCTACCGTCTCGTTCAGGCACTTCGAAATTACGTCGGGGTGGTGGAGGATCGCGATCGATACGGGGGCGGAAATCAATGTACCGCAGTACCGACAGTCACACACAAGGATGGCTGTCGCGGGGTCGGCGTCCTCACCCGTGACGAGTTCGGTTTCGATAGAGCCACCACAGCGTTGGCAAACGCCAACAAGTGCGGAGCCGTACTCGGCGCGCATTTGACGATCGGCCGCCTTCAGGGCCTCCAGCGAGTTTCGATCCGCAACGTGGGCTGGACGCAGGTCGTACCTGAGCAGCGTAAACCCGCACGAACGGCAGTCGACCGCGGCAAGTTGGCCGTCATACGTTGCTTCGGCGTCGGTTTCGGCGCAATACGGACAGTACGTCGAGACATCGACCGGCTCAAACTCGGGCTGGAGAGTGTACTCGTCGGCGTTCACCGATCGAACGACGCGACGACCCGTATCGGAGATGACGTATCCGTCGTCGGTGTGGTCGACGTATCGATCGGTGAGTTCGTGCAGGTGGTACGAAAACTGCGATGTACTGGCCACATCGACCGCGTTATATAACTCCGTGAAGGAAGATGGCGACCCATCGGCACTATCACGGAGCGTCCGCAGTATCTCAAGCCGAACGCTACTCGCTAATACGGAAAACGCGTCTTCGGTGTCCGAAAGATCCGATTCCACTGGAGACGACTAGAACGGACATCACGAAGCGTTTTCGGTGTGGGGCGACCGGTCCCCCAGTCCGCCGATTCGTGTCAACTTCGTATCTCAAACCCGGTGACGTGATGTCTTTGACAAAACATATTATTTCAAATACTTTTATCTGGTCCGTCCGGAACAGTACTGACAATGGCGAGCCCCCTGCGGTCGTGGATCGACGATCATCCAGTCATAGCGTTTGTCGTGGGCGCATAAGCCTACACGTGGCTTGTATCGGCACCGGCCGCATTCATGCAAGAGAATTGGACGCCGTGGATTCTCATCTACGTCGGCAGCTTCGGGCCGCCAGTGAGTGCCGCGGTGGTAACGTGGCTGCGAGACGACAATGTCAGGGCCTGGGCGCGCCAGACCGTTCGGTGGCGAGTCGGCTGGCGGTGGTGGGCCGCGGCCTTCGGTGTCCCGCTAGTCATCGTTGGGATTACGACGGTCGCTCTCGTCGCAGTCGGCGGCCCGGTTGATCTCGATCAACCCCTCCAGTCGTCCGTGCTGATCGCCGTCGTATTCATCTTCGGATTGACTGTCAGCGGCGGGTTGAACGAGGAACCAGGGTGGCGAGGGTTCGCACAACCCTACCTGAACGACCGGTACAGCGCGCTGACGGCGAGCCTCGTCATCGGTGTGGGCTGGGCAGGCTGGCACCTCCCGTATTTTGTCATCCCCATCGCCCCCCACTCCGGATTCACGCTTGCCAATCAGGTCGGGTGGTTCGTCGGAATCCTTCTGTTGTCGGTTCTCCTCGGGTGGGTCTACAACAATACAGGCAGTGTGCTACTCGCGATGGTCCTGCATGGGATGGCGAACACCGCCGACATACTCCTGCCACTTGCGCCGGATCTGCTCGTCGTCGATGGGGTCATCGACGAAACCGCGATAGCAACGGTCACCGCAACACAGGTAACGGTACAACTCCTCGTCGTCATCGCCATCGTCGCGTACTTCGGCCGAGAATCTCTCGCTCGCGGGGAAATTCGGGGAACAGCCTACATCCGAGGGGTGGCTCGATGAGTGTGAACGCGATGGTCCGGCAACGCACCGACACGCGACCTACGGAGACACTGTAATCATGGCTGCAATCGAAATCAACGAACTCACGAAGCGATTCGGCGACGTCGTCGCTGTCGACGACCTCGATCTCACCGTCGAAAACGGCGAAATCTTCGGCTTCCTCGGCCCCAACGGCGCCGGGAAGTCGACGACGATCGACATCCTCCTGGACTTCATCCGCCCGACCGGGGGGAGCGTGACGGTACTCGGTCATGACGCCCAGTCGGACGGGCAGGCTGTCCGGCGCCGCACGGGCGTCCTCCCGGACGCTTACCACGTCTACGACAGGCTCACGGGCCGCCAGCACCTCGAGTTCGCTCTCGAGTTAAAGGACGCCGACGAGGCGCCGGAGGCCCTCCTCGAGCGCGTCAGAATTGCTGACGCCGCCGACCGCAAGGCCGGTGGGTACTCAAAAGGAATGCGCCAGCGGCTCGTCCTCGCGATGGCGCTGGCCGGCGATCCGGACCTGCTCGTACTGGACGAACCATCGACGGGCCTCGATCCCAACGGTGCCCGGGAGATACGTGAGATCATCCGCGAGGAGAACGCCCGTGGAACGACGGTCTTCTTTTCCAGCCACGTGATGGAACAGGTCGAAGCGGTCTGTGATCGCGTCGCGATCATCAATCGGGGACAACTGGTGGCCGTCGACACCATCGACGGTCTTCGGGACGCCACCGAGGGTGGTGAGACGCTGTACGTGTACTTCACCGAGTTCGACGATGGGGTCGCAGAACGAGTCGCGATGCTCGACGGCGTGGGGAGCGCCTCGATCCAGGAGGACCGTCTCCGCGTGACGGTCGCCGACGGGTCGAAGTTCGCCGTTCTCCACGCCATCGACTCGGAGGTCGCCCCGATCCAGGACTTCTCGGTCGTCGAATCCTCGCTCGAGGATCTGTTCGTCCAGTACACGAACGACCAACAGGAGGTCCGGACATGACCTGGCTGGCCGTCGCGAAGAAGGACTTCCGGGACGCCGTGCAGTCGCGAGCGCTGTGGGCGCTGGTCGCCGTGTTCGTACTGCTTTCGATGCTCTCGACGTACGCCTTCGTAGAGGTCCCCGAGATGTTCGGCGAGCCGGGCGGCGCGACCTTCGACGGACTGATCCTGTTTACGGTGGGACTCACCGGCCTGTTCGTCCCGCTGGCTGCGATCGTCGTCTGTTACAAGTCCCTCGCCGGCGAGCGCGAACTCGGGAGCATCAAGCTCCTGCTCTCGCTGCCAACGAACCGGCGAGACGTCTTCGTCGGGAAGGTGCTCGGTCGCGCGGCCGTCATTATCGTCGGGTTAGGTGTCGGTCTCCTCGTCGGAGTCGGGTTCGGCGCCCTGCTACTCGATGGAATCGACATCATTTCGGCCCTGATTTTCGTGCTCGTGACGCTGGTGTTTGCGGGTATCTATGCGGAGATCATGGTTAGTATCTCCGCGACGACCGGCTCTACGTCCCGCGCGACAACCCTGGCATTGGGCTTTTTCGTCGTCTTCGAACTGTTCTGGGACGTCGTTCCGATGGCGGTTCTCTACGTCGTCGAAGGGTTCCGACTCCCCACACAGATGCCCGACTGGGTGTTCCCGGTCATGCAACTGTCTCCGTCGACAGCGTACTTCTCGTCGGTCACCGCACTGCTCCCCGGCCTGACGGACACCCCGGGCAATGTGGGTGGGACGTCGGCCGGCGTTGAGGTGAGCGTCACCGACGCCGACCCGTTCTACCTCAGCCCGGAGATCGGCCTCATCGTGTTGTTGGTCTGGCTGATCATCCCGCTGGTCGTCGGCTACTGGCGGTTCGAATCGTCGGACCTCTGACCGGGTCGGAGCAACTCTTTTCGATCCAGCACCGATATCCTTCGCATGGCATCAATTCTCGTGGCCTACGGAACGGGCGAAGGTCAAACAGCGAAGATTGCCAGCCGGATCGCCGACGTATTGGGCGACCGCGGTCACGATCCGACCGTAGTCGACGTCGCAGACAAGGAGGCTTCGATCGACGTTGGATCTCACGACGCGGTGCTGGTGGGCTCGTCAATCCATGTCGGGAAACACGGATCCACGATCCGGGACTTCGTGAACGATCGCCGCGACGAACTCGATGCGTGTCCGTCGGGCTTCTTCCAAGTGTCGCTCTCGTCGGCGACCGACGATTTGGAGCGCCGCGCGGAGGCCGCGGGCTACGTCGACGCCTTCGTCGAGGAGACGGACTGGAATCCGGAGCGGATCGGTCTCTTTGGTGGTGCCCTTCGATACTCGAAGTACGGATTTCTCAAACGCCTGATGATGAAGCAGATTGCGAGGGAAGCCACCGGCGACATAGACACATCCCGGGATTACGAGTACACTGACTGGGCAGAGGTCGAGGCGTTCGCAACCGACTTCGCCGCGTTCGTCGAAGGGCGCCTCGGTATCGCTCCACCAGCCGTGAAGGATCGTTAGGCAGAATCGTGGCTACTCCGGACTCGAATGATTCTCGTAGGGCACTATATCGAGGGTTCGCGGAGCAATCAATCGAAAGGATGTGTAGACAGAGGCGAATATCAAATAGTTGATGTGCTTCCATAATCCTCGAATACTCGCCCGAACAGGGATACGAGAGCGCTCTTCTGCGGAAACACTTCTTTAGGAAGGCCGTCGTACACCGGTCCACGAAATAGCTCAAAGTATGCGCCTGTTCACTCACCTGCGTGAACGCCAGTGGCCGATCGTCTTCGGTTACCTTCTGTTCGTCGCCCTCATGGTCGCCGGGTACTACTACAACATTACCTTCATCCAGTTGGGGCTTATCGATCTGGGAACACGTCTCGTCGGCATGTCAGAGACCGCGGTTTCTGCGTGGATGGCGGGCCTCGCGCTGTGTACGCTCGTCGTTGCGATCGTCACCGGCGTAACGATGGACCGCCGCGGGTGGAGCACTGACCTCCGGACGAAGTTCCGCCTGCTGTTGGGCGTCGTCATCGCCCAGTTCCTCCTCACGCTCGTCGCGCCGTTGATCCGGACCGTCCCTGTCTTTGGATCGTGGATCGTTGCGGCCTCCATCAGCCTCGGTGTCGGTTTCCCCGTCTCGTTCTCGCTGGCCGTTGATCTCGTTCCTGTTCAGGATCGGGGCTACGTAGCAGCTGCCATCACGGCGATCGCGTACTTCGCCGCGAACGCGTATCCGCTCGCGTGGTCGATCGACGTCTTCAGCCGACTGATGGTCATCGCGATGGTGCCGGGGATCGTAGCGCTGGGCGTGCTTGTCTCCGGCCGAGTAGCGTTCGTCGAGGGGATTCTCACGGATCTCGACGATCGGCACCACGAAATCGGTCCTGGCCGGTTCTGTCGCCCCGACCCCATCCGGACCTATAGTCTCGTCTTCGCCGTGCCCGTCGTATTGATGTTCGGCGTGTTCTTCGTGGACAGCCTCGGCTTCCTCCGTATCATCGATACACCCGCACTTCTCCTCAGTTCGTGGCAGTCCCCAGAGTTCTCGACGCGACTGCTTATCGCAGTTGCACACGTTATCGGCGCAGTGATGGCCGGCGTCATCTACGCCAACTTCAGCCTCTACCGGCTGTTCCTGTGGACGTTCACGCTATTCGCGCTCACACACGTCCTCTACACCTCCGATATCCGGGTCGCCACGATGTTTCCGGCACTTGCCCAGGAGACAACGTCGCCGTTCAATCCCATGCTGTACGCGGTAGCGGTGAGCTTCTACACGACGCTCAACTTCGCATTGTGGCCCGATCTCTCGACCGCCAAGACGATCGGGACGCGCTCCGCAATCGGGATCGGTGTCGCCGGATGGCTCGCGACCTTCCTCAGTACAGCCCTCGCCCTGTACTTTCAGGCGGCCGAGTTGACGCTTCTGTCGCACCTAAACGTCGTTCAAGCGCTCGCGCTCCTCCTGCTGTTCGGGCTCGCGGTCGGCCTCTACGTCCGTCGAATGATCGCGATCGCCAGGGAGGGATCTGTCGCATGAACCCGACCGAGGTCATTCCGCTGTTGATCGTCGTGTTGCTCCTCCTCTCGATCGGCGGCGCGGATACCGATCAGATGGAGGTGACCTTTCAGGGTGACCACGACATTGAGGAAATCGACGGTGTCCTGGTCGTCGCCGGCGGAACGACGACCGTTCCCAACGGCGAGTCCATCGCGGGCGACGTCTACGTGATCGGGGGGACGACGCGGATCGACGGCGAGGTCGACGGCAATGTAACGCTGCTGGCTGGCAATTTGTCGGTATCCAGTAACGGAGCCGTCACTGGCACGGTACAGACGATCGCTGGGGAGTCGTCGATTGCCGGCGGTGCGTCCGTCGGCGAGGTCTCGATATTCGATCCGCAGGCGACCTCGGACTCGCTCGCAAGGCATGTCGGTACGTTTCTCGTTCAGTTCCTCGGCCTGTCGGTCGTCGGGTGGTGGCTCGTCGGGCGGCATCCGGCGCTGCTCAAGAACGTCAGCCACTCGATCACGGATCACACGATCGTCAGCGGCGTCGTCGGCGCGCTGGCCGGTACGACGCTGCTCGTCTTGTTCGTCTACATGGCGTTCACGCTCATCCTGCTCCCGCTCAGTATCGTCGGTCTCGGTGGCCTACTGACGGTCGCTCTGTACGGGCAGCTCGTCTTCGGATACCTAATCGGGACCCGATTGCCGGTCGACCGTGCCGACCTCGCGACGACCGCCGGGATCGGAGCGTTCCTCGTCGTCATTGAGGTCCTCGGAGCGATCCCGTACCTGGGGGCTACCGTCCAGTTTGGGCTGGTCATGATCGGCCTCGGTGCCGTCCTGAACACGTATTTCGGACTGCAGCGATTCGAGCCTGTGACGATCCCGGGAGATGATGGGTAATGGACTCTCCCACTGCGAGGAGCAAGGACGGCGGCCCGTAAAGAGACGAGCCGTTCGACGGTCGCTAGGGCGCCGATCCATCCCAGACACCCTGGGAATGCTCCGTGCAGTAGTGACAGCTAGGGAGGAGCAGCCTTTTGTTCAGAAGTCGTGGAAGAGTTAGTAACACTCTGGAGCGGCTGGGACTCTCACCACTGTCACAACAGTCGTGACGATCGTGACGCCCTGAATCACATCCTTGCCTATTCGAACGAGAGACCTGAGAACAAGCGCACCAACGATCACTCCTGAACCAAGCCGTCCATCAAGCGAACTCCACATCTCGCCGCGGAGGGGTCTGTACGGTCCGCTATCGCCGGGATAGGCGCAGTTCAACTGGCTCGGCTGGTAGGGCGTTCGCGCTCGCGGTCAGGTCAAGCGGCGCGTCGGTCAGCGACTCGACCGTGAATTCGTTGGCAAGCGTCGCAACGACGAGCCGGGCTTCCATCCGGGCAAAGCGCATCCCGATGCAGTGGCGCGGACCACCGCCAAAGGGATAATGAGCGTACTCTGGGCGGTCGTCCCCCCCACCTGCCCAGCGTTCGGGTCGGAATTCCAGCGGGGCGTCGTACCATCGCTCGTCGCGGTGGACGATCCACTGTGGGAGTGACACGACCGCCCCTTCCGGGATGGTGTAGCCGCCGACTTCGGTGTCCACGGCCGGCTCGCGGAACGTCGTCCACACCGGCGGGTAGAGACGCATCGCCTCTTCGACGACCTGCTCGGTATAGTCCAGTTCGGGGAGGATGGCCGCTGTCGGGGAGTCGTCACCAAGCACCTCGTCAAGTTCGGCGTGGAGTCGCTCCTGGGTGTCGGGATGGTGGCCGAGCAGGAACAACGTGTACGTGAGCGTGAGTGCGGTCGTCTCGTGACCTGCAAAGAGGAAGGTTGCCATGTTGTCTCGAAGAGTTTCGTCGTCCATCCCGTCGCCATCGGTGGCCGCGACGAGCAAGGAGAGGAGGTCCGTACCCGACTTGTCGGCCGTGCGGCGCTCAGCGACGAGTTCCTCGATGAACTCTTGAAGAGCGGCCAGCGAGTGTTTGTACCGCCTGTTAACCGGCGTCGGGAGCCACTCGGGCAGGTATGCGCCAAGCCGGGACGTATCGAAGCGCTCGCGCGTAGCGGTGGCCGCCGCCCGAACCGGCGACTGCCGACCCCGGATGTCGATCCCAAACAGCGCCCGGGCTAGCACCGAGAGCGTGAGTTCAGTCATCGCATCGTGGATTTCGATGGTGTCGCCATCGTCCCACTCGTTGGCCATCGCCTCGGCGTGGGAAACCGCGACCGGCGCGTACGCTTCGATACGCTCGCGGTAGAAGGCCGGTTGGGCGGTGGTCCGCTGTTCGCGCCAGTCGTCGCCCTCGGCAAGCAACATCCCCTCGCCGAACGCTGAGCCGATCTGGCGCTGTTGCATCTCTCCTTTGACGAACCGCGGCGCGTCGGTCACGAGCACCTGCTCGACGTGATCGGGATGGGTGAGCAGATACGCTGTATCGCCCGCGACGCGGTAGCGAGCCACGTCGCCCTCGTACTCGTCCGCCAACCGCTCGTAAAAGCCGAAAACGTCGCGCGCCAGTGCGAACGTGTTGCCAACCCCGGGAAGCCCATCTGGCCCCGGTGGCTCGCGCCCAGCCCTCGTGGTCTCGCTCCCCGCGTCGTCGGTCGTCGCATCGGTCTCGGTCACCATATTTGATTGTGAGTCCAGCGCGTAATCGGCGTTCAGTCGCATCCACTAGTGTCTTTATTAGCAAGGTTACAATGTTCTAATGTGAAGTCGCTCCATCTTGTGCTCCAGTACGCGCCGGCTGCCCAGCACCCGATGCACCGATTCATGACCGAGAGCGACGCCATCGAGCGCGAATGGCTCGTCGCGTGGAACCTCACCGTCGAGACAAACATTACCTCCGCGCTGTTTTACGTCGTCGGCGAACGCGAATCGTACGAGGAGGAGGTCGCAGCGGTCGAAACCAACGAGGGCTACGACCTCACCCCCGTCCACGACGGGGCGTTCTATGCTTACGTCCGTGAGCGCGACACCGATCGATTCCGGCGCTTTCGCACGGCGTTCGAGCAGCCGTCGTTGATGGTGGTTCCACCGCTTGACTATCGCCCGAACGGCGTGCTGGCGTTCGATGTCGTGGGCGAACCCGCAGCGCTCGAAGCCATGCTTGACCAACTTCCCGAGGGGATTACGGCGGAGGTCCGTGAGGTCGGCGAGTACGACGCCCGGCCGAGGCAGTTTGCCGCTACCCTCACCGCCCGTCAGCGCGAGGCGGTGGCCGCAGCGCGTGACACCGGGTACTATCAAGTGCCCCGCGAAGGCAGCGTCGCGGACGTGGCTGAGGCCATAGGGTGTGCACCAAGTACGGCCTCGAACCACCTTCGGAAGGCCGAGTCACGGCTGGTCGAGCGCGCGTTCCGATAACAGACATGTCGAGACAGCGGTGATCGAGAACTAATCTTCAGTATGAGGTGTTGGTCCTTACAACTTCTTTCCTAGATTTGGTTGACCATAGAGAAATTATACTCCGACATAGATCGCAATGACCGATGTACCAGTATATTATGAAAAACATCGCCATGAGACTGTTCTATTCAGATTCAAGGGTATATATGGATTCCATCTCTTGGTAGGGAACGCTTAACACAAAGAAACATACATCCATGTTTGTCCCCGAAAGGGGAGAAATAATGACTGGTGGAAAGCGATTACGTGGACAAGAAGGTAGCTTGATGCCGAATAGAAGACAGTTCTTACAATTAACTGGTGCGGCTGGCACCGGTCTGGTAGCAGGAAGCAGTGCTGTAAGTGCCGACGGAGTCGGGAGTACGACACTTGCAGAGGACGACGAACTCCCAGAAGTACGGGTCGTCGGTACGGGTGGCACGATTGCAAGTACGCAAGAAGCTGCTGGCGACGGCGGATACTCGCTCGCAGAACAAGCAGAAGCAATCGTAAACGCAGTCCCGATTCTAGACGAATTCGCCGAGATTTCGTTCGATCAACCCGTTCAAAAGCCGAGTCCGTATTTGACCGCCGAGGACTTTGTCTCGATCTCACGGGCGATCATGAGTGCCGAGGATGATGGAGTAGACGGCGTGATCGTCACGCATGGCACTGATGCGATCGAAGAGGATGCGTTCTTCCAAGATCTCGTCCTCAATCTCGACATTCCCGTTGCATTCGTCGGAGCAATGCGTCCAGCGGACGCCGTCAGCGCCGATGGACCGGCAAACCTCCTCTCGGCCGTGCGGATGTGTACACGCGAAGAGTTCCATCTCCAGGACGAACCCAGCGGCGTCTACTTGGTGATGAACAATACGATTCACGCCGCACGTGACGTCCGGAAATCACACACGAAGATGGCCGATACGTTCGAATCCGGGCCAGCAGGGCCAATCGGGATCCTCTCCGATAGTGAAATCGTGCTCTATCGAGAACCCGGAAGCTATACCGTAAACCTTCCCTGCGATAATCTCGACGCAGTACCGGAGAAAACGGTCCCGATTGCCGACACTGGTGCAGGGTATGGGACGTATCTCTTCGACCAAGCGATTGCGGGCGAGTACGATGTTGACGGGATTGTCATTCAGACGACCGGCAACGGTGGTGTCCAACCCGCGATCTCGGAAGCAGTCGATGAGGCTCTCGAAGCAGGAATCCCAGTCGCTGAAAGCACTCGTGTGTATTGGGGTCCAATGAGTTCTGGGCCGACTCCTGACGACGAGGAGTGGTCGGCGATCACGACCGAAGACATCGCACCGTGGAACGCACGGCTACTGACGATGGCGGCGCTTGCGGCGTCAGAGGGTGACGATGAGTCCGGAATCGAGACCATTCGACACGCAGTGTATGAAAGTAAGTATGGGAACGAAGCTATGAGGCCGTCAGCACTCTAATAGCACCCCTAATATAGAGTTACAGCGAAATCATCCAATCAATCCACATGGCAAGATAGAGAAACCCGGCAAAAGAACTACAACTGGAAGGTGACACAGGGTTCACATGGACACGTACCTCCTGTTCCTGCTGGTCGTAGGTTCCGTGGTAGCCGGGTTGGTCGGTGGACTAATATACCGTGATGCATCCAATCGAAACCTTGCTCACAGCAGGACCTGGGCGCTTTCAGCAGGTGGCCTCTCAGGGATCGCGATGATCGTCGCTGCACGGTTTCCTCATCACGTTTCGTTCACACTCCGAAAGATGGTTTCTGAAAACGAACAGATTACTATTGCCCCATTTGAGGTCCCGCTCACCGGCCTTGTCTTGGGGCTTATACTCGCCCTTCTCATTGTCGCTACCTACCGACTCAGTACGAGCACCCGCTCCACTACGAGGGCAGGACGAAGCTGAAGACGGGTCTTCGAGTGTGGAGTCCCGAGTCAGACGTCGATTTATGCAGCCGACCGAATCTATGCACACTCGACGTCGTCGAGGAGGGGTCCAGCGGCACGGTCTATCACGAGTATCGGACCTGTGGCGACGACACCTGTCAATGCATGACTGGAGGCCCGAAACACGGTCCGTACTCATATCGAGCGTATCGTGACGGTGATACCGTTCGCCAGGAGTATCTTGGCAAGGCCGAGTCGGAGTGAGGCTTTGTTTCTTTCGACACACGCTGTACTCTACGATCGTCAGTCGAAGATTCCGGTCTTTGATACAGCGGAAACGCGGTGTCCACGGATTGGTCTGAATTAAGGAGCATAGAAGCCTGTATCATCAGCCTATTATTGGAGTTCTCGAGTGATCGCCACTAGTCCGAGAACAACCACGATCACGGTCCCATTGGTGACCAGGACCGAGTGTCCGAACGCGAAAAGAGCAATAGCGGGACGCCGACGAGCACAATCGGCGTCACGGCGAGTCGGACGCTCGTCTCGAGAGAGCTTCTATCGTTGGTTTTTGACCCCGTCTCCGGAACGGCCACACCCGCCGTGTGGAGGCCATCGAGGGCTGCTGGAACTCTTTCCGCCGAAACGAGGAACGGCTCCGGTAACAGGAAGCGCTTCAGTGGGCTGAAGGTGTGGCCTTCGATCCGAATGAGTGCCATCGAACCCAGCGTGTGTATCGAAACCGATTCGACCCGCTTCAGGTCCACGGCTCGTTCCTGTCGTCCGGCGTTCTCGTAGCCCACCGTTAGCGAACGATCCCCGCCGTCGATTCGAACGTGCGGCCGGTCGTAGTTGTAGTAGCTCACGCTCCACAGAACCAACGCGAGGAACCCGCAGAGCCCCACAATACCGTTCGCGATCTGAGGACTGATCCAGAAACTACTCGCCAGAAAGCCGAGGGGGACGAGTATGAACAGGAACGCCCACCACCGTCGGCTCGAAGAGAGGGTAGCGAGTGCCAGACGGGTAGGCATCATCGTGAGTCCGCCAGTCTGTGGCTCGAACGTGACCGCGGAACGCTGGGGCGTGTGAGCAGTCATTGGCTCAACGAACTGCTTTTCCCGTAAACAGAGCGCCGTCTCCCGCTAAAACGCCTACCATCAGTTGGCTTCCGCAAGCGGTAGCACGTTTGTATGGGACAGATAGGCCTCTGCTTGCAAACCATAACGAGATTCATCCAGCGCACGCTATTTATTTTCTATCATATCTCTACTTGAAGATGGCTTGAGGAGCCTGGTCAGTCGAATGAGAAGGGAGGGTCTTCACCTCGTCTCGTTCGCTCGCAGTCAACCCAGGCGTTCGGTCGAATGCGTTGAACGCCTCTTGGACCATGTAAGCGGTGATCGCCGACACCATCTCTCCGTGTTCGATCTCGTCGAGAAGCTGGGCTGATCGCTCGCTTGCCCCAAGCATTCCGAACACCCAGAGGTTTGTGTCGAGGATCTTCACGCCTGTTCGAGACTCGTCGGCGAGTTTTTCGCGAGCCACTTCAATCGCATTGGAAACGTCCTCTTCGTCGACCCGCTGGCGAACCTCATCGAGTTGAGCATGGAGGTCATCATCGCCCATCGGGCCCTGTTCGGCGCGAGCAAATAACTGCTCGATGGGGAACGCGGCGACCGCTGGCTCGTTGTTTACCGTTCGGCGGATAGTCCTTGTCGGGGGTATTCGAGAGCGGTCGGCCACACATCTGCGTCGGCCTTGACCATCCCTCAGGGCGTTCCCTCGAAGACGTGGTGGCTCTTAGGTAGATACGGAGGAGTGATGAAGTGGCCTGCGTTGTCGTAGGTCAAGTGGGCGTACGCATATTCGAAGTCGGCCCGCTCCAACCGATCGATTGCCATCTCGGCAGTGCGACGTGCTGGCCAGATTGCGTCTTCGCCGCCCGAAATGAGTAGGACTGGGCCATCGATCCCTTCGACTGGAACTGTCGCTGCCTGCCGTTGGTCCTCGTCGGCAGCGTCTAACTGCCCCTCCAGTAGTGTCGGCTTCTCCTCACCAGAGATCGCAGGAACCGGGCCTCCATCGTCAACCCATGCGGGCGCACCGGTAGGAATGTCCCAGATGACGCCGCTTCCGACATAGGAAATCATTGACCCGACCCAGTTGCGGCGTGCCCCCAGTAGGAGGCCAACCTCTGGCCCCGAGAGTGGCCCACGAGGCCGATTCGTTCACCGATCACATCGGGCTGATGTCGGAGCCGGTCCGCAGCCTCGTCGAAATAGGAGAGTGGAATCCGTGTCAGTTCATCAGGAATCGTGTCATCCTCGCCAAAGTACCGAAGTGCAACGGCGATGAAGCCGTGAGCGGCAAGCAGTGCAGCCGAATAGGTCGGCAGCGTGCCGCCCGACCCGTGTAACACGAGCACGCCCGGATATGGTCCGGGGCCGGCCGGTTCGAAGACGACCCCTGAGAGATCCTCTTTACCGAACTGAGTTCGAGATACGCCCTCCGGGATCGCTCGAGTGATCGTTCGCTCAGCGTTTTGCTCTCCGGCCATTGCTTGGAAGCGGACTTCGGTGGGTTCTGGGGTCATCAGGGCCGTGACGAGTCGATCGGGATCGACGGACTCCCCCGACCAACACCAGCTCATGGATCGGACTCCCCCATAGGATCCTGACTCGGGTGCGTGTTTTGAGAGATCGACGATTCCGTCGTCCGGCGCTCGAAACGTCACCGTAGAGCGCCACTCGATCCTACCTTCGTCCTCCACCGCCGCCTCGAATTCGACGACTTCGTTCGGCGGTGCTCCCAGGATACGGACAGTAATTGGTTCGTCCGGTCTGGTACGCTCTGGAGCCTCAATCTCCAAGTCGCTAGCGTCCTCCGGTCCGTTCGACTGCCGCTGTGAGGTATCTTCCGTCATCGGTGACCTCGTTCGCAGTGATCGCTCGGCTCGCCGGTCGAGAGCTCCTCGTTCAAGAACCCAAGCACCCGGGGCCACGCAGCGGTCTGCGCATCAGCGTGGGCCGCGGGATCGCCGCCGTTTACTAGCCCTTCGTCGATGGGTCGCCACGTTGTTGGCCGATAAGGATACCCGATACAGTGACCGGCATCGTGATAGACCAGATGATCATACTTCCGGTCATACTGGAGGGCATCAAGTCTCGCGAGCGCCATGTTTCCGAAGGTCGGCGCCGGCCAGATCGCGTCGTCGCTCCCCGATAAGAAGAGCAAGGCGGCCTCGGTTTCCTCGATGGGAATCGTAGCCGCACGCCGTTGATCGGTACTCGCCGCTTCGAGCATCTGGATCCACATCTCCCGCTTGACTGGTGCACCGTCGACGTATCGGTCCCACGTCTCTGCCGGTTCTTCTCGGATGTCAATCCGCGGATGAGGTTCGCCGTCTACGGTCCACGGTGCAGTCTCGCCGCTCGAGAACACCAGGTTCGCTCCGGCATCCGAGACGACGGCATCAATCTCCTCATCGAGAGTTGCGAACAGTAAGGCGAGTTGACCACCCATTGAGGCGCCGTAGATCCCGAGCCCGTCGCCAGCGATCGCGTCTCGGTCGCGGAACCAGTCGGCCGCCCGATGAACGTATGATACGGGCACCCCAATTGGCCGGTCAGGGAGATCGAGCACCTCCAAATACTGGAGCGAAAACGCCGCAAATCCGTGGGACGCGAGCAGGGCTGCGGTCGTCTCCATCGGTCTCCCGCCCGATCCATGGAGCACCAAGACTCCGGGGTGGGGTCCGGCTACCTCCGGCTCGAACCACGAACCCTCGATCCCGGGCTCATCGACCGTATGTCGGGTCACGCCGGGATCACCGTGATGGATCGTAACCGACTCCGTGGCAGATCGGTCATCGGCTTCGGCCGTGAACGTGACATCGTGGCTCCCGAGCGGTGTGAATTCGAATCGATGCGGCTCACCGTCTTCGGTCGTCATCGACCAGATCGGACCCATCGAGTCCGCCCGGTCATAGCTTCCGCCCACGGGCGCGATTGATGCAAGGTCGACAACGCCCTCCTCATCGGCTTCGAAGGTCGCGGTCGTTGACCAGTCACGGACCCCATCCGATGTACTCGTGGTCAATGTCACATGATCGTGGGGTTCGATCCCAGTGATTCGGGGGACGAACCGCTCGTCAAGCCGTGTGGTGTTTGGAATGTCGATCCGAACTCGAGTTGAGGTTTGCTGATTGTTACCCATCGATTCATCGTCTTCGGTGGGGTTCGTGTCACCACCATGTGGATTTGGTGTCATTGGCAATCCCCCCGGATTGGCAGAGCCACAGCTGTTCGTGTGCGAGAGATGCCGGCCGTTTCTACGGTACTGTGGCTGCTACTCCGGGATAGACGAACAGTTGGGACTATCGAATAAAACTTACGGCCACCTAGTAATTATACCTTACTTACAACTTCGTCTGCTGGAGAGTTAAGCCTTTTTCAGGTCGTATGACATCATTGATCGTGGATCGGCGAGTATCCGCGCGGAAATTGATTCTATCCGGTGAAAACCGGGGAGATGCCACCCAACCGGATCTGGCGCGCGGGAAAGCGGAATCAAACCCGCTGGGTAGCCGGTACAGTTTGTTCAGCTGGATCGATTCTCCAATCCTCTTCGCCACCGAACCAGCTAAGATCCTCCTGATTAAGCGTTTTCCCTTGATTGATGGAGCCTGAACAGTGGTTGCGACCGAGGTTCTCAATTCGTGAGCAAACTATTCGTCATGACACTGTTCCTACTTAGTTCGTAGAGACCTCGTCAATCGCAGTAACGAAGTCGTCTGCGTGCTGTGACCCCACGAGAACGCCACTAGCGTTCGTCCGCTGGATCCAGACGCCCCGATTGCCGCTGACGTTGTACGCACGCTTCCCCGGTGCCCAGCGAATCCCCCAGCCACCGAACTCGCGAAGATGCCTGTATGTTCTCGCCTCATACTGGTCGATCTCGGACCAGGTAATTCGACGGAACGATCGATGAAGCGGCCACATCTTGAAGTAGATCCCATCCGATCTGACCTCCGTTTCGAGGCGAAGGCTGTAGACGAACGCGGCGACGGCCCCAACGATGACGAGTCCGGGCCACGAGACGGGCCCAAACACGAGCATGATCAGCGCTGTCCCGCCGAGTAGGGCCCAGAGCCACCGCTGACGAAACTGCTGTACTTCACGATATATCGGGTCTGTGTCCACGGTAGGTTACTCCACTGAGGTGCTCTCCAGTATTGGGAGTATCGGTAAAATGTGATTGAGATGAGCGCAAATCTCCGCCCCGACCTCGACTATACAGGGTACGGAGCGGTATCGGACAATCAAGGTATTACCCGGCGCTTCGACGAGGACCTTAGGTGCTGACGGTTGATTGTAAGGGAACAAGGGGGAACTGGTGCCTCCGTGTCGAGAAAAACGGCCTCCGAAAACAGCCCGGCAGTACAGCAGACTTGGTGGGTGAAGGGAGGTCAGGTGTCGGAGAACTGGTCGGGCCCGATCCGTGATAACCGCATCGCGTTCCCGGTGACGCCGAGACTCATCCCCATGTCGCCGACCACGACTGCAAGTGCGACGTTCACCAGTCCCAACGGAACGCCCAGCGCGAGTAGGAACTTCATTCCGAGGCTCACCCAGATATTCTGCCGGATCACGCCGTTAGCCGTGTGCGATAGGTCGTAGAGGTACGGCAGCTTCCCGACATCGTCGCCCATCAACGCGACGTCAGCCGTCTCGAGGGCGGTATCGGTGCCGGCCGCGCCCATCGCGATGCCGACCTCCGCGGTGGCGAGCGCGGGCGCGTCGTTGATGCCGTCGCCAACCATTGCCACCTCGCCGTACTCCGCCTGCAGTTCCTCGACAGCGTCGACCTTCTCCTCCGGCAGGAGTTCGGCGCGATACTCGTCGACGTCGACTTCCTCCGCGATGGCCCGCGCAGTGCCTTCATTGTCGCCGGTCAGCATCACGACGCGCTCGACACCAAGCTCCCGCAAACGCTGGACGGCCCGCTTCGAGGCGGGGCGAACCTCGTCGGCGATGGCGATAGCACCCAGCAGCTCCGCTTCCGTCCCGACAAGGACGACCGTCTTGCCCTCCCGCTCCAGCGCGGCGAGTGCGTCCTTGGTGAACACCTCGTCGTCTGACTCAGCCGTATCTTCCTCCAGGACGCCTCCGTCCGTCTCGCGACGTACCCGAGAGAGGTCGAAGCCCAACTCCTCGAAGAGCGCGGGCTTGCCCGCGTAGTACGTCTCGCCGTCGATCTCCCCGCGGATACCCTTCCCCGTCAGGCTCTCGAAGCCAGTCGGGTGGGGCACATCGCCCACGCCCGACTCGTCGACGCGGGCGAGAATCGCCGCGGCGATGGGATGCTCGCTGCGCCGCTCCAGTCCGGCAGCGTGGCGGATCAGCGTCGCCTCGTCGGTGTCGCCGACCGGAACGACGTCGGTGACGGCGAGTTCGCCCTTCGTGAGCGTGCCAGTCTTGTCGACGGCGACGGCGTCGACCTCACCCATCGCTTCGAGGTAGTTGCCCCCCTTGATGAGGACGCCGTTCTTCGCAGCGCTGGTGATGCCTGAGACCACCGAAACGGGTGTCGAGATGACGAACGCACACGGGCAGGCAATGACCAGCAGCGTGAGCCCTCGGATGAACCACGTCTGCCAGTCACCGGCGAAGCTAACCCCGTACCCGGCCACGTCCACCGAGACGGGGTCGGAGATGACCACCGGCGGAATGGCGGCGGTCAGGATTGCCAGTACGACCACGACCGGCGTGTAGTAGCCCGAGAACCGGTCGACGAACTGCTCGGTCTCGGTCTTCTTCGCCTGTGCGCCCTGCACCATCTCGATGATTCGTGAGAGCGTCGAGTCGCCTGCCGTCGACGTGACCTCCACTTCGAGGTAGCCCTCCTCGTTGATCGCACCAGCGTACACTTCGTCGCCGGCGGTCTTGTCGACGGGGACACTTTCGCCGGTGATCGGCGACTGGTCGACCGCGCTCTCTCCCTCAACGACCGTGCCGTCGAGCGGAATCTTGTCGCCGGGTCGGACGACAACGGTCTCGCCCACCTCCACCTCGTCGGCGGGCACGGTCACCTCCTCGCCGTCGCGTTTGACAGTGGCCTCGTCGGGCGACAGCTCCATCAGTTCGCGCAGGGAGTCCCGCGCCCTATCCATCGCGTAGTCTTCGAGCAGTTCGGCAATACTGAAGAGGACAGCCAGTGTCGCGGCCTCAACGAAGTAGCCGATGCCGGTCGCGGCGATGATCGCCGTCCCCATCAGCAGATCGATGTCCAGACTCCGGTTCTTCGCGGAGTAGTAGCCGCCGCGGACGACGGGGATGCCGCTGGCGGCGACCGCGCCGAGGAACAGCACGTCCGCGACGTGGAGCGGGTAGTCGAGGACGCTCGTCACCGCAACGTTCTGGGCGGTGAGGATGAACTCGAAGAGGAGACCGAGGGCGACGAACGCCGCGCCGAGCCACGTCTTCTTCGCGCGGAGACTCGTCCAGACCTCCGACGGTGGCGCGATGTCGACGCCGTCATCCGCCTCGGTTTGCTTATCGTCACCGTCGGTGTCCGAGCCTCCGACAACCTCGTAGCCGACGGCCTCGATCGCCTCGACCACGTCGGCTTCACTGATGCGGTCGGGATCGTACGTGACGTTGGCCGTGCCGGTGGTCGGCTGGAGCGTAGCGTCGAGAACGCCGTCGACGCGCTGGAGACTCTTGTCGACCTTCTGGGCACAGGATGGGCAGTCCATCTCGGGGACGACGAGGCGGGCAGTCAGGTCCCGTCGCTGCCCGCCCGCGCTCGTCTGGTCCGCTGCATCCGGATTCTCTGTCATTACCTCTCGGTAGGGGCGTCACTTCGATAAGCGTTTGTTGGAATATTCCAAACCGAGAGTCAGCGTGTTGCCGGCGACTCTTCCGGCACTCGCTCGCCCGCAACGTGCTGCTTCGCCAAGTGTTCCTCCGCCCGGCGGAGTCGATAGGTCAGCGTCGACCGCGGCACGTCGAGATGTTCGGCCAGTTCGCCGACGTCGACTTCGCGTGGGGACTCGTAGTACCCGTGTTCGACGGCTGCCCGGAGTGCTGCCTCCTGCTCCGGAGACAGGTCACGTTGCGTCTCGTCGACTCCCTCCGCAGACGTCGTCGTGTCCGCGGTTCGGAGCATCTCCAACTGGGCACAGTCCCCGACAGCGGCTTCGAGGGCGTCAAAGAACGCCGCCACTTCGCCCTCACCGGAGTGGATGAGCCGCCACGTGTAGTGACGCCCTTCGTGACGTGTTTCGAACAGCACGCCGTCGCCGAGGTGGTCGCGGGCGATATGAGGAACTGACGCGCAGGTGGGCGTGCGTTCCCAGTCGGAGTAGAGAACGAGTGTGTCGTCTTCGCGGTCAAGAACGCGAGTGGTCTGGGTGGCGCCGCAGTCCTCGGTGGCGAGACAGTCTGCATAGTAGTCGGTAGTGAGAAAGGCGTCCTCAATGGCGTCGAGTGTTCCAGGAGTTCCGGTGGCGTGGTCGACCCGCCAGAGCTGTTGGGCGGTAGCGTGCAACGAGAGCGAGCGGACGCGAGCATCCGGATGGTCGGCGAGGACGTCCGCCACCCTGTTGCACCCCGGCTCGTATTCGAGTGCGAAGACGAGTTCACGCATACCCACGCATAGAGGATGGCTGGATATAACACGTTGCTCGGTGCTTCCATCGTGTTGACCAGAGTCAGATTACGCCGAGGTCGTTACTGTCGTTCCAATCATTCTGAATTACATAGATTACCTATACTGAACAGTGAGTGACATTACAACGGTTTTATGAGAACTTGCTCACCCCGACAGCGCTAACTGTCCGTCCGTCCGTTGACCACCATGGGTCTTATTGCGGAGTTCCGTATGTCCTCCGAGCAGCTGCCGCTGGTTGATGTGGCGGAGGACTTGTCCGAAGCAACTGTCGAGTTCGAGTCGGTTCAGGGGCGCCCGTCAGGGGCGCCAACGTTCATCGTGCGAATCGTGGGTGCCGACGCCGACGCGATTGAGGCGACGTTTGCCGACGCCGACTCGGTGACCGACCACTCGCTAGTCGTCGCCGACAGGGCGACGCGGCGCTACCGCTGTCGCCCGACCGGCGACCCTCCGACGGACCTGGAACTGCTCGCGGACAACGGATCGATCCCCGACCGGGTGCTTGCCACCCCGAGCGGTTGGGAAGAGCGGCGCTGGTTCGCCGACCGCGAGGAGTTCGACCAGTTCCGGACATTCTGTCGGTCCAACGACTACGGATTCCAGCTGGACCGCCTTGTTGAGACCGACGAGGGGTCAGACGGGAGGGTGACCAGTCCGTTCGGGAACGGCGACCGCTCCTGGCCCCGCGAGATGACCGATGCCCAGCAGGAGGCCCTCGTCATCGCCCACGAGATGGGCTACTTCGACACGCCGCGGACCGCTACGATGGCCGACGTCGCCAACGAACTCGGCGTTGCGTCTGCGTCGCTCTCCGAGCGACTGCGCCGCGCGCAAAACCACCTCGTCGCGGAGTTTCGACGCGTTTCTGGTATAAAACCCCCAACAAATTAGGGTGTGGACTACGGGTCCGTAGTCACAAAGATCCCTGTGACCGACGACACGCTACGAACGGACGGGGACGGAGCTGCCATCGTCGCCGAGGGCGTGGAACTTACCTACGCCGACGGGACGGAGGCAGTGAAGGGAATCGATCTGACGATCCCCGAAGGAGAGTTCTTCGGCTTCCTCGGCGCAAACGGCGCGGGGAAGACGACGGCGATCAAGACGTTCTCGACGCTGCTGTCGCCGACCGCGGGGTCGATTACGGTCAACGGCTTCGATGTGCAGGACGAGCCCCGCAGGATCCGTGAGACAATCGGCTACATGGCTCAGGAGACCAGCGTCGACGAGGAGCTCACCGCCCGCGAGAACATCCGTTTCGCCGCACGGGCCTACGGCGTCCCCAAGAGCGAGCGTGCCGAACGCATCGACGAACTGCTTGACTTGGTGGATCTAGCAGATGTGGGCGACAAGCAGGCCGGCGAGTTCTCAGGCGGGATGAAGAAGCGACTGGACGCCGCGACGGCGCTCGTCCACGACCCGCCGCTCGTCTTCCTCGACGAACCAACGACCGGACTGGATCCGAAGGCACGAAACCGGCTCTGGGAGTACTTTGAGCGCATCAAAGAGCGCGGGACGACGCTGTTTCTCACCACGCAGTACCTCGAAGAAGCCGACCAGCTCTGCGACCGCATTGCCGTCATCATGGACGGGGAGATCGTCGCCACGGGCTCGCCCGCAGAGCTGAAATGGCGAGTCGGCGGGGAGATCCTCGACGTGGACATCCCTGCCGGGGAGGACGCCCGCGAACGCGCCGCCGAGATCGCCCGAAAGGGCGATGTCTTCGAAGCCGACGCGGACGTGACCGTCACCGACGACGGGATCAGCGTCACCGCCGAGCGGGCACGCGAGCACGGGACGGACCTGCTCGTCGCCCTGCGCGACGCCGAGATCACCGTCACCGGGTTCAATATCCGCGCGCCGACACTCGACGACGTCTTCCTCGCGATCACCGGAGAGGAACTCGACTCCGAAGAACGGTCGGCCGACGCCGCTGACGTGACGGAACCGGAGGTGACCGCCGAATGAGCGAGGCCTCGGGAAATAAGGCCGCTGACGAGGCCCGCGCCGACGGCGGGCACGTCCACACGACGCCGTCGAGCAACTCCTTTTTCAGCGACTTCTGGGTGAACTTCGTCCGCTGGAACCTGAAGGCGATACGCAACCCATTCGTCGTCGTTGGGTCGCTCATCCAGCCGATCATCTTCCTCGTCCTGTTCACGCAGGTGTTCGGCCAGATCGCGACGAGCGCGCTCGGTAGCGGGGCGGGGGGCATCACCTACGAGACGTTCCTGTTACCCGCCATCGCGATGCAGGTGTCGCTGGCAGCTGCCGCGGGGTCAGGGATCGGTCTCGTTAATGACATGGAGGAGGGGATGTTCGAGAAGACGCTCGTGATGCCGATGAGCCGCTCAGCGATGTTCCTCGGCAAGACTGCCGCCGAGATCGTCAGGATCGTCGTCCAGATCGCCATCATCCTCGCTCTGGGCGCGGTGCTCGGAGCGAACGTCGCCACCGGGTTCCTCGGCGCCGTCGGTATCCTCGGCGTCGGTATCCTCTTCTCGGTGTGGTTCATCGCACTCTCGAACATCATGGCCGTCGTAACCCGCGACCAGGAGTCGACGATCATCGGCGCGAATCTCCTGCAGTTCCCCCTTTTGTTTGTTTCGACGGCATTCCTCCCGCTGGACGCGATGCCCGACTGGATCCAAGTCGTCGCGACGTACAACCCGATCACCTACGGCGTTGACGCCGCACGCGCGCTCATGCTCGACCAGGACGTCATGACCGTCGTTGAGGTCACCCGCTTCGGTGGTATCTGGGACACACTCGTCCCGGCAATCGCCGTGCTCCTCGCGCTCGACGTCGTGCTCGGCAGCGTCATGGTCTACCTACTCAACCGCGCGTCGAGTTCTGCCGTGCAGTGAGATCCGCAGCGGCGACGTCCACCCCGCTGACGTGACTGCGGGCCGGTCGGCACACGCATCGTCTCGGTACGGTTCCCAGTTTGCTACCGGCCGCTCCGTAGGTGAAATTGAAGTAGAACTAAACGGGTGACAACTCAAAGGAGAAATGGTCCCATGATCCAGTACGACCATGCCCCGATCGGGTGAGAACGCTCTTGCGTAGCATATTGTTGATGGAGAACCATCTTGCGATTCTATACTCAGTTAGTCGAGGCGGGAACCCGGTCGTTGAGCGATCAGACAAGCGGTTTCTATCCCGACTTCACTGGGAAGAGCCGTATCAACAATCTCTTTCCCAAGAGCGAGCCAGATATCTAATGGCATAGGAGTTCCCTGTATGTAGCGCTGAGTTCGGTGTTACATAGAGAGTATGCGGTTAGCAGAAGGGACACATGAGATCGTCAAAGCGGGCGACGATTCCCAATGGTCGATTAAAGGGGTCTGAGCAGACGGCACTCCACCCGTCACCGGGACTCATTGTGCGACCGCATGGATCCGACCGGTGTCGACATCCAGCTCGACGTGCTCACCCGGCGCCAACTCGCCGTCCTCGTATCGATCGAGTGTTACAGTGAGTTCGGTGTCATCGGAGAGCCGGACGATCGCTTGGACGTGCTCGCCGAGGTAGAACAGGTTCCTGATCTCCGCGTCGATCGGGCCGGTGCCGACCACGAAGTCGTCGGGCCGGATCGCGAGTCTTGTCTCGCCCTGCGCGGAGACCGCGGCGTCGGCCACCTTGGCGAACCCGAAGTCGACGACGTCGTCGGTCACCGTCGCGGTAACGACGTTCGAGGTGCCGACGAAGTTCGCGACGAACTCATTTGCGGGCGACTCGTAGACGTCCGCCGGCGGGCCGACCTGTTCGACCACGCCGTCGTTCAACACCGCGATGCGGTCGCACATCGCCATGGCCTGCTCCTGGTCGTGGGTAACGTACAGCGTCGTCACGCCGAGGTCGGAGAGCAGGTCGCCCAGTTCCCGGCGTAAGGTGTGTTTCAGCTTCGCATCGAGCCCCGTCATCGGCTCATCGAGCAAGAGCAATCGTGGCTCGATCGCGAGAGCGCGTGCGAGCCCAACGCGCTGTTGTTGGCCGCCGGACAGCGTTTCGGGTGCCCGATCGGCCAGCTCCCCGATGTCGAGCAGATCGAGGAGTTCGTGAGCACGCGCCCGGCGTTCCGTTTTGCCGACGCCGTGCATCTTGGGTCCGAAAGTGACGTTTTGAAAAACTGTCATGTTGTTGAACAGGGCGTAGCCCTGGAAAACTAGCCCCACGTTTCGGTTCTCCGGCGGGACGTGGGTGACGTCCACGCCGTCGTATCGGATCGTTCCGTCGGTCGCAGTCTCAAAGCCTGCGATCAGTCGGAGCGCCGTGGTCTTGCCACATCCTGACGGGCCGACGATCCCCATGACTTCGCCGTCGGCGATCGACAGCGAGACGTCATCGACGGCGGTGGTCGTATCGAAGCGTTTCGTGACGCTGTCCAGCGTGATTTCGGCCATGTGTTAGAGCCTCCTGACGGTATCCCGGTTGCCGACGAGCTGCAAGGCGATGGTGACGAGCGCGATCAATAGGAAGAACACGGAGACTGCGGCCGCAGCGTTCAGAAACGATGCGTTCGTGATATTATTGAACAGGAAGATCGACAGTGGGGGCGTCCCCCGTGAGTAGACGATATACGAGAAGTTGAACTCCGCGGCGGCGAGCGTCCAGGAGATGATCGACCCCGCGATGATGCCTGCCTTCGCGTTCGGGACGATAACGGTGAGAAAAGTCCGTGGCCACGACGCTCCGAGCGATCGAGAACTCTCCTCCAATCGCTGGAGATCCATCGACTGGAAACTCGATTGAACCGCCATCACCATGTACGGCGCCTTGAGCAGCGAGTAGCCGATCATCAACGCGATGCCCGACGTCGAGAGGTCAGGATAGGTCCGCAGGAAGGCGATGCCGAGAATGATGCCGGGCGCCAGCGGCAGGATCGCGAAGACGTTGACCCAGTCACTTCCTCGGAAGTCGTACCGGGCGACGGCGTACGCGATGGGGACGCCGACGACGAGATTGATGAGGACCCCGCCTAGCGCGAGACCCGCGCTGTACAGAAGCGACGAGCCAACCGAGACATCGGCGCCGACGTCGGTCCCCCCGAGGACGTCCGACCAGTTCTCGATGGTCAGGAACCCACTCGGGAGCGGCCCGACCCAGTCGGCAGCGAACGAACTGACGAACGTGAGCACGACGGGAAGAGACAGGAAGACGACCGTCGCAGCCAACACGACCGTCACAAACGGGCGTCCAAACCGCGCCGAGGGGCTCGCTTGGTCGAGGCGACCGGCCATCAGATGCTCACCTCCGCACTCGTAAATCGAAGCGCCAGGAAGGTAAAGCCGAACACGAAGACGAACCATATCGTCGCCATCGCGGACGCCTGGGCGATGTTAAAGCCCTGGGCGATTTCCCGGTCGATCTGGAGGGTCCAGACCAGCAGGCTCTTCAGAATGAGGATGGTCCCGAAGATCGCAAGCGACGTCCGAAAGAGGAGGACGCACGCACCGATCAGTCCGGGTTTGATTTGGGGGAGCGTGACATACCGGAACGTCTCGAAGGGGGTCGCACCGAGGCTCCGGGCAGCCTCCTCGGCGTCCGTGTTGACCTCGGCGTACGTCCCACGGAGCAAGAGAAGTGCACGCGGGATCATCGAGTAGAGGTAAGCAAAGAAGAGGCCGACCACGCTCGTCGCAAGCGCCAGGTCAATCGGAGACTGTCCGGAGAAGGCGGCGACGACGTTCGTGATCAGTCCCGTGTTACCAAAGAGGACGATGATCATGAACGCAGCGACGATGCCGGGGAGGCTGTTCGGAAAGGAGAGAACCGTGACGATCACCGACTCGCCCGGCAGGTCGTACTTCTCTAGGGCGTGGGCGACAGGGACCGCGATCGTGATTGAGGCGATCGTCGTCGCGAGCCCGAACCAGAGCGTGTTGAGCGCGATGGTACGGTAGTAGGAATCGGTGAGCAACGTCGTGTAGTACTCGAAAGTGAATCCCTCGGTGGTAAGTCGCGCCTCCGAGAAGCTGATCCGGATCATCTCGATCAGCGGGACGACGCCCGAAAACGCCAATAAGACAAGAAAGGGGAGACAGAGCGCGACGATCCGGCGTCGCTCACGCTGAAGTTCCGACTGCGGCGAGACGACTCCACGGAACGCCCCCAAGGCCCTGTTTACGCGACCAGTTGCGAGGGATTCTCTGTCGATTGCCATCGCTTACAGGCCGGCGCCGCGCGTGATCTCTTCGATGATGGCGTCCTGCCGTTCGACGAGGGTCTGCTGATCGATGGTGAACTCCGTCTCGTCGTACCGGCTTTGATCGGGGAACTCGTCGGGTAACTCCATCTCCGGGGCACGGATCGGACGAACGTAGGCGTCCGTGAAGTGCTGTTGGCCCTCGATGGAGAGGACGTAATCCATGAACAACTTCGCGGCCTCGGGGTTTGGGGCGTCCGCGAGCAACGCGTAGCCGTATAGGGCGTTGAACGCGCTCTGATTCCCCTCCTCGCTGCCGAGGATGGCGACACCAACGTCCTCCTCGGGCAGATCCTCGTTGTTGTACTTCAGATCGAGCCCCGAGTAGTCGTACCTGATGAACGATCCGTACTCCCCGCGCGTGAACTGTGCGAGGAAGTTGTCGGTGTACTCTGCGCCGCCCTCCTGGATCTCGTTGTAGTAGTCGATCACCGGCTGGACGTCGTCCAGCGAACCGCCGCGGGCGTTATTGATCGACAGTGCCGCAGCGAGGCCGACGGCGGCCTGTGGCGTCTGTAGCGCGAGGTCCTGCATGATATCGGGGTGGAGCAGGTCCTCCCAGGTTTCGGGCGTGTCGAGGCCGCGCTCGTCGAAGAGGTCCTGGCGGTAGGTGAGAGCGGTCGTAACCTTGCGCGTCCCCGTGCAGTGACCGTTTTCGGTCTTTGCGTCCTCGGGAACGGCATCCCAGTTTGCGGGCTTATACGCCTGGGTCAGATCGTCGTTCATCGCCTGGAGGGCGTAGCTGTAGCCGCCGTTGAACGCCGAGTGCGTCGGATTCTGGGCGTTCGCACGCGCGTCCTGGAGAGCCTCGCCGGACGAGCGGTCGTTATCGTTGAGTTCGACACCGTACTCATCCTGGAAGGCTTCCATCACCGACGGCCAGTTCATCCAGCCCGACTGGACGCAGTAGATGTAGAGCTGTTCGCTCGTCGGGAAGTCGGCGGCACTGACCGTCGTCTCTGAATCGCCGTACCCAATCTGGTAGGTGTCGCCGTCGCCGTTCTCGCTGCCGTTGCTGGCGTTGTTTTCGTTGGGGCTTTCGTTCCCACCGGATCCGCTACCGTTGGCGCCGTTACTGCTCCCACTACTGTTGCCGTTACCGGTCTCCCCATTCCCACCGTTTCCGTTTTCATTGCCGTTCTCGTCGTCATTACCGTTCCCGTTGCCGTTTCCGTTCCCACTGCTTCCACCGCCGAGGCAGCCGGCGACTGACAACACGCCGACGACGCCCGTCGTCGCAACGAGTTTCCGCCTCGAGATGCCTCGGATCGAACGGCCGTTGTCTGCCGTCATCACCCGAGCGGTGCGGAGGGTTATAGAAATAGTATGCTATGAAACATATATATTCGAATGTACAGACCGTTCTGAATAGGGAGATCACAGTAGCGCTTCTGTCCGGCGAATTCGGCAGAAAGGGGCAGCAAGTCCCGATCCAGCGGGTTCGGAAGTCAGTGAACTTGTCCTGCTTGAGATCGTTGCCGAGAAGGTGTCGCGGCGGTCACTGGTTCCGGTGTTCATCATCAGGTAGCCGTTCCGGTACGTTGCTCTGGAACCGATGGGAGTTTTGATTAGATCCGATCAGTGTTCCCGGGAACCCTGTGAGATGATAGCATTCCGGTCTGTTCGAGTGCATAGTGACCAATAATGTGGGCGGCTGCCGCGGCGATCATGCCGTTGAGCGCCGCCATTCCTGGGACCGGGGCCATAATCGCGATGCCCGGAACGACCGAGCCAGCGGTTAGGACGGCAACGAGACAGCCTACGAGGTACGCGAGTACGCCGGTCCACCGAACGCTCGTGAACTGCACGTCGTCCATCCGCGGGATCCCGCTGCGCCAACACAGCAAGAAGTCGGCGATGATGATCGCCCCAAGCGGCGGGATATACTGTCCCAGCAGTTCGAGCCACGGAAGCAAGAGTGCGTCGGCACCGGCTAGAGCGAGGCCGATACCTATTAAACAACCGACGATGACGAACGGCCGCTTGCGGTCGAACTCGAAAGCCTCAGAGCCAGCGACACTGAACGCATAGGCCGCGTTGTCGTTCGTCGTCCAAATGTTCAGGATCAACGCAATCAGCCCGACGGTCGCAAGTCCCTGTGCGACTAGCACTTCATAGAGGTCTCCCTGTGGCGTCACGTCGTAAACGGCACCACCGACCGCGCCGCTGAGAAAGAGAAAGCTGTTTCCTACGAGGAACGCGATCAGTCCGGCCCAGAAGCCTACTCGCGAGTCGATCGCGAATCGCGCCCAGTTCGGGGCCTGCGTGCCAGCGCTAATGAACGTCCCGACGACGATCGTCACCGCCAGACCGAAGGTCATCTCACCACCGCCCGTCTGAGCCATCAAACCGGCAATACCGCCGGCCTCACCAATCGCGAGGGCAATCGAGAGAACGCCGACGATGATTAGGAAGGGAACCGCGATGTATGAGAGTTTCTCCATACCGTCGTAGCCGAAGTACGCCGTCAGCATGTGTAATATCCCCCAAATGAGGATCAACGCACTGAGCATCGCCCCACTCTCGAGGCCGAGATACGTCGCCGTGGGGACCGCGACCATCGGAATAGTGACGCCGAACCAGCCGACTTGTGTTCCGCCCAACAGGAGATCGGCCCACTTCGCGCCGAACCGCCCGAACGAGTAGCGGGCCAGCAGAACCGTCGTCAAACCCGCCTTCGCTGAAATCGCACAGAGAAGCGCGACGTACCCGCCGAGGATAACATGTCCGACCACCATCGCGGACAGCATCTCCTGAAAACCCATCGCCGCGCTGACCTCTGCACCCGCCCACATCGTCCCCGCGAAGAAAACGAGCCCGAGCAGCACCGCCGAGAGGCTGACCAGTCCCTTACGCTCGTCTTTTGGAACGTGATCCAGTGGATAGTCAGGGTCAGGTAGGTCCTCATGACCAAGTACGAGACGTCGCCAGTCGAATCCATCATCGCGTGTTGCCATTACGCATGACAGGCCACGCGACCGTAATAAATACTGCCGTCAAATAGTCAATATTTGGCCATCAAACTCCACCTCTCGACATCTATATCGGTTTTTAGTGGTCAAACGGTACAAACGGGACTATTAGTATACTAGTACGAATGTGATTCGTATGGCCACATGGCTCATTACTAATGCAGCGACACGCGACGGGTCGTCAGTCGATATCGCGATTGAAAATGGGACGATAAGTCGCCTTGAGGACGGTGGCTCTATCGACCCCTCGGTTGCTCCGGCGGACCAACGATACGATGCGGACGGCAGACTCGTGACCCCGACGCTAACCGAACCGCACCTCCACCTCGACGCGACACTCACCGCCGGCGAGCCCAGCTGGAATGAGTCGGGCACCCTCGCGGAGGGAATCGATATTTGGAGCAAACGAAAGCAGTCGCTCGAGGCCGACGACGTGAAAGCACGGGCTGAGCAGGCGATCGAGTGGCTCGCGGCCAACGGAGTCACCCGTATTCGAACGCACGCTGACACCACTGAGGAGTCGCTGACCGGCGTTCAAGCGCTGCTCGAACTCCGCGAGACGGTCGCAGATCTGGTCGACCTCCAAGTGGTTGCTTTCCCACAGGACGGTATCTTCACCGACGAGTTACATGAGGACCTGCTTCGGGAGGCACTCGAGATGGGAGTCGACGTTGTCGGCGGGATCCCTCACAACGAGCACACCCGCGAGGATGGCACCGCATCGATAGAGCTCGCGATGGATCTCGCGGAGTCGTATGAACTGCCGGTTGACCTTCATATCGACGAGACGGACGATCCGGGCTCACGGTTTACCGAAGTGCTTGCGAGCGAGGCAATCAAACGAGGTATCGGTGATCGGGTAACTGCGAGCCACGTGACGGCGATGCACTCATACCCCAACAGCTACGCGGCAAAAGTGATTTCGCTGCTCGCCGAGAGCGGTGTGAGCGTCATTACGAACCCGCCGGATAATTCTGTGTTGCAGGGCAGGTACGACGACTATCCGCGTCGTCGAGGTCACACCCGTATCGACGAATTGCGTGACGCTAATGTGACTGTCGGAATCGGCCACGACTCCGTTATGGATCCCTGGTACCACTATGGTCGAGCCGACCCACTTGACGCCGCATTCATCCTCCTGCACTACGCGCATATGAACGGTCGAAGCGACGTAGGACCGCTGTGGGACCTACTCACTGATGCGAATGCCGATATTTTCGGCGTAGACGAGTACGGTCTCTCGGTCGGCCAAGAGGGCTCACTTGTCGTCTATGATTCGCCCGATCCGTTCAACGTGCTCCGAACGCGAGCGCCTCGGACGCTAGTTCTCAAGAAGGGCCGCGAAATCGCGCGAACGGAACCTACAACCACGACAGTTATTCGCAACAACGGTGAGCGATCTGTTGATTTCCATCGCTGACGGAGATATAGTCGTCTGAAAGCAATCGTGAGGCTCGAGTGAAGGAACGGGCTGGAAACCCTGTGCAAGAAACGACCACTGAGAAATTAAATCGGCAGGTTATTTCGTCGGATCTGGAGTGGGGAGTCACTCTGGTAAATCCACACTCTGTATGTAACACCAGCCCCAGCGTTACCTTGAGGTACGAATATAAATAATATGTCATTAGCAAGAGGTCTTCTTCTCGCCCATAGTTGATCAAGTCGCTCTTCCTAACCTCACCCTCATTATAGAAATGTGATAATATTGCAATGTGTTGTGTATCAGGACTATTCATTGGGTAGGTTGGAAGTTCGGTGATGGTATGAATACCCTCGGCAATATCTCCCTCTGTCTCAGCGGCATAGCGTTCAGCACGGACATAATAGGGTGTTACACCTGTTGCCATACATGCTATCATCCCACTGATGGCTGTGATCTTTGAGCCCGATAGAGATTTACGTGTACATCATCCTCCCCAAAGGTGGTCGCAACTTCGGCGATTCGGCCAATAGATCCGAAGAAGTCTTCTGTGGTGTGGTACGATTCCACCCACCACCAGAAACGGGATAACCCAGCACCGTGCACACCAGTACGTGTCTCGACGGCTTCCCCGATCGCCGAAAGCTGCCCTATGCCTCACCTCGACGATCGGTGAACGATGTCGGCCCGCAGCAACTGGCGTTATCACCGAACACGAGGATTGACGCGTGCCGGAACCAGGCGAGTTCGAGCCGCCTGCGGACGTCGACAATCCGCTGTGGCTGCTCGTTCGACGATACGCTCGTCCCTACACGCTCCGGTATATCCTCGCAGCAGTCGGTACCCTGATCGCTCAGATTCCTCAGCGGCTGCCGGCGCTCGTAATCGGCGTCGCGCTGGATGCAATCCTCCTGCAGGACACGTCGTACGCGCTCCCGATGATTCCCGATAGTTGGATCCCGACCACGACTCCGGGGCAAGTCCAGTTTACTATTGGGCTGCTCGTTGCGGCCTACGTCCTCGACGGGACGATGACCTGGCTCGCTGGCCGGATCGAAGGGACTGCGCGACTGCAGACGCTCCACGAAATCCGGGTCGACGCCTTTGAGGCGGTCGTGGGTCACGAACGGTCGTTTTTCGACCGCCACCAGACTGGCGATATCATGAGCGTCCTGAACAACGACGTCTCGAACATGAATCGGTTCGGGAGCAATGCCTACGAGGGACTTAGGCTCTCGATGCAGATACTGGTCGCTTTCGCGTTCATGCTGACAATTCAGGTCCCGCTGGCAGCGCTCTTGGCGCTAATGCCTCTCCTGCTGATCGGGCTGTCCCAGTGGTATATGACCCGCGTCGAGCCCCGCTACGAGGACGTCCGCGAGAGCGTTGGGCGGGTAAACTCGCGACTCGAAGACAGCATCGATGGTATCTCGACGGTCAAGGCCTTCGCACGCGAGGACGCAGAACGAGATCGACTGGAGTCGGCCTCACGGTCCTACCTTGATCACAACTGGTCGGTGATCCGACTCCGGCTCGGGTTCAGTTTCGCGAGTTGGACGGTCGTCTCGGTTGCGTTCATTGGTCTGTTCGGGCTCGGATCGTACCTGATCCTCGTCGGAACGCCCCCGTGGTTCGGCGGCTCGCTGACTGCCGGTGCACTGTTGACGTTCCTGATGTACAGCAAGTCGTTCTACGCGCCGATCCGGCAGTTGATGCTCGACGTGCTGGACAGCTACGAGGACGCGCTCGCCTCGAGCAAGCGGATCGTTTCGGTGGTAGAAGGTGATCACCCCAACCGAAACGAGGGCCAAGAACTGGCCGTACCCGAGGGTCGCGTCGAGTACGAGGACGTTTCCTTCACGTACGAGGGAGCGGACGAGGAGACCCTGACCGACATCGAGTTCACCGCCGAGCCGGGGTCGCTCGTCGGCGTCGTCGGGCCAACGGGAGCGGGCAAGTCGACCCTGACGAAGCTACTCTTTCGGTTCTACGAGCCGACTCGAGGGGCGATCCGGATCGACGGGACTGACATCCGAGACGTATCCCGGCGGAGCCTCCGTGAACACCTCGGTTACGTCTCACAGGATCCGTTCCTCTTCTACGGGACGGTACGCGAAAACATCACGTACGGCCGTCGCGAAGCGGACCATCGAATTACAGGATCCGAGATCGACCACAAAGATGTTGTGGCCGCTGCGAAACTGGCTGGTGCTCACGAGTTCGTCACCGACCTCGAGGACGGATACGACACCCAGGTCGGCGAGCGTGGCGCGACCCTTTCTGGTGGCCAGCGCCAGCGCATCGCGATCGCGCGGGCGATCCTCAAGGAACCCGACGTCCTCGTTTTAGACGAGGCGACGAGTCACGTCGACAACGAGACCGAACGCCAGATCCAGCGAAGTCTCGACGCGACAGCGGGCGAGCAGACGACGATCGCGATTGCCCACCGGCTCTCGACAGTCCGCAACGCCGATCTGATCCTCGTCGTCGACGGCGGCGAGATCGTCGAGCGCGGTACTCACGACGAACTCGTCGCCCAAGATGGGCTCTACGCTGATCTCTGGCGGGTGCAGGTCGGGGACATCGAGGCCGTCTCCGAGGCGTTCCTCGAACGGGCCCACGCCCGTATCGGCGAGTCTGCGCGGGGGCGCGTCGCAGAGGAAACCGAGAGCACCGGGGAGGTGTCGAGATGAGCGACGAATCCGGCCGTGAGGGCGAAGGCGAAATCGCAGCGGCCGCCGACGAACGATGGCCGCTAGTCACCCTGGTCCGCGAACACGGCTCCGGCGATTTGAAGTGGCTTGGCCTCGGCACCGCCACCTCCGCTTTCTCGCAATTTCTCTCGAATATTGATATGCTGCTCATTGGGCTGGCGTTCGACGCAATGTTCAACGACCAGCCCTATGCCCTGTTTCTGGTGCCCAATGGCTGGATTCCGGCCGATCCGACGGGGCAACTCCTGTTTACGGTCGTGCTGCTAGCAGGAATAAAGGTTATCGACATGACCATGGCGATCTTCTCGCTGTGGGCGTTGTTTCTGTTCGCCCAGCGCACGTTACACCGCATCCGGGTCGCCGCCTACGATGACGTCCAGCGTCTCGACGCTGGCTTCTTTGACGACCAGCGGACCGGCGAGGTGATGAGCGTCTTGAACAACGACGTCAACTCTCTCGAAGAGTCGCTGACGCAGGGCCCAAACCTCGTTGTCTTCGCGACGACGATCTTCGTCAGTTCCCTGCTGTACATGGTGCTCCTGAACTGGCGGCTAGCGCTTCTCTCGCTAGCGCTCGTGCCCCTGATCGCCGCCGTCAACTGGTGGTTCAGTGGGCAACACGAGCGGCGCAACGACGAGGTCCGCGAGGAGACTGGCGTCGTTAATGCCCTGCTGGAGACGAACGTTAGCGGCGTCGGGACGGTCAAAGCCTTCAGCGGAGAGCGCTACGAGACCGGCCGCGTCAGAGAGGCTTCCGACGCTCATCGAGAGGCGTCCTGGTATGCCCACGTCGTCGGCGTCCTCCACCAGCCGTCGATGCGACTGCTCGCCGGCGCCGCGTTCGTTCTGACTCTGTTCGTCGGCACCGAGTGGGTCCTCGATGAGCGGTTCTGGATCTTTACTGGGACGATTACCGCCGGCGAACTCATTCCGTTCCTCTACTACACGCAGCAACTTGCCCAGCCGATGCGGTTTCTCGCTTGGGTGACTGGCCTCTACAAAGCCGGAAAGGCAGCTGCCAAGCGCGTCCTCGGACTCCGACGGCTCTCACCACCGCGTGAGGACGGCGAAGACATCCTTGAAGCGCCCCGCGGCGCGGTCAGCTACGAGGATGTCACCTTCAGTTACGATGCGGACGACGATGGAATGGATGCGGAACCGGTACTTCGGGATATCTCCTTCGACATCTCGCCGGGCGAAACCATCGGACTAGTCGGACACACGGGCGCAGGCAAGTCGACGCTGTTGAAGTTGCTGCTGGCGTACTACGAGCCCGACGAGGGCCGAGTTACGATCGATGACCACGACCTGCAGAACGTCTCGCGAGCGTCGCTACGCGAGTCGATCGGCTACGTGCGGCAGGATCCGTTCCTGTTTTCGGGAACGGTACGGGAGAACATTGCCTACGGTGTGCACGATGTTGGCGACAACGAGATTGAGACCGCCGCACACGAGGCTGGTGCCCACGAGTTCATCATTGAACTGGACAACGGCTACGACACGGAAGTCGGCCAGCGTGGCGTGCGCCTCTCTGGTGGCCAGCGCCAGCGCATCGCCCTCGCCCGCGTCCTCCTGACCAACCCCTCACTGTTCGTCTTCGACGAGGCGACCAGTCACGTCGACAACCGCACCGAAGTGCTGATACAGCGGAGCCTCGATCGGCTCACCGCCGACCGGACGACGTTCGTCGTCGCCCACCGGCTCTCGACCGTACGAAACGCGGATCGCATCTATGTTCTCTCCGACGGGGAGATCGCCGAGCGGGGGACCCACGACGAACTGCTTGAACGAGACGGAACCTACGCCGACCTCTGGAAGGTTCAGGTCGGCGAAATCGACGCCGACTGAGCGATCTCTCCAGCCCAGAGTTCAACAGCAGTAGTTGTTTCTCAATATTGCAATCTGAATATGACTTTGTTCCAGGAAAATCCGTCTCCCATGTCCATCTCCACGACGTGTTTCATTGTCTTACGTAACGTCGAATAGTCTGATCGGCGTGATCCAACTTACACCCAGATGCGTACTCACCAACTGACGCTGAGAACTGATTTCCGTTGAAGCCCAAGAGATCAGAGGAACTAATTTGAATCCTCAGATCGTCGTTCAGTCTATCGAAAGGAATGGCAACTATAGTTGCAGTCCGACACGGTGAGACCACGTGGAATCGGGAGCAACGATTGCAAGGCTGGGCCCCTGCCCGACTCACCGACCTCGGTCGAGAGCAAACCGACCAACTCGGCGCAACACTCACAAAGCAATACGATATCGACCGTGTTCTCTCGTCGGACCTGTATCGGACGGAGAAGACGGTAGAAATCCTGCTTGAACACTTCGACGCGCCCGTCACGTTTGAATCAGCGTGGCGCGAACGTGACATTGGCGTCCACCAGGGCTTGCCGGTCGATCAGATGTCGGAGCGGTTCCCTGAGTATAATCTCGGAGAGAGTGGCCCAGATGCAGCCCACAGACGCCCGGAAAGCGGTGAGAGTCTCATTGATGTCCGCGAACGTGTCACCGAGAAGTGGGAGACGACACTGGCCGAATGTGAATCAGGAGAGACGATCCTCATCGTGACTCATGGTGGCCCCATTCGCATGCTTCTCGGCCACCTGAAGGAGCTCGATATCGTCGAAACGATCATCGAGCAGTCACAGGGGAACGCTCAATTAACGAGTTCGAGTTCGACCAGAAGACAGGTACGGTAAGGATCGTTCGCGAGAACGATACCAACCACTGCTGAATCACCCACTGTTGCTGCATGGCACATCACACGACGAATGACCCCTCTAACACCGGGAGTCTACCCCACCAACCTGTACTACGTTGCTGCTCTTGAACGAACTGCCTATCGGCTTGACGAGGACCGATCTGGATGAGGTCTCACCTTTATCTCGCTCCCGTAGTGGAGAAAGTGCTCGTACGTAAATAAAGACAATGAGAAGAGTGACTAGAAGCCCCAAGACAAGGCCGGTGAGCAGGATGTCAAATGGGGCTCTTACAATCTGTTCGTTTTCAGAAGCCATATTTCGGAGTGTGAGCGAAACGGGATTAGCAAACCCTGCAGCGCCCATGGTTTTCGAAGGGTTCACGTCTGATAGACGGAACGAGTTGCTCGTAGCGCCGACGGCGGCCGAACGGGTCGTAACCATCCGATAACCGGGTGGTTCCTCGAGTGCCGGTCCAGCCGGAGTGGTGTCGGGTCAGCTATCCGACCTCGAGTCGTACTCCGCGTTCGTGACGTGGTCCAGCCAGGTGACGACCTCCCCGTCCTGTTCTTCCTGGATGGCGATGTGGGTCATCGCGTTGTTCGACGTCGCACCATGCCAGTGTTTCTCGCCGGGTGGGAACCAGACCACATCACCTGCTCGAATCTGCTCGATCTCTCCGCCGTCGCGTTGCACGAGACCACAGCCGCTCGTCACGATCAGTCGTTGCCCGAGCGGGTGAGTGTGCCACGCAGTGCGAGCGCCCGGTTTGAACGTGACGCTTGCCGCCGCTGTGCGGGCCTCGTCCTGTGGATCGAATAGAGGGTCGATCCGGGCGTTTCCTGTGAAGTACTCCTCAGGACCCTCGTTGGCGGGTTGTGAACAGCCGCTAGTAATCTCCATGTGATTGTACCCGCACAACAGTGAGACGTATTTGCCCCTTGAGCTCGGTGCTATTTTGAAAGGGCATTTAAGTGTCTCGGTCGTCGAAAGGAATTCGGCCAAGCCGCTGTTCTCGTCTTCCGTTCGTCCCCCAGCGGAAGAGAACGCCCCCGAGAACGGTACCGACACCCAGCGTAACGAGTGGAACAGCGTACCCTCCAGTCACGCGGTAAAGCATGCCGACGGCAAGCGGTACGACGAAGGCGAACCCGCCCATCGTGATATTGAGCAAACCGACGGTCGCCGTCGCGTTCTCGTGTCCGAAGCGAGTGAGGATGATTGGCGACCAGAGCGAGGCGAGTGGACCGAGAGCGACGCCGAAGCCGGCGAGGACGAGGACGACGAGCAGGGATGACCGGGCAAACGGCAGTACGATGGCACAAACACTGGCGAGGCCCACATTCGTCAAGAACGTCTCACGCTGGCCGAGGCGATCGCCGACGAATCCACCGCCGATCCGGCTCACGACACTCACACCGCTGATAACACTGATCCCCACTGCAGCGACCTCCAGACCGATGCCGTTCGTAGTGAGGATATCAACGAGATGTGCAGAAAGGACGTGGAACCAGACAAAAACGAGCGGGAATCCAATCGCCGCACTCTGGAACCGCGGGTCGCCCACCCTCGCGCGGAGCCAGGTTCCGTCGACGGGACGCGCGTTTTTCGAGCGGTCAATCGGTCGACGATAGACGAGGCTCGACACGAGCACGACAAGGGTCGTCACGCCAACGACAACAGCGAAAGCGGTTCTGAAACCCGTTCCATCGAGAAGCCAGAGCCACGCGAACGGGAGAACCAGTGGACCAAAGCCGACCCCAGTCATCGTGATGCTCGTGGCGAGTCCCTGGTGGGTTTCGAACCACTGCGGTGCCAGCGAGACGATGACCGTAAAGGCCGTACCCCCCCCCCGCCGTGCCGAGAAGCGTGAACGTGGTGACGACGCCGACGTATGAGTCGACGACCTGAAGGAGAACGACGGTCATAGCCAGACCGAAACCGATCAGTACGAGGACCGGCCGGAGCGAAAATCGGGCAGCGAATATCCCGAAGATCCCCCCGACGGTAAGGAAGACTGCAGCCGTGATCGAAAAGACAGATGAGACCTGGAGCGCGGTAAGGCCAAAGGCGGCGGCGAGCTGGTCGGCGTACACGGTGAACGTGAAGACGGTTCCCCAGATCATCGTGAGCATACAGACGCCGAGGGCGACGATCAGCCTCCCCTGGGCAGAGTCGAGGGCCCCTTCGCGGGCCGTAGATTTCTTAGTTTCCGCCACTAAACATGTCCCTCCATCGAACGAAGGGGTGCCGTACAGTACGTTTCGCTGACTGTTCGCCATCGCTGTTCAAACATGCCGAGAAGCCTCCCTAACTGTCGGACCGAGTTATTCATGGTGTAATCCCATGCCGCGGCTCGCGCCCGTGACGAGCCACACCTGTCCGTCGGATCCGGGCCGGGCGGTCGGAACCATTGACCAGAGAATGGGTGCTTGGGGGCATAGAAGCGATCCTATCTGGAGAGGGTGATTAAATACCCAGTGTGCTGGGCCGAGGGAGGCGCGCCGTTCGCCGGTTTCTCGGGCGAACGGGTGGGTTGACTAGCGGCGAGGCTCCGGTGACGACCGAGCGACTCGTGCGTGGAGAGAAGAAATACGACGCTCCGTACGCAGGTTACTACCGTTTTACGGCTGGACCTGATCGATCGGCCGAACGAGGACTTCGTTGATGTCGACGCGCGGTGGTTGGGTGACGACGAACGTGATGGTCCGAGCGATGTCCTCGGGCGCGAGCGATTCCATCGACCCCACGAGCTCCCGTACGTCCGACTGAAGCTCGTCGTCGGGGATGTGATCGAGGAGTTCGGTGTCGACCGAGCCCGGCTCGATCGTGGCGACGTGGATTCCCTCTTCGGCGACGTCGAGCCGGAGCGAGTCGCCGAACGTCTTGACGCCCGCTTTCGTCGCGTTATAGTGGGAGCTGTTCGGCTGGAGGAATCGCCCGACTACGGAGGAGACGTTGACGATGTATCCGCTCTCTTGGTCTATCATCGTCGGGACGACCGCGTGTGTGAGTTTGATGAGTCCGCTGAGATTCACGTCGATGGTCGTCTGAAGCGTCTCGCGGTCCGCTTCCGCGATATGTGCGAGCGGCATGAGGCCGGCGTTGTTCACGAGGATATCGATGCGGCCGTACTCGTCGAGCGTGGTCTCGACGACGTTGTCGATATCATCGTCGTTCGTCACGTCCGTCTCGACCACGAGCGCTTCTCCGCCGTCGTCCTCGATACGGGCTTCGAGCTCCTCGAGTTCGTCTTCACGCCGGGACGCGAGGACGACGCGTGCGCCCCGTGATGCGAGTGACGCAGCGGTCGCACTGCCGATTCCGGAGGACGCGCCGGTGACCAGTGCGACCTGTTCGTCGAGTTCCGAACCGAGATCCATTGACATCGAGTAGAAAACGACCGGCGATACGTTTCGGAGTTGTGCTGTCTAAAAAGGGTTTTTAAATACGCGATCGCGGAACTGAACGAGGTGTCTACCGCAGGTGATCTTCGAAAGACGAGTGCCGGATCCGGTTTCGAACTCCGATCCTGCTACTATCCGCTGAGCCGAGACCGAGAGGGAATACGGCTGAGATGCTATCTGGAAAGCGCGTCTACCCGTGGTTGTGAACCGAGCGCCGTAGTGAGGAGTTGACGTTCGCCGCGCCGGAGGAGACTCGACATGGACGGTTGCGAGATGTCCATCTCGTCGGCCAGTTCTTCAGTACTGGCTTGACGCGGGCTTTCGTAATAGCCCCGGCTGATCGCCAGTCGGAGCGCCTCGTGTTGCCGATCGGTCAGCCCGTACTGAGAGGACCCGTCGTCCTCGGGAGGGTTCTGAGAGATCGAAACCAAGTCGATCTCGATCCCGTACTCCTCACACCGTGTTCGCATTCCGTTGAACGCGTTGTAGTTCTGAAAGAGCTTCTTCTCGTACCAGCCCTCGGGCGTGACGACCATCGGCTCCATCTGGGTTGCAGTAAACCGTTCGGGGGCGAAGGCCTCCGAGACGACATCCTCCAGTTCGATCGTGAGTTGGTAGACGTCCCTGCCGCTTGCGCGTCCGAGCGGGGCCGTTTCTACGACCTCGGCGAGAGCCGAGAGGTCTTCTTCTGACACCTCGTCGGTCGGCTCGAGATAGACGACGAATACCCGCGAGTTCCCCTCGTGACAGAGACCATGTACGCACTCGACTCGCTCCGACGGGAGCGATTCCGCAAGGCGGACGAACGGAAGGGCGGACGAGCGGATAACGAACTCCGTAGTGAGGGTCATGGGAGGGCCGTAGACTCTATTCGATGTTAACCCTCTGGGTCCTCCGAAGTTATCGGCCACCTCACGCCCTGCAGGGGATCGCTCGCCGCTCGAACGGGAGCCTGTGCCATCCGGTGTGGACCGGGTAGTGCTCATAGGCTCGGATGTATCCCGTTGCACCGTCGATCGCGACACGGAAGTCCGATCGGTCGATACCTCTTCCATCGCCCCTCTCAGCCGGAGCCGTCCTCGGCCATGGCTCGAGCCGAGGGAAACTCCGAGAGTTCGTCGTGTTCGACGAGGGTGGTCGCCGCCGAGCGGTACTCGGCGAAGACGGCGTCGGCCCAATCCCGTGCGGCCGGCGAGTCCGTGTCGACGTACGTTCGCAACAGCCCAGTTTCGTCGTCGTAGACCCCGACGCCGACCCGGTCGTCACAGATCGTGAGCCCGAAGGGAAGGTCGTCGTGGGCGAGCAGTACCAGGTTCCCGCTCTCGACGACCGTCCGTGCGCGTTCGGGGTTCGAGACGAGGAGTTCCTCGAGCACGGCGGACGGAAAGACCGCCTCGGTTACCATCCCGTCGGCGATCCGGTCGCAGAGTTCGTCTATGTGGAGGGGGTTGATCGAGGCGGGGTCGAGGCCACGCAGGGTGTCGGTGTCCTCCAGCAGCGACATGAACCGGGCCACCGGACGGTACGGGTTGCCCGGCGCGGCGGTCGTCACGGTCGCGTCGACGAACGTCTCGACGTCGAGGGCGATGTCGTGGTCGCGTGCCGCCCGCAGGATCGGGGCGATCTCCCAGGCGGTCCCGACGGTCCGCTCGAGGCCCGTGACCTCCCGGGCGCACACCTCCCCGAGCGGCGTGAGCGAGAACGCGCCGTCGGTGCGCTCGACCAGCCCGCTGTCCCGGAGCGATCCGGTCGACCGGTGGACGGTCGACCGCGAGACCCCGAGGCGTCGTTCGATCTCGCGGCGATCCATCGTCCCCTCCTCGAGGAGCGCCTCGAGCACCGGCCCCCGTCTGACGAGTTCGATGAGCCGTTCGGTGTCCATTCCCGTGGGGAGTATCGGGCAGGAATACATTAACTATGCCGGCCAATTCGGCGTTTCGTGACGGTCGATCGGAGCTGGAGCCCGACCGGGCGGCGGTCCGGCCGCGGCCCTGACCGTCCGCCGCGAGCGCTGATTCGCGGTCGGTTCCGTTGCTATCGGACCCATAAGTGCGCGACGAGTGCCCTACTGCGTGGGGTCTTCCGATCGTTTTCCCGCGACCGCGGGGCTCGGCTTAACATCCGTATTAACAAGTACCGCGAACCCAACGGCCGCGTATGGATAACGGACCGTCGCGACGGACCATGTTGACGGCGCTCGGGGCGTCGATCCCGCTGGCCGGCTGTACCGAGTCGCTCTCGGGGGACGAGGAAGAAAACGAGTCCGGTGAGGAAAACGACTCCACGGAGACGGCGACCGAGAACGGGACGAACGAGACGGACGAGGAAGAATCGGAGGAAACCGAGACCGAAACCACCGAGACGGAAAACGAGAGCGACGGCAACGAGACCGTCGACAACGAGAGCGACGGGGGCGGAAACGAGACGGAGACCAACGAAACCGACGGGAACGAGACGGAGACCAACGAAACCGATGGAGACGAAACCGACGAGGGAGCGTCCGACGCGGAACTGCCCCGCTGGCCGGCGATCGAGTACGGCGAGGTCGTCTCGGACTTCGAGAGCCTCGGCGACTGGGTAGTCCACACCGGGGTCCCCGAAGCCGCCTCCGAGGAGGCACGGACGGGATCACAGGCGATCGCGGTTGAGAGCGAGGACGACGCGGCCGTGATGGCAATGGGTTTCCCCGACGGGATCGACCTCGAGAACTGGACGCTCTCGATGGCGATCAAAGCCGAGTCGGCCCGGCGGGTCGTCATGGAGGTCATCGCCCCCGAGCGGGGGACCCACCTCACCGCAAACCGGATCGTCCCCGAGGGCCTCGACGACTGGTTCCGGGTGGACTTCGGCTACACGTCGAAACACGGCACCCCGGACCTCACGAACGTCACCGAGTTGCGCCTGACCGTCTTCGGGCCCGAGGACGGACCGACCCGCTTTGTCGCCGACGACCTCCGGCGGACCCAGACTCCCGACAACGGGAAGGCGATCCTCGCGTTTTACGGCGGGATCGAGTCCCACCGGGAGGTCGCGATCCCCAACCTCGCCGAGCGCGAGTGGCCCGCGGCCCTGCCGATCGACCCGCGCGCGATCGGCAGCTCGGGCCGGATGGGCGTAGAGGAGCTAACCGAACTCCGCGACCGGGGCTGGGACGTCTGTTCTCACCCCGCAAACGCGGGCGCGCTGCCCGAGCGCCCGCCCGAACAGCAACGCGACATCATCGAGAACGGCCAGGAGTTCCTCGCCGATCAGGGGTTCGAGGACGGCGCACGACACTTCTTCGCGCCCGACGACCGAATGGGCCGGGAGACCGTAGAGATCGTCAGGGACGTCCACGAGTCGGGCTTCCTGTTCGGGTACAACCCGACCGCGGCTCCGCCGACGGGGATCCACACGGTTTCGACGTTCTGGGGGATGGCGCTCCACGACGGCGTCCGCCGCCAGATCAACCTCGCAGACCAGTACAACCAGCTCGTCGTGATCCGGGTCCCCCGGATCGTCGCCGACGACGCCGCCGAGGACGCCTCCGGGGAATTCATGCCCGTCTCGGACTTCGAGGAGCTCGTCAACCACATCGAACAACGGGGGCTCGACGTCGTCACGCCGTCGGCGCTGGTCGACGGGGGGATCGACGCCGGCGACGGCGACTCCGAGTCTTCCGAGACCCCCGAACGCGAGGAGGGGACGCTCTTGGAGGCCGGCCCCTCTCACGAGTTCGAGGGCTCCGGAAGCGGTTCGACGGGCGAGTTCGACCTCCAGTCGGGGATCGCGCTCGCGAGCTTCGAACACGGCGGCTCCGGCGAGTTCGTCGTCGAAGTCCAGGGCGAACTCCCGAACGAACTCGTCGTCTCGACGGCCGGGACCGGCTCCGGGGAGTCGGCCTTTGCCGTCGGCGGCGGGAGCTACACCCTCGAGGTCGAGGCCGACGGCGACTGGACGATCGAGATCGAACAGCCGGAGGTCCACAGCGACGACTTGGCGGAGCTTCCGACGGAAGCGTCGGGAAGCGGCTCCTCGTACATCGGGCCGCTGTGGACGGAGGGCGGCGTCTCCCTCCAGGCGACCCACGACGGCTCCGGCGAGTTCATCGTCGACGGCTACGACACCGAGGGCAACTGGGAGCAGGTGATCTACGACGAGGGCGAGTTCGACAACAACCGCTCGTACAGCGCCGGCGGCGCGGTCTGGCTCAACGTCGAGGCCGACGGCGACTGGACCATCTCGATCGAGTAGTACGCCTTTTCCCCTCCCGGCTCCGTAGCCCCCGTATGGGCAAGGTGAGCATCGGGATGCTCGGATGGCGCTTCGACGAGGCGGCAATCCTCGACGACGACGGCGAGTTCCTCCCCTTCGAGGAGATGTCCCCCGAGGACCGGAAACGGATCGTCCGGCTGGGATCGATCTACAACGCACCGTGTAACGCCTGCTGGCTGATCCACGGCGACGCCGACCTGGAGGCGTGTAACACCGCCCAGTACGTCTACGGCGAGCCCCTGGACGAGGTGATCCTCTGTGAGGAGCACGAACCCGACTTCGTCTACTGGTTCCGCCGGGAAGGAGGCGACGAGCATCGGGGAACGGACGGGCTCGAGGACGCCTTCTTCGAGTGGTTCGCGGACGGCGGACGGGCCCCCGAGGGCTACGAGGGGATGGAGTACGTCGAGACCGACCCCGAGGACCTCCCCGAGCCGCCGACGGTCAGCCCGGACGACCACCCCGAACTCACCGAGGAGGCGATCGCCGACAGCGGCGTCGACCTCGATCCCGACTACCCCTCGTGACCGGGGAGCCGCCCGCGAGCCTGCCGGCAGTCGTCGTCGTCGACGCCGACACCCCCGGCAACGTCGGCACGATCGCCCGCGCGATGAAGAACTTCGGCTTCGAGGAGCTGCTGCTGGTCGACCCTCCCGACCTCGACCGGGAGAGCGACGCCTACGGCTTTGCCGGCCAGGCCCGCGAGGACGTCCTCCCGAACGCGCGCGAAGTCACTCTCGAGAAGGTCGTCGAGAGCTACCACACCGTCGGCTTCACGGCAACGACCAACGAGGACGCCCGGAAACACGTCCGGTTCCCGTTCCGGACGCCCGCCGACCTCGCCGACGACCTCGCGGGGGTCGGTGCCGACACGGCGCTCCTGTTCGGGCGCGAGCGGATCGGGCTCACCAACGAGGAACTCGCCTCTCTCGACCAGGTGTGTGCGATCCCCGCGAGCGCGGAGTATCCCGTTCTCAACCTCGGCCAGGCCGCGACGATCGCGCTCTACGAGCTCCGCGGGCTGGCGATGGCCGACTCCCAGCTTCCCGACGTCTCCCACGAACGCGCCGACGAGGGCGAGATCGAACGCTTCTACGACCGGTTCGGGGAGACCCTCACGTCCGTCGGCTACCCGGCGGAGAAACGCGCGAAGACGATGCGGCTGGTCCGGCGGCTGGTCGGGCGAGCCCATCCCACCGACCGGGAGATCACGACGCTTCACGGCGTGTTGCGGGCAATCGAGCGGGCGACCCGGAAGCGGTGAGCGGGTGCCGGACTCCGGGGGCGGACCCGCCCTGCGATCCGTGCGAGGAGCGGTCGGCGGCGAGACCGGTCCCACCGGAGGATATTCCTCTTCTCCCGTGCAAGTAGGTACCGATGAACGAACCGCCGACGGACGAACCCGTGCTGGTCGCGGTCGCGAACCCGGATCACGTCGAGCAGTTGGTCCGAACCGCGAGCGACCTCGCACGTGCGGCCGGCGTCGGCGTCCGGATCGTCTCGGTCGTCGCCAAACCCCACGGCTCGCCGTTTTCGATCTACTCCGACGAGACGATCGTCGAGCAGTACGCCCACGACACGCAGGCCGTCCTCGAGGCGGCGATCGCCGTCGCCCCCGGGGACGTCCCCGTCGAGCGCGAGGTCGTCGTCGATCGCTCGGTCGCCGACGGCGTCCTCTCGGAGGTTCGCCGCGTCGAGCCCCGCGCGCTCGTGATCGGGTGGCACGAGCGAAGCTCGCGGACCGACGCGCTGCTCGGGACGAACCTCGATCGCCTCATCGAACGCGTGCCCTGTGACCTCTACGTCGAGCGGATCGGCTACGAGGCCGACGGCGTCGACTCCGTTCTGGTTCCGGTCGCCGGCGGTCCCCACGTCGGGCCGGCGGCGGCCGCGGCGAAGGCGATCGCCGCGCGCAACGACGCGACCGTGTCGGTCCTCTCGGTCGCCGACCCGGACGGCGAGGACGGAACCGACCACGAGGGCGCGGCCGACGAGGCGATCGAGGAGGCGGTCGAACACGTCGAGACTGCGCCCGGTCCCGACGTTCGGATCGAGACACGTCTCGAGCGCGGCGACGACGTTTCGGCGGTGCTCGTCGAGGCCGCGGCCGACCACGACGTCGTCGTCTTCGGCGTCACCCGCCGGAGCGGGATCCATCGACGGCTCGTCGGATCGATCCCGCAGGTGGTGTTGCCCCGCATCGACGAGACGGTCCTGCTCTCGCGTGCGGGCGACGCCGTTGGACGGCCGCGGCTGAGACGGCTCGCGCGCTTCTGGAGACGGCCGTGACAGCGTCGTTCTGGGCGCTGGTCGCCCTCGCGACGGTGACCGGCCTGTTCATGGCGTGGTCGCTGGGCGCCAACAGCAACTCGCCGCCCTTTGCGCCCGCGATCGGTGCCAACGCCGTCTCGACGATGCGGGCCGCGTTCCTCATCGGGATCCTCGCGGCGGCGGGCGCGCTCACCCAGGGGGGAAGCATCTCCGAGACCGTCGGCGCGGACCTGATCGTCGGCACCGCGTTCACGCCGCTTGCCGCGACGACCGGGCTGCTGGTCGCGGCGACGTTCATGACCTTCGGGGTCTACTCGGGGTATCCGGTGCCGGCGGCGTTCGCGACGACCGGGGCGATGGTCGGCGTCGGCCTCTCGCTGGGTGGCGACCCCGCCGTCGACACCTACCGCCGGATCGGGACGTTCTGGCTTCTGGTCCCGCCGACCTCGGGCGGGATCGCCTACCTCACGGCGAGTCTCCTCCGCCGGGAGGACATCCCCGAGACCGTCGGCGTCCCGGTGCTCGCGGCGGTCGTCGCGGGCGTCCTCGCCCACATCCGCCTCGGGATCATCCCCCACCCCGAGCGCGCACAGGGGTCGGTCGCGGACCTGGTCTCGTCCGCGCTCGGCTCCCCGAACGTCGCCGGCATCGACCCCGTGGCGATCGTCGTCACCGTCGTCTTTGCCGCCGTCGGCTACCGGTTCATCCGTCGGCAGGTGGCGGCATCGGTCGAGCAGGGGATCCGAACCTTCCTGCTCGTCCTCGGCGGGATCGTCGCCTTCAGCAGCGGCGGTAGCCAGGTCGGGCTCGCGACCGGGCCCCTGGAGGCGCTGTACGGGGCCGAGCTCGGGCTTCCCGGGATCGTCCTGCTCGCGATCGGTGCCACGGGCATCCTCGCGGGGGCGTGGATGGGGGCACCCCGACTGTTGCAGGCGACCTCCCGCGAGTACGCCCAGCTGGGAGTGCGCCGGTCGGTCGCGGCGCTCGTCCCGGGCTTTCTCATCGCACAGGCCGCAATCACGCTCGGGATTCCGATCTCGTTCAACAACATCATCATCTCGGGGGTCATCGGCGGCGGACTGGCCGCCGGAACCGCCGGCGTCTCCCGGCGGAAGATCGGCGTCACGATCGGCTTCTGGGTGCTCACGCTCGCGAGTTCGGTCGGGATCGGATTCGGCCTCTACCGGCTGTTCTCGGCGGTCCTGGAGATCCAGTAGTCGGAGTTACCTGACGACAGTCACCGGAACCGGCGCCTCGCCGACAACCGTGGTCGCCACCGTCCCGAGCAGCCTGGGGAGGACGCCGCTCTCGGATCCGCCGTGGCCGCCCATCACTACGTGATCGACGCCGGACGCCTCGACGTAGGCCAGGATCGCCTCGGCCGGGTCGCCGGACTCGACGGTCGTCTCGACCGTCCGGTCGACGGCCGCCGCCCGGTCGCGGGCGCGCTCGATCACCCGCTCGGCGCGGTCCTCCGCGGTCTCGAGCCGTTTCTCGTCGGGTTCCAGTACGCCACCCTCGCTCATCCCCGCGTCCAGGGGCGTCACGACGTTCACCACCGTGATCGGGCACTCGAAGACCTCGAGTGCGAACTCGAGGGCGTCGTCGGCCAGCGGTGAGCCGTCCAGCGCGACGAGGACGTGCGAGGGAGCCACGTCCCTCCTTCGACGCCGGTCGTCTTGTATCTCGCGGCGCCCTCGAGCACTCCGAGAGGAGGCGGCCACGGCCACCGGCCGCATCGTACCGTGTCACGGACCGTCGTCGCGCTGCTGGCGGGTTCGCAGAGCGGGTTCACTCGGCTCGAGTGGATATCTAACGGAAATTCTCTCTAGATATATCCAATAGTTTTAAGAACGTGTGTTCGAGACTGGATGTCGTGCCTTCAGATACCACGGACGAAACGGAGAGTCAGGAGAAGCGATCGATCGACGTCTCGCGGCGCACGATCCTGCAGGGTGCTGCGGGGATCGGGGCGGCGTCGGCGTTCGGCGGCGGTGCCATCGAGGAGGTGCGGGCGGCGGCCGCCGCCCGCTTCGACGACGCCGAGGGAACCCAGCAGGTCTACATCGTGTTCGACCAGTACGACGAGAGCCTGTCCGGCGATCGCGCCGAGCACATCCGCCTGCTCCGCGAGCACGCCGAGGCGAGCCAGGAGCCCGCCCGCACGACCCTCGCCGAGTTCGACAACGTCGACCTCGTCAGGAGCTACTGGATCACCAACGTCATCCGCGCCGAGGTCAAC
>NZ_QPND01000014.1:0-103565 GCF_003344565.1 Saliphagus sp. LR7 | reverse complement strand
AGGCGGGCGAACAGGTTGACGATTCGGGCGGGGGCGGGTTCGTTGTGATGGACGACGGTACGTTCGTCACCGTCGACTGCACGCTTCCCCGGGAAATCTCCTCGATGACGTTCAACGTCGTCGGCACTGAAGGAAAGCTCTACATGAACAACGACGACGGCGAGTGGCGCTACTGGAGTCTCGAGGACGGCGATCACGTCGAACGGCCCCTCCCGGGCATCGAGGGCGCTTGGACGTGGGACGACGACTATCAGCGCGCGTTCGCGAACGCGGCCGCCCACATCGTCGACGTTCTGGAGGGCGAGGCCGAAAACGGTTCGACCGGCGAGGAGGCGACGCGCTCGCTGGAGATCATCATTGCGTTCTACCTCTCTCACTACACGGACGGACAGGTCGAGATTCCGCTGGCGCGCCCGCTCCGGGACGTCACCGTCACCTCCTGGTAGATCAGGGCCGGGGTTCGTGTATGGGTCTCTATGGAGACCAAAAATTATTGCCTCTTCGCCATAGATAACCGGGTATGCCAGGCGAAGAGATCGAACGTGCAGTATACCTCCAACGGATCGATCCCGAGCGTAGAGACGAGTATCTCGAGGCCCACGAGGACGTGCCCGGAGGCGTTACGCGGGCAATGGAGGAAGCAGGTGTTGAACGGTTTGAACTCTACGTACGCAGGGAAATCGCCATCTGTATCCTTGAGGCCGAAGACGTCGAGCGATACGACGAAGCGATGGCATCCGATCCGGCAGTCGAGGAATGGGAGCGCCGCGTCGCCGAGTTCAAGACCGAGGGCGTAGATGTCGAGGCCGACGACGGTGGAGTCCCCTACATGGAGGAGATCTGGTCGTTCGAACCCTGAACCGCGATCGAGTTAACTGTGGACGCGCTCGAACGTTCGATAGGAGAGATAGGCCTGGTCACGCGCTGAAAGAATGTCGACGGTCTCGAGCCAGGAAAGACAATCTCCGTAGCTTGCCCAGTTGTCCATCCAGGGGTAATCAGAGCCGACCATGAGTCGTTCGGGGCCGAACCACTCCAAAAGAGCATGGAGATAGCCATGCATCGACTCGTAGGGCCAGCGGCCGTCACCTCCTTCCTGAAGGGCTGCCGAGCGAGGAACAGAGCTTACCTTCACGGAGACGTTGTCGTACTCGGCGAGAGCCTTGAAACCAGTCCACGGACCCTCGTCGGCCGCGGTCGTTTCGTCCGGCCAGGCCATGTGATCGACGATGATTGTTGTTCCCGGGTAGCGGCCGGCGAGGTCCTCGATCTGGCTTAACTGCTGGGCTTTGGGGAAGACGAATATCGTGGTTCCAAGATTACCTGCGGCTTCCCACACCGGCTCAAGCCGTTCGTCCGTAATCCAGTCACCACTTCGGTCGACATCACCTGGGGTCTCTCCGTATTCGAGGGCGGCGTGCATCCGGATACCGAGCATCCGCGGATGGCCGGTTATCCGTTCAACGGCAATGCGAGCCCCGTCCGGGTCCTCCGGGAAAAACTCCATCAACCCGACGCCCCAGAGTCGGTCGGGGTGAGCCTCAACCGCCCGCATCGTGTACTCGTTGGCCCGAGGTCCCCTGCCGTACAGCGGCGTCGTCACGATAACGGCCTCATCAATTCCGATTCGATCCATGTCGCCGACGAGATCGGTATGGGTGTACGTCCCCTCCCAGCCCGGCGGGAGAACCTCCGCCTGCCAGGGGAGTTCCGGCGTGTCCAAGCCCCAAGCGTGGGTGTGTGTATCGATCAACTTCATCCGTTGCCAGATTAGAGAAGCGGGGCCATAACAATGTGTCCCCTAGCCAATCCTCTTCAACTCGTGGTTCTAGCTCTCATCAAGACGGGTCGTATAGGCAAAGGCATAATCAGGGTCGCTCGTAGGAAGCACGTTGTTGACTTTCAGAGCGCGGCGTCGAGAGCATGCTTGAGAGCTTCGTCGTCTGGTTTGCCATGGAGTTCACGGCGGGCTGAAAAGCTCTGAGATCCTGTGTTTGCTTGTCTTTCGAGATACCTCGAGGGGTGAAAGGCACCGTCGTGTCATCGATGTCCTCCACTCGATTGCCGTTTGTCTTGTCGAGTTTGATTCGGCCACCTCGTCCTAGGCTCGGGCGTTGACGATGACATTCGCGCCTGCGTTGGCCAGTCGCCATGATTGGCACCTTCGTTGATCCTGTGAAGATAGCCATCTTGTCCGTGTAATCGTACTCCGCATGATCCACCATGACTGGCTGTACTCAAGGTCATGTCAATTATCTCAAACATGTTTCAGTAGCAACATCTGATATCTTATCGGAAGCCTTTCACAGAACCTATATCCTTTCCTTCAATCGGGTGAGCTATGCGCGCCGCAAGATACTATGACAAAGAAGACCTGCGAATTAAGGACGTCAATCAACCTGATCCCCAACCGGATGAGGTCTTAGTCGATCTGCAGGCTGCAAGCCTCTGTGGTAGCGACATGAACTATCTGAACGGCAAGACTGACCCCGCGTCAGATCCCATCACACTTGGCCACGAGGGTGCAGGCATCATTGACTCTGTCGGTGACGGCGTCAACCACGTCGCCGCGGGCGACCGAGTCGTAATTCACTATATCGAGTCCTGCGGAACCTGTCGGCCCTGCTCGCGGGGGAACGACAACCGCTGTCGCAATCGGCAGTCGATCGGTCATCACGTCGACGGCACGTTCGCCGAGTATATCGCTGTCCCCGAACGCGCCGTCGTACCGCTTCCGGAAGCGGTTTCGTTCGCCGAAGGGTCCGTCGCCGGATGCGCGGTCTCGACGGCCTACCATGCCTTCCAGCGCGCAGAGATCGATCCCGGTGATACGGTAGTCGTCTTTGGTGCTGGTGGTGTCGGCCTTCACTCCGTGCTCTGGGCGGATAGCCTCGGTGCCGGAACTATCGTCGCCGTTGACCTCGCCGATCCACAACTGGATGGCGCCGAGGCCTACGGCGCGGACGTGACGCTCAACCCCGAGCGCGACGACATCCTCAAACGGATCGCCGACGAGACCGACGGCTGGGGCGCCGACGCCGCAATCGAATGTTCCGGATCGCCAGTTGCGATGGAGCAGGCCGTAGACGCCATCAACGGGAAGAACGGCTATGAGTCGGGCACCGTCGTCAGCGTCGGTATCCAGACAGAGGACATCTCGGTCGAATTCGGCGACGTGCGCGAGGGCCAACTCCGGGTCTCTGGCGACCACCGCCGCTCGGAACTGATCGAGGTACTTACGACGCTCGCAACCGGAACAGTGGATATCTCTCCGACACTAACCCACGAGGTGGCCTTAGAGAATCTGCAGGACGGTGTTGACCTCGTCCGCGAAGGTGACGAATGGATAGGCCGTGTCGTCGTCAATACGACCTAATATTCATACTCTTAGCTGAATCGCTCTTCGGAAGCAGATTGTTGGTCAAGTAGAGCTGGCACTGTTGAAGCGTAGCGAGCAAGGGTGACGCGTTCGCGTCACCCGATATGTTCCCATTTGAGGTGCTTAGCTCAGAGGCGAGCGCCGCGAACCTGTTGGAGCAGGTTCGCTGGCGCGATGGCCTCTATTGCCCGCGCTGCCGGTCTGAGTCAGTGATCGAACACGGCAGCTATCGGCAGTATCAGCGGTATCTCTGTAAGAGTTGCGACCGCACGTTCAACACCAAGACCGGCACGATCTTCGCGCACGCGAAGATCGGCCTCGATAAGCTCTTTTTCGCGTTCTACTCGTTACTCCGGTTCAACACGAGTATTCGCCAGCTAGACGCTGAACTTGACGTGTCGTATCGAACGCTTCGGCGGCGCGTCGAGCAGTTCGCCAGAACGCTTGACGCGCCAGCCATTGATCTCGTCGGACCAGTCGAGATCGATGAACTCTACGTGACTGCGGGGCTGAAAGGTCGCGAGCGCGACTCTCGGTCGCGCTCGCGTGGCCTCTCGATACGTGGTCGAGGAACATACGACGAAGACAAGCCACCAGTGTTCACACTCGTTGATCGCGGCAGCGGTCAGCGGTACGTCGTTCCAACGAAGTCCGCCGACGAATCGACCGCGCGACTCCTTCTCGGCAACTCCGAGAAGGAGTCGCTCACCGTCTACACCGATGGATTTCGAGCGTACGACCCACTCGACGATGACGAGAACTACCAGCGAGAAGCCGTCATTCACGGTGAAGGAGAGTACGTCGATGGAGACGCACACGTGAATACCTGCGAGAGCCACGCGTCGCTGGTGCGACGGTGGCTCTCGCCTCACCGAGGCGTCTCAAAAGACAAACTGACGCCGTGTCTCAGAGCGTTTCAGCTCCGCCGACGTCTCCTCCGGAAACCCGGTCGAGAAGCTCTCGAAGATATCGTCAGAGCCGTACTCTAACTCACCAACAACGTGCTTCTCATGAGCGTAGCTGAATATTCTTTAGGATGGAGTCTCATGTGCAGATATGAGCTCACTCGCCGCCGCAACCCTCGAAGACTTCCGCAATGCTCTCGCGGAGGTGGGTTCCCGGAGCTGAACCCCGCGGAGGGGTGCTGGCGACAACTCGATCAAGCACTCGGCAACCGCCTGTTTGAAACACTGGACGACCTCCGTGATGCCGTACTTACCGCCCTTGACAGCATCGAGATACCAGATGTCTTCATGTACTTATATTCGTGAGTATGAGTAACGCTATCTAATACAGATTGTAACCCGAGCCCATCCCGCTGTCGCCGTCGTCAGTGTCGTTATCGTCCGAATATTTCTCGAAGTCGACGTCGCCGCCTTCACCTTGGCACTCACCCGTCCGTACTACGGTCGGATCACCACCACCACCTTTGTCGGATTGGGCGGGCTCTTCTTTGCCAGCGACCACTCTCGCTTCCGCCAGGGCGCACTCTTCACCGCTCTCTGAGCTGTCACGATCCTCCGGGGACTCTGAGCCGTCCGACACTGGCGCCGCGCTCTCGGTCCGAGAGGCGTCCGCAGCGGTCGCATAGTCGTCCGACACCTCGCCGGTCGCGTGATCGTACATCAACAGGTCGGCGTCCAGGTCCCGGTCGTCGTGGGGAACGATGCCGATGCGGAACGCCTCGGGCTCGGGAACGGCCTCGTAGCCGTAATCGATGAACATCACTTCCGGGATCAGCGGCTCATAGATCCACGACCAGTCCTCGGTCAGCTTTGCCTTAGAGCCGTAGACGCGCTCGATCTCGCCGCCGACCTCGACCGCGTAGCCCTCTCGATCGGCGTGGTAGTAGACGATTGCGGGGGCATCCTCTAGATCTCGCTCGCGGTATTCATCGGCGCCGTCGAACGTGAGGAACGTCTCGCCATCGCCACGCTCACGACAGGCGATCTTCCCGTTCGGGTACTCGACCCACTCGGTCGAGACGTCGCCACGGACCACCGCGAACTTGTCCGGCTCGTGATCAAGGAGGTCGGGGTTCATCGTCACGCGGTTTCGCGTGTAGAACTTCCGGGACACTCCCTCGGGGGCCCGACCGGAGACATAGGGGTTCGCGTCCGGCCCGATCCCGAAGATCCCCGCGAGCGTCTCGGCTTTCGAGGTCAGCCCCTTGCCGCCGCCGTCCTCAACCACGAACAGGAGTTGCTCGGGGCCGGGGGCTTTCGCGGCGTTCTTGATTGGCCCCGCCGGCTTCGTGATCCCCTTCGACTCGACTTCGATGTAGAACGTGCCCGTTCCCGAGAGCTCGAGGATCTCCTCGTACTCCCCTTCGAGGCGCCCCCGGAGCAGCTGGTCGCGCTCGTCGTCGGTAAGGTCGCCGAACCCGTCCGGTGGGTAGACGTTCGGCGGGATCTCTCCCACGGCATCAGGAAGCTCGTCGCCGTCCTGGGTCGGGAGGTCCATGTCGTAGCCCAGGCGTGTCCCCCACTCGTACACTCGGCGGAGCATGAAGCGGTGAGCGTCCACGCCCCCGGAGCCGCCACTCCCGGTTTGGAGGCCGATAATCTCTCGCCCCTCCGGCGTGACGGTCAGTTCGAGGCCGTCAGACGTCGAGCGCTGTTCGATCGCGCCGACCGCCGCGAGGCGCTCGGTCATGTTCGACGCCGGCCGTGGTCCGAGGCCGGTCGCCTCCCTGATCAGGTCGCGGGCCTCCGTCGAGTCGATTGCCGTCATGTCCTCGCCGGCGCGAATGGTCGCGTCGTAGACCGCCTTCACGGCCGTGCGTGCCGTCTTGGTGTCGTCGACGTCCATCGTTTCGTCCATGTCGGGGCTCTCCGTGTTCTCGAGGCCGACCGACTTGGCACAGGCAGACTGCCCCGTGTCGGCGAAGAACATCTCGTCCATGATCTCACGCCCCGACTGGCGCTCCACGCCATAGTCGTCGATCGACTGCCGGATCAACTCGAACGCCTCTTGGATCGTGTACAGCGGCGGATACGGCGGCGTGAGCTTCGCCATGAAGCTCTCCTCCTCGTGTCGGAGCTTCGTCTGGGCGTGGTAGTCGGGTATCTGCGTCAGATCGTCAGGGTCCTTCCCACCGAACCGTTTTGCGAGCGCACTCGCCTCTGCCGGTAGCAGCGGGTTTAGTGAGACGAGTGTGTTGCAGTTCGAGAGGATTGCTTGCTGGGCGCTTTCGTCCAGTTGGTGAAGCGTCTGCGTGGCGAGCATCAGGCTCAGGCGCTTCGAGCGCGCCTTCGTGAGCATTGTGTCGATCTGTGAGGCCTCGGTGAGGACATCGTCGCACTCATCGATCATTAGAAAGTAGGGATCGTACTCGGCGCCGGTATCATCGAGGCCGGCGAGCTCCCGGACCTTCCGTTCGGACTCCGGCACCCGATCGGTGACGCAGGTCCAGACCCGCCGCATGACCGCCGTTGCGACCATCGTCTGGGCCTCGCTCGGGAGGTCGTTTTTCACGATCACGATCTTGCCCTCATTGACGGCTTCGGCGATCGAGACGTTGCTCTCTCGCTGGGCGATGATCTGGCGGGTCATCGGGTTCTCGACCCAGTCTTTCAGCCGCCCAATGAGGGGGTCCAGGTCGCTGTCGGAGAGTTCGTCCGCGATTCGTCGAGTGAATCCCTCCAGGAACATGATGTCGTCGTCCTCGATTTGGTCGCCGATCAACCCAGCATACTCGGCGCGGTTTTCGTCCTCAAGGAGCGTGTAGTACATCTCGATAGGGGTGAAGTCCCGCGGGTGGCGGACCATGCCGCGGACCATCGTCTTCATGATCCGGTCCATTCGCGGCCCCCAGTACTCGCCCCCCACGATCAGGTTCTTGAAGTCGTCGACGATCCCCTCGATCTCCTCGTCAAACCCCGACTCGTCGGGCTCGTGGAACGTCTCAAAGAGGTTGAATCCGACCGTCCGATCCATGTAGTCGTCGCCGGGAGCGATGTAGATCACGTCGTCCCACCGATCGCGGGGGACCCGGCGAAGAAGGTCGTAAATGTCGTCGCCCTTCGGGTCGATCACAGTGATGCCGTGGCCGGCGTACATCAGCGCCACGGCGTCGTTGTACATCTTCGTCGTCTTCCCGGTCCCCGTCGATCCCCCGTAGAAAACGTGCCGGAACAGCCGGTCGAACTCGATGGGAACCTCTCGCCCCGTGCTCTCGGAGACGCCGATCCACAGCGGTTGCTTCGGTTCGGCCTGGGCGTTCTCGATCATCGCCCGCGGCCAGGCCCCCGCGAAAGCTTCCACCTCCTCGGAGACGGGGTCATAGCGATTGATCTGCCACTCTTTCGAGTTGATGAGGACGGGCTTCGAGGGGTCATCCTCGCCCTCGATGCGCACCCCGAACTTCTCACTCTCTGCCTCGCTTTGGTTCTCGGAAAACGGGTTCAGACTCATGCTTCGGCCTCGGTGTCGCCGTCCTCGTTCGGTCGGTCGTCCGGTTCGTCCGGCCCCGAGTCGGGGGTCGCCCTCGACGTCGAACTCTTTGAGCGCTTCGGGCTCTCGTTCGTCCGGTGGCGTCCACGTCGATGCGATCGCGTAATCCCAGTCATCACCGGCGCCGTGCGAGCGGTCGGCGTCCTCCCAGGTGACGACCTTGAGGTGGTTCCAGTCGGTGAACCGAGGTGCGTCAGCGGGGACGTCGCCAGCGTGAGAGGTCAGCGACCAGTCGACGTCCTGGGTGTTGATCGTATCGTTCGGGATGTGCATGAGCCCGGCAGCGGCGCGGACGCCCATGATCATTCGTCGGTCGGCCCGCTCGCGACCGAAGGCACGATTGAGGGTCTTCCGGAGCTTCTTGTCCCACTGAGGACAGATTTCGAAGCCTTGCTCAGTCGCCGATTCGTAGTAGCCGTCGAACATCTGCGCGGTCTCCTCAACCCGCGCGGTCGCTTGGTCGGGGTCGTCGCTCACCGCGAGGATACGGACGTTCAGACGGAAGCCCTTCTCGCCGCGCTGTTCGCGAACGATCTTTGAGGCTGTCCGATCCTTCTCGGATGCCTCCCGCGTTTCGCCCTCAAGGGTGCTCTGTTCGGGCTTCGCTTCGTATTTCAGCGCGTCGACCATCCCGAACTCCTTGGTCGGACTCTTGAGCTCGTCGGCGACGTCGTCGATCGACGTTCCCAGGAGACCGCCTTTCCACCAGTCGCCCGGCGCCGGCTCGAAGATCGTCTGCACCGCGATATCGGAGACGACGTCGCTCTCTCGCTCGCCGATCATTTCCGCTGTGATCGAGCCGTAGGGGTCGTTCTCGAAGCCCTCGATGTCCATGTGCCGGATCGGGTAGAGATGCTTCCCGTCCTTCCGCTTCCGGAGCTTGAGGACAGCAGCGGCCGCGTGGCGCCCCTCCTCCAGCGGGAGTAGGCCGGGATGGGGGTGCTCGCTGACGTTGACGTGGGCGTTCGGGTAGAACGTCTCTAACTACCGTTCGATTTGGCCCTGGGCCTTCTCCGAGCCCATCACGTACTGAAAGCCGATCCGACCGTTGATGTTCCGCATCTCGAAAGCGTGCGTCGGGACGTCCGCCGAGCCGATCACCGGGAAGCCCTTCTTCCCCGCCGTGTGGACGGCCGTCAGGAGGTCGATCGCATTCGTGATCCCACCACCGTCTTTGTTCGGTTGGATCGACACCGAGTGACGGGCCGGCGTCTCGTCGTACAGCCGGTCGATGCGATCGCCGTCTAGCTCGAGTGTTCCGTAGGGTGAGCCGATCCCGAGCTTTCGCTTCGTTCCACCGATCACCCGGTTCCCGAGCCCCATCTCAGGTCCACCTCCAGTTGCAGACGTCATCGTGTTTATCGAGGTACTCGCGGTAGTCCTCGCCGTGTGTCGAGGGATCGCACATGAGCGCGACCGACTCGCGGGGGTTTAGGTCACGATCCATTCGGACCCGAGCGGGGAAGCATCCCTCGTCATCAACGCGCAACAGCGCTTCGGAGTAGCCGTCGGCCTTGTTCCCCTTCTGAAGGTCAGCGATAATCTCCCCCTCTTCGGCCGAGAGGCCGAGCTGTTTCGCCCACTTTTCGTTCATGCCTTCGACGAACTGGTAGATCTCCATCGAGGAGAGCTCCATCATCGTCTCGGCGTTATCGGTCATGTGGTGGTTCCCCTCCGAGTCAGTGCCAAAGAAGTCCTTGTGGGACTGCGTGCCGGCGCCGATCGATAGATCCCAGTGGCGATGGTGACGGTACTTCTGGCTCAGGCTCTTCACCGTCATGTCGTCCCGAAGCAGGTAGTGGAACTCGTCACAGAAGATCATCCCCGGCTCCGGTCGGGCTTTCACCTCGTTATAGAGCAGATCGAGTAGCAGGTGCATCATCAGCCCACCACCCTGCTCGTCGCCCTCCTTCAGCTGAAGATCGGCCCACACGACGTCCGTCTCTGAGAGGTCGACCTCAGTCTGGTGAGCCAGGTGCTCGAGGTGGCCGCCCTCTTTGAACGGCTCGACCTGGTTGTTGATGATGTCCGTCGCTTTTGCCTCCCGATCCTCTAGCTGCCGTTCGTTCTCGGGGTCGTCCACGAACTCGGAAGCGTCGTCGGACATCTCCCGTATCACGTCGATGACGTCGAGGACGGTCGGCGGTGTACCATCGTAACCCTCGTCCTCTCGGTGCTCGGCGGCGTGGGTCTGCGGGTCCTTCTCGATTCCCTTCCGATCGCCGGCCTCCTTGATCGCCTGATTCCAGACCGCGCGTTTGGTCGAGAAGTCGAAATTCTGCGTATTGTAGTAGAGCTCCACGAAGTCGAGGTTCGAGTCCACCCACTCCGTGTAGGGCGCGTCCCAGCCGATCACGTCGAGTTTGTCCTCGGGAGTCGGCGAAATGTCGAACGGGTTCAAATTCGTCGACCCGACGACGATCCGCTCGCCGTCGAAGACCTCCTGGAGGTTCGCGAACTCCTGGAGTGGGTCGATCACCGCCATGAACATCTCGGGGTTGCTCGTCTTCTGACGCCAGAGGACTTCACTCGAGGTCACGGTCTTGCCGGCGCCGGTCTTGCCGACGATCATCCAGTTGTAGCCTGCGTCACGCTTGTAGATGTCCACGGAGAGGGGCTCGTTCGTCGCCATGTTCTCGCCGACCTCGATCCCGGTCGGGTCGTACAGGTTCTTCGTCGTCCAAGCGTTCGTCGTCGCGAGCCCGTCGGCGCGCATCTTCACCTTTTGGTCGATCTTGTCCTGGCACGCCGGCGAGAGCGTCTGATGGCCCCGGTCGTGGTTCCGGTGCAGCACCGTGATGTCCGCGCCCTCGTCGGCGAGTTCGAGCGGATCGACCGGATGGCGCGCTCGATGGCGCTCGGGTTGCGAGACTGGACCTCGATGTAGGTCTGTGCCTCGAACATATCGTGCCCGCTCGCCAGGAACGACTGGAGCATCGCCTTCGCCTCCTCCTGGTCCTCCCGGTAGCGCTCGCCGAACATCGAGAGCTTCGAGTCCTCGACGCGCTCGGCTTTCGACTTGAGGGCGTCCTCGAGGTCGGCGAGCTCCCGCTCGGCTTTCTCCTGGTCGAGGACGTCGATGTGGGTCGTGACGTTCGTCGCGATCTCCGCGTCATCGAACCGGAGGACCGTCTCGAGGATGCCCTGCGGGGGGTCCTTCGGCCACGAGGAGATGAACAGCGTTGCCGAGTGGAGATCCTCGTCGATCGTGACGTGGGAGGGATCGCTCCGGTCGAACGACTCGGGGGCGAGCAGCGACCGGAACTGCTCGTCTAGCTCCTCCTGGGTGGCAGCGACCTCGGTGACCCCGGGGGCGCGGTCGGGGAAGCCCGCGCCCCACTCGGCGCCCTCGTCGACGACCGCCTCGCCGCCGTCCGTGCTGGCCTCAGCAGCCCCCGTCTCATCGGATGCGACGAATTTCCCGGACTCGTCTCGCGGTCGGGGGTCGTCGCCACCGTTCGGCGCCGGGCCGTCCTCGACGTCGTCCCCACGCGACTCCGAAGCAGCGGCGAACTGGGCGTGCTTCTCGGCGGTCGCGAGACGCGAGTGCGTCCGCGACAGCGTGGACGTCGGATCGCGCTCAGCTTCGGCGTCGAGGTGGGCGTAGGTCAGCTCGTACTCGGGATCGCTCGCGTAATCGCGGTCGGCATCCGTGTCGATCTCCGGGGAGGCGGCTTCCTCCGGCACGGGAACGGGGTTCTGCCGGACGAGCGAGGTGTAGTCGGCGTGGGCGTAGACGTTCGCCGCCTGGTAGTGATCGGCCGCGACCTGCGCCAACTTCTCGCTCGGGATCGAGTTCGCTCGCACACCGTCGAGGCGCCGGATCGCGTCGGAGAGCGTGTCGAGCCGGCTTTCGAGGAGGTCGATCATCTCAGGGATGTGCTCACTCGATTTCTTCAGCTGGTGGAGCTTGACGTTCGTATAGGCCCGGCCGACGAGCGGGATCGACGTCAGGCCACCCTCGACGTCCTCGTTGGAGACGACGTCGGCGGGTTCGACCTCGACGATCACGTACGGATCGACGACGAGCGTCGAGAGGTCGTAGGTGGAGACGCGTCGGCCCGCTCTTCGCAGAGATCAGCGTGGACCTGCATCCCGAACGGGAGGTCGTCGTAGGCGATCTCGCCGGACTGGGCGAGGCCGTCGCCGGTCGTCACGATCTCGTCGTGGCGCGTGAGGTAGCGCTCGATGCGCGGGGTGTAATCGACCATCCGCATATACTCGGAGACCTGGATCGAGCCCGAGAGCGCCGTGTTGAGGATCTTCGCGTAGATCTTGGCCTGGCGCTGCCAGGCATCATCGCTCGCCGTGACCATGTTCGCTGGCTGGATCTCGATGGCGCCGACGATCGTCCCCTCATCAGTCTCGAGGGCCGGAGTGCCGCTGTACGCGCGCTCGAACTGAACGATGTCCTGAGAGCGCAGCGGCCGATCATCCTCGTCGGCCTTCTTCTCGGGACCTCCAGAGCCGCCGACGAACGGGATCGCCTCGAGGCCGGGAAGGCGCGCGAGGCGCGCGAAGATCGAGTCGTTCGTAGGCTGTTCGATACCGGAGTCGTTCGGGTTCCTGTCGTAGAGCATGGTCTGTTGGTGGGTGGCGAAGCGGACGATCGTCTCGGTGTACTCGAGGGCGGACTGCCAGGGCTCCTTCGCAGCTATGAACCCAAGGCCGACGGCCGTCCAGGCGATCGCCCCCAGGTAGAACGGGAGCCGACCGCCGGCGGGGATAGCCTGTCGGGCCACGAACCAGATCGCGGCCGTGGGGAGCAACGCGGCGCCGAGCTCGAGTTTGTTCACACCGAGGACGACCTGGTCGCCCGAGGCACCGCCGAACACCTTGTAGTCGATTCTTTCGCCGTCGGCCGTGGAGTCGTCACTCATCGGTCGATCACTCGATAGTTGCCGTTGTCCGTCCGCTGGAGGCGCTTCTTTGGCTTCGAAGCCGTCGCGCCCTTGTGATTTGTCCGCTGGCGCTGCCCCGGCGTGATTCCCGTCCTCGAAGTGCGCGACCGGCTTCGCGAGATGATCGAGCCACCATCAGCCGCTGCCCGTCTCGACGAGGGCGTCTTCCCTACCCTGTCTTTCGAGGGCGCCGGCCCCGACGTTGTATTGTCAACCCCACGGCGCCGATTGACCGCCGCACTTGCCCGACCGTAGGCTCCTGACGCTCGGTTCGCAGCACCGGCACCCGCCCACGACGCGCCCGAGCGGAGTCGCCGACCGGCACGGCGTGTCCGCGACTCGCCCGTCGGTTCGGGGGCCGCCGAGCGCGACCGGTTCCGGATGCTTGCGAACGCGCCCCCGGCCGCCGAGGCTGCGGCCCCGCGCATCGAGAGGCCGATCAGAGTGAACGACCCAGAGACGGCCAAGGGGATCGCGACCGCGATCAGGAAGATCGCCATCGTCATCCCGATGTTGATGAGGTCGCTCGAGTGGAACATCCAGTTGAGTTCGTAGGCCACGCGCAGCAACACCGCAGTCGGCCAGTTCCACACCAACAGAGCGTACCATTGCCAGATGAAGAACGACCCGACCTGTTTCACGCGCTGGTGGCCACCCCAGTAGGCCAGCAAGATCAACGCCGGAAGTGCGATCGGGGCGACGTAGAGGAGCATATGCCGGACTGCGTGGAGGGCGAGCAGGGCGATCCCTGTCGTCCCCCCGCTGGCGAGGAGCCCGATCGTAACGGCGAGGGGACCGCTGTAGATTGTCCGATTAAAGTCGAGCACTTCGCCGCCGGTGGGGAGGAAGTGCTGTGTCACGCCGTCGGAGAAGGCGTGCATCAGTGCGGCGAACTCCCAAGAGGCAACAACCAGGAACACGGCGAGCGCAGCCGTCCCGACCGTGGTGAACATCCGACGCTGGGTGAACGCCGACAGCGACGGACCGACCAGCACGGTCAGCGCCATCACTCCGAGGACCCCGCCCACGAGAGGGATGACGTAGACCAGGTACACTGAGTGGTAGAGGTTCGTGTAGTTCTGCGTGGCAAATCCACCGTTGGTATCGTCGTTCGCGTCAATCTCCTCGGCCGTCGTGGGATCGACCGGGGAGCCCATGATGCCCATGGCGCCGTCGTTCTCGATCGTTGGCGTCCCGAGCAATTCGTTGAAGACGGTATCGACGAGCGTCGTCATCATCTCCTGGAGCTGCGTGGAGATCCACTCCCAGACGTCCTCGGCAGCCTCCGCCGGCGAAGGAACGGGATTCGCCGACCCGATAGCCGATCCGGCCCGATCAAGGAGTCCTCCACCGCCGCTACCGTCACCACCGCCCGACTCGTTCCCGCTCTCGTTCTCGCTTTCGTTGCCCGCGCTCTCATTTCCGGAGGGCCACTGGTCGCCCGGGCCGTCCGATTCGTTGCCGTTGTCGCCATCTTCCTGGGCGGCGACAACGCCCCCGTCAGCCGGGGCGACAGCGACCGCTGTAACGCCGAGCGAAGCGACTAGCGCCAGCGAAACAAGAAGTACCGCCATACCGCGAGTCGATCGGCGAAGGCGCATTCGTCGGGCCCTCAGAGGAACGGCGAGCAGCCTTCGCCGATCCCTGGCCCGCCGACGACCCCGAAGGCGAAGTCGATGAACGTCAGAATGAACACGAACCCGATCACCCCGACAATCACGCCGACGATCATCAGGTTGCCCGCTGCGGTTGCGCCCGTGAACAGCGGGAACGCTCGGAGGATCAGACCGAGCATGGCGATGATGACGAGCATCCCCAGGACAATCTGCCAGAGCATGACCTGGGTGTCGGCAACCAAGAGCCCGACCCCCTCATCGCAGTATTCCTGGGCAGCCGCCGGATTGCTCGCGACGATGACCCCCACGGCGCTGAGGATCAGTGCCTTCGCCGCCGGCGCCATCCGATCGCCCGTCTCATTGAGGGCGCCGAAGGGCGACGACGTCGTTACCAGCGTGAGAACCCAGACGATGAGCCGCGTGCCTAGTGATCGATCCGATTCTCCCGTAGCGTTCGCACTGTCCGCAGCGTTTTGTCTTGCATGGTTATGTCTGACACGAATGGCACTCATCGGAACCCACGTCCATCTTACTTTTTGAGCACGGGTCAAATGAGAACACCATAAGATCACCCCGCTCACTTTTACATTAAAACTGTTGTCGCAATAGGGAGAGTTTCGGCGAGTAGGTTTAAGGGGGGAGATAGGCAACTCAGGATATTGTGACTCAGATCTCTAAGTACCGGTGGCAGCGGAGAATCCCCTGTGGTCTCCATGGCTGACTCGAACGATGGAGAGGACGACGGCATGACCGCGATCAATCTCGAAGTGCCTGGAAACGATCGGAAGCGCTACGTATCAGTCGATATGCCGACGGAGCAGTACGAGGAGCTCGATGATCTCAAAAGCGAGTTCGGACTGACCTGGCGCGGCCTCCTGATGCACACTCACCGGGAACTACACGGAGTCTCGGATGGGCTTGACGACGAGAAGAGCCAGTACGACCTCCTGAACGCCACTCGGAAGCGCCACGGGTTCACCTGGAAGGGGATGCTGCTGTTCGCTGCTCGCGACCTCACGGACGAGTAGCGATCAAAACTTTGACCACGGATAAACTCTAAATACAATAAGATATACGTCTCATAGAAGATGGGACTGATTGCTCGCTCTCACGCCATGTCCGTTCGCATCTTCGCGGCGGGAACGGTAGCGGCCGGACTCCTCCAGTTTGGCCAGTGGGGGATCGCCGCGCCCCTGCTCCTCATGGCCTCCGGCGTCTTCTACTGGGTTTTCGGCGGCCATGAGCATCAACAGGGGCGCATTCGACGAGCCGTCGTCGGGACGGTCTGGTTTCTCTCGGCTGGCTTCGCGCTCGGGATGGCACTGTGAAACCAGGGAGAAACCACCCTGACACCACCTTGGTATCAAACCAACACCGACATAGCGTGTCATAGAACCCATCGCAAAGGATATTTTCGAGCCATTTGGACTGAATCTCGTGTTACATACAGGCAGTTCACCGAACCACGGTAACGGGAATCGGTGATCGGCGGAACACCTTCTCGGCGACATTTCCGACGAGCAATCGATCGGCGAGCGTCCCTCCGTGTGACCCCATCACGATCGTATCAAAGCCGTCGGCCCGGTTCAGAATCGCCCGAGTTGGATGTCCCAGTTGTACCTCCGTCGTGATTTCTCGGTCGTACTCGTCTGCGATCTCACGAGCCCCATCAAGAACGATTTTGGCGTGTTCGTCCGCGGCCTCGCCGATGTTATCGGCGAGCGCGAGACTCGTCGCCTCGCCCCACATGGCCGACGGTTCGCCCACGATGTGTAAAACCATGACTTCCGAATCGGGATGTGCTTCGAGAGCGTATCGCAGCGCCCGCTCTGCCATTTCGGAGTCATCCATCGGAACAAGAACCCGGGAGATCATACCTGGTCTACGCTCCGTCTCTGGATAAGTGCCCTGTCGGCAGTTATCCGACGACCGGGATCGCGACGAAGAACGCGTACGAGAGCCCCATCGAGACCGTTGGGCCGATAATCCACATCGAGATGTACTTGATGACTGCCCGGGGATTGAACAGGTTACCCGCTTCCCGAACTTCTCTGGGCTCCTCTTCGCCGATGTTTCGGGCGGTCGGGGTATCGGTTTCGGAGGGTTCGTTCGTATCCTCGTCGATCGTTCGAACGGGCGTCTCCGTCTCTGCAGTGAGAGCACCTGGTGCGATGTCTGCGTCAGCCTGGCCGCGCAAGGCGTCTCTTGCCCTGATCGGTCGAGTCGCCCGGCCCCAGCCGAGTCCGACGATCGTCATCACCATCGCCATCACGAGGCTGATCGGGATCCCGATCCAGGAAAGCGCAGTCGTGATCGTCGCTGCAACCGTCATGACGATCAGCGCGGCCAACAGTGGAATGTCGCTGAGTTCGGTGCCGACCGACTCCATCGTCCGCCGCGCGATCGTAAAGCCGCCGAGTCCGATCGCCACCGTCGCGACCGCGATTGCCGTGTTCGCTTCGAGTGCGCCGCTACTCACGAGCGGCGCGACCGCGTTCGGGACGTTGCTCGCTCCGGCGCTAAACGCCATGTAACAGCCGATCATGAGGACGACGATCGTCCCGGCGAGTTCCTGGCGCGTCGTGTTCGGTCCGAGTATCGGGGTCGGCACCGCTCCGTCTCGGTCGAGGGTGAGTAGCGGACCTTCCGAGGAGACGATCTCGAAGCGCCGGTTGAGTTCGGGATAGAGATAGCGCCCGATCGTCCCGCCGACCCAAAAGCCGATAACGGGTGTCACGATCCACCAGGCGACGATCCACCCGATCGTTTCGAAGTTGAGTGTTCCCGTTGCGAGGCCGAGTCCGGCAATCGAGCCGACGGTCGTCATCGACGTCGGGACGGGAACGCCGAAGACGTTCGCGATCAGGATCCCCAGCCCGATGAAAAAGAGGACGCCGACGCCGGCTTCGAGCGAGATCGGGATCGTGATGATGTCACCGGCGAGCGTGTCCATGACGTTTCGACCGACCGTCCAGCCACCCAGAAACACGAAGAACGTCATCAATCCCGCCGCGACTGTCTTCGAGATGATCCCCGCTCCGACCGAGGGCCCCCACGCAATCCCCGTTGAGGAACCACCGATGTTGAATCCGACGAAGATCGACGCGACGATTCCCACCAACAAAATCGTAGTAAGAGACATCGTATAAGATATACATTAGGGCCGAATAAGAAACTACCGGAAGATGGGAATAATTTCGATAAGTTATAAAACGTACCCTATCCGGATAAGCCCGCGAATTCCCTACTCAGTACGCACGCTCGATGTAACGATTGGATGATCTCAGTCAGCACAACTCAGGGCCCGCGTCGCAGCGGCTATCGAACGGGCACAGGCGAGAGCCAGGGGAGATCCCGCCCGTGGCGTGCCTCTGACATCGACACGGCCAAGCGGGTCTGTTTGACAAGCAGGCCGTGCAGCTATATGTCACGTGGGGAAGGTGATAGTCGTGGCGGTGGTGACCTACCAAGTTACCTCACGAATCTAGACTCTTCCCTCTCTCGTGGGGTAATCCAGACGGGTTCCGTTCTCGCTTTACGTGTCTCTGGCGACAAGGTGGAGATATGAGAGAAGTGCAGGCGGGTTCTAAGCGTCCAAGCCCTGGTGAGACGTCGTCTCGTTCCTCAAGCCAGTGCACCCCGCATCGTTTCTATCTACTTTCATAGAATCGTCTGATAGGGTCGGAGAAAAGTCATTGCGCCTTCGATCGTGACCCGTTGATACGATCGGTCGGTAAATCGTTTCCTCCGAGCCTATGAGAGGGTCGAAGTGCGGCAACGGACAAACCTTGTTCTCAGAGGCGAGCGTGAGCGAGCGTCAGGACGGGGAGATTGACGTCTCGTTCGTCGCCCCCACTCCGCCCGGAGTTTCGTTGGTTTCGTCGGATCCTGACTCCTCGGGCTGGGCCGCCAACGCCTCGTCGTACCAGTCGGGCCGTTCGACGACTGTCTCGCCGACGTCGACGATCTCGACCGTCCGGTTGGTGGTGGTTCGTTCGCCGTCCATGTCGTAGCTTTCGTTGACGACTGTCTGGCGGACGAGACCGTCCTCGCGAACGAGTGCTCGGACCTCAATCTCCGTCCCACCCCCGTTCTCGACGGCTGATGAGTCGTTTCTGGAGCCCTCAACGACGTAGTAGGTGCCGTCCTCGGCGTCGACCGCCCCGACGGTCGTCGTGTTTCTGATACCCCGTAACAGTGCGAGGGAGCGCTCCATCGCTTCCGGGTTGTTTCGGGTACTACTCATCGTCTCCAAGGATTGCTTCGAGCGCCTCGACGGCAGCATCCAGATCCTCAACATCCTCACGGTCGGATCGGTAGGCCGGGCGCCACCACGCAGACGGGTGGATGATCAGCGCGGTGTCGGTAACCGCGTAGCTTTCGAACTCGGACCACGGTCGGAGACGTTGTTGGAGTGGGCGTTCGACAACGAGCCCCACGTCGGTCACGCGGAACGTCCGTGGGTTTGCGGCCCCCGCGAAGGGTGTCCATAGGAACATGAGAAAATAGAGATTTCCTGCCCAGGACAAGTCGCTCCACACGAGCTGAACGATGACGCCGCCAACGCCGAGGACGCTCGCGATGACTATCCAAGCCACGGAGAAGTGCCGCCAGCGCCGCGGCCAGCGCGCCTCCCATTCGACGACGTCCTCAGCACCGATCAGAACGGCCGCCGCGTACCGGGTCCGACTCATCCCAGTCAGGAAGAGGCCGAGAAACATCCCACCGATCGTGCTGACAATCGCGAGACCAACCGTAATGCCCGGTAGCTCAGTTCCCATGGCAGCCACACCGAAAACGCCGATGAACCAGATGAAGGGGAGGACAACGAGCAGCCACGCGGTGGTTCGTCCGCCGAGGCTAACTGCGAGTCCGGACGTCCGGGAGACAGTCCAGCCAACTACAGTGGCGATGACTGTGAGTACAGTGAGAAATCCGAGATAGAGGAGGCCGCCGTTCGACGTCGCGCGTGCGAAGACGAGAACAGCGAGCGGAGCGAGGAGAACGGCGACGTAGAGGCCAGCGACGATTGCATATGACGCATCCGGGGACTCTGCGTTCGGCTGACCCAGCCCGGTCCCCGTTCGCGTTGCCATGGCTGAATTTGTATACAAGGTCACAAAAATATGTCGCTCAGATATCGGGATTTCAGCCATCAACCGATAGAGTCGTGACTCATCGAAACGCGGTAGTTGGATCACGGCGATCGGGTCACTCATCGTTACATCCAGGTCAATTAGGCAACGGCGCATCCAATCGGATTTTCGATAGTTGTCCAGCGATGCCTGCTGAATAGAGAGGATGTATGCAGCATGGTGATCGCGTTCGGGTCAATTCTGATATACTGAGTCCGCCAATCCGTGAACGTACGAATTGTACGGTAACTGTCAATTAAGCGGTACACATTAAAAATTTGACTGGTTCAGGTCCAATTGAATGGGCACTCACTCAGTACGACACTTATTACCGACCGAACGTGGATAGTTATCTCAATAAGGTGAAAAGAACTCATGGATCACAGCAGACTCAAACGATTGTTAGAGTTTTTTTATAATAGGGATAATCTTTGGCGTAACTGAAGATATTCTAGCGGTGTTAATCGCAACTGATGCAGAACTTTCTGCTGATATCGTCATCGTAGTTGTTCTGATCGCCATCCCGTTTGCCATCCTTTCCGAACTCATCGTTGACCATCCGAAATTTCTACACTTTGACCGGCTATCTATGTTTATCCGATCGTCAATCTTGGGCAACAACGGTTCACATACCGAACATGTACCAGGAGACATCACGAAAGAGTCCACTCCATGGCGCAACCATCATTATTACTGTAATATTTGCGGTCGAGAATTCGAAACCGGAGTACTTCTGGGAGAACACCTCGACCGGAACCACCCCGAAGAACAACTTCATTGGTGGATTCAATCTGATGATTCAGCCTGAACCTCTGCAGCGATTGATGAGTTCCTTCGATTGACACCGACCGATCTTAACTCGGTATATAGCAGTTGCCCTCCGCGACCGATCCACACCCTGTATTTGGCACGACTCTCACATATCCAAATTAACTGGTAAAGTCAGGCACGTTAGGCTCGCAGATCGAGATAACGCACGATCCGATACAACAACTTCGTGCATCGGGGTCTGTTCGGGCCGAAATTAACGGTGTGACAACCAGTTTAATCGGCCACGGCTGGAATACCCCCAATGTACTATCTCGGAGAGAAGTGCGGTCTATCAGTGATTCCGCGAATCGTGATCGGTAGACGTCTCGCGAATGACTTGACCGCCGTGGAGCAATCTCGGTAAGTGACGTCGAACAAACACTACCGTGAGGACCATGATAATCGGGCCCAAAAAAATTCCGTACCAGCCGAAGATTGGTGGACCCAAGATGTATGCAAAGAGGATCAGGCTCATCGGAAATCTTCGTCCCGAAAGCGTCGGTCGCACGTAGGTCCGGATGATGCCGTCAAAGAAGACACCCATGGCGACGTAGAACGTGACGGGAAACCAGAGAGTGCTGGGATCCGTTCGAATCGCTGTCAGTGCGAGGTAGCCGACGATACTTGCGTACACGACGTTCCGGCCGACGAGCGGAATCACCGAGGCGAGCCCGGTCACGATCGCCAGCAACAGGACTTGTGGAATCTCGAGGTCCGCCGGTGCGATTGCGTTGAGCACCGTGTATACGACGCCTGCCAACGACATGATCGCGAGAATCGTCAGCGTATAGCCGAAAAATATCGACTGCAACCCCTCGTCGACGTGCCGTAGGTACGCCGTTACGTTGGGTTTCTCCCTGATGATTTCGGTTCGAAGCCACCGTTCGATCCGGCGTTCGTCGCGGATCAGAACGAACGCGAACAGAAACATCACAAACAATAGATACGACGCAGTGAGAAACCGGCTAACGAGCCCGCTGATCCACTGTACAACGGTGTTAAGCCGTGGATCGGTTGCGAGATCCTCCGCGAACGGATACAGATCGGGTTCGGTTGTCGGGAGTTCGTCGGTATCTACTCTCGGAAGGAATCGTTCGAGGACGGCGTCAAAATCTGTCACCTCCAGCGTGGCGATCTGAACGATCGCAAGTAACACAATGACCAACAGGACACCGACGAACGGGAGGATAACGAGAACGAGCGTCACAGCGGCACTCGTTCCCGACGAGAGTCCTCGTTGGTGTAGCCGCCTTGAGACGGGTCGAGCGACGTAGTACAGGAAGACCCCGAAGACGATCCACCCGAGGTAGTCGCTCATGGCAGCGACCAATACGGTCGCGAGCGCGAGCGCGAACGCCCACCACCAGCCTCTCGACTGCAACCACCTGGCATCGTCCCTGTTCGGGATCATGGGCAGGTAACACACACCCCTGAGGAAAAAGACACTTTGGGGGTATCCGATATAGATTTGGGACGTTCGCAGTCCAAAGTAACGCGAGAATCAGATTGAGCTGAGTAAGCCCAACTCGCGAGGCCTATCTTTCACGGGCGGGGATGATTCTCGAGTACGTCCAGGGAGTGATTGTAACGCTCAGAACTGCAGATTAGAACGATCCACCAACTGCAATGTAAGCAAATATTCGACCACGGTCGCAATCACATCGAGTACAAACAGCACCACGTAATCTGAAACGTCCATGGCAAGAAGGCACGGGCTGCGTACTAAATTCTTGGCCAGGGCAGTCGTTCAGTTCGCACCTATAGTCGGTAGTTCCCAATCGATTAGCGTAGCGTCATGACTGCTGTCGTTACGATCTTAGAACGCGTCTAGGTTGTATGGATCTGACCAACCCAGACACCACTATTACGGCGGCAGACCTCGAAAGCTTAGCGCTTCAGCACTTGACAGAACTTCCTGTCCCAGGGGTCGAGGGTCGGGCCCTCGACCCCGAAAAGGCCTGGGCTGCCGTGCTCTCCGCTGCTGTCGAACAGACCTCTATTCATGATATCTGCGCCCAGACAATCAATACACCCTGCAGCGATCGCGTTCTTGAATGGCTCGCCACTGTCGACCATCTCCAATTCGAAAACGCGGTTAACGACATTCTCGCTCGCCAAGCTCAACAGATGCTCCTCAAGGCAACGCCGAGGAGCATCTGTCTCGACTTCGTCGATATCCACTACCATGGCCGCCACCATCTCTCCCCCACCGAACTCTGCCGAACTACTCCTCGTGATGGCACCACTAACTGCCATCGCTACTGCGCTGGCTTCGTGATCAGTCGAAACAAGCCTCTCATCCTCGCGTTCACCTGGATGCACGGTGACGAAACCAAAGCCGATGCGGCCGAGCGCGTTCTCGGCCGCGTCGGCGATCTCGGGCTCACGATCCGCTGTCTAGTCGCCGATCGAGGCTTCGCCTCCGCCGCCGGAATTGACCACATGCAGTCACTCGCTCCGGTGATCACACCGCTCATCCGCCGTGGCAAGAAGCTGATGAAACTGCTCGACACGAAGGTCTCCTACTGGACCGAATACGCGATGTACGAGGGAACCCCGCGAGAAGTGCGGTTTCCGGTGGCGATCTGCGTCTCCTATCGCAAAGGAAAGCGAGGAAAGACTGGCTTGCTCATCCATGCGTACGCGGCGTGCGAGCAGGACGCTCGCACGCCAAAACAAGTCGAATACGCCTACAAGCAGCGCTCAGCCATCGAAACAAGCTTCCGGACGTTCAGAGAGGCACTCGCGACAACCTCCACTCGCGATCCTGGGATCCGCTTGGTACACGTCGGTGTCGCGTTCGTACTGCGGAATCTCTGGGTGCTGGTTGGCTGGGCAGTGCTCGCCCAGCCGCGCTGCGGCGGGCGAGCACGCCCAGCATGGTTCCCGTTCAAACGCTTCCGGAAGTGGATCGAACACGCATTAGATGAGCGTCTCGCCCGAATCTGGGAGGTGCCGACAAACGGCGTCGGCATTCCGGTGGCCAATCGAAGCGCCGTCGCGGGCTGATCAGCCCGCGACAGGCGCGAACCCGAATCGACGGGGGAGCGATAGCTCTGTTCCAGTTCGTGATTGAGACGATTCTCTTGAGTGAGTTGTGAACTGATTTCACTCGAAGCAGCAGCTCATTGATCAGAACCACCTCAGCACTGAGGAAACCGGTGCAAAATCACTCAGGAATAGCGATACATTGGGAAGTACCGATAGTGAGCATATCTCGGAGACGACAACAGGGATTCGAACAGTTCTATGACACTCTTGACACCGATCGGTGTAGTTGATCGCCATTGATCGTTACGCCCTGGACCTGATCGACCCCCACACCCCTACTAGATGGTTGAGCCCCAAGGGTGTCATACAACGGTTCTCATACCCGCGTTCTCAGTTCCTCTATTTGCTAAGTACGGGTGCTTACTGTGCAGTTGAGTAGACCTCGGCCCATAGATACACAATCCCAAGTAGCGAGATGAATACACCCAAACCGGTAGGTACCCATTCGCTTTGCACGGCATAGAGAGACACCTGCACCAGCCCTATTCCCACCATTGCTATCCCAATAGCTGTCTTGAGTAGTCTGCGTTCCATACTTAGTAAGAATCCAATATCCTGATAGTTATTTCGTTGTACTGACCGATATGAGTATTCCCTGTATGTAGCACAGGATTCACTTTTAGCGGCAATGAAATCAAACGCCTTGTGAACCGTTTTATGACACCCTAGGTTGAGCCCCGCCTCCCACCCAACAGTCTCGATCGCGACGTCCTGGACGTGGATCGAGTTCGTGTGCGGGGAGACGTAGACTGCGTCGGTGTCCTCGTGGAGCGTGATCGTCGTATTCTCGACTGTCACTGGTCCGGCCGGCGCTGCGCCGCCTTCTCCTCGGGTCCCGATCCCGTACGTCCCGCCCCCACCCTCTGCGAATCCGAGGTCGATCTCACAGTTTCGGAGGATCGTCGGGCCGTCCTGGAAGAGGAACCCCGTCTGAGTCAGGTAGACCCCTTCAGGATCTTGTGCAACCGCGCCCACAGTCCTCGATCGTCGACTGTCCATAGGGACCGTCACGAGCTTCCTGCCAGTCGGTCGTCCCGTCGAGCCACTCGATCGGCTCCCAATCGTTCCCCCGTTCGTTCGGATCTGGTTACTCCCGCCGTTCGCGACGACGCACCTGGAGACGATCTTCCGGCCGCCACCCCCGCAAACGTACAGCGGACTCCCCGGCCACGGACCGGTGACGATGTTCGCGAAGATTGACGTCCCCGACTGGTCGGGATGGCCCTATTCAACAAAGCGCTCTATACAAGTTATTTTACTGTTCAGAGTAACGAACAAACAGTCAGAACTATTTGTTGGATGTGACACCCATCGGTATGGCAGATCGAGATCAATGGAACCGGAGACGATTCCTAGTTTTGGCAGGAGGAACGACCATACTGGCGGGCTGCGCTGCTGAACCCACAGAGGAAGGAGAACCTGAGACATCTTCTGAGGACGACGGGAACGGAGAATCGAACGACACTGCGGAGCAGCAGGAAGGTAATCTGGGTGAAAATGAGACTGATACAGACGGAAACGAATCAGAATCTAACGAGGGCAACCGTACAGAACCTGATACGGAGGGCGAATTAGGAAACGAGTCTGAAGAGAGCGATGAGGACGAAGAAGCTACAGAGACTTCAGAGAATAGTTCTACTGAGGAAGAAACACCGACTGAAGGTAGTGAAGACGAGTCATCAACTGAAGAAGAAACGGTGACTGAAGAAGCGACTGGGACACCCACTGAGGAAGAAACGCCAACTGAGGAAGAGGCCGATGATGAAACACCGGCCGAGGAAGAGACAGCGACGGAAGAAGAGGAAAATGCCGATGGTGAAGATACGCCATCTGAGCCACCCCTGTCGGAGATCACCACCCAAGTCGTTGGTCCTGCTGGCGAACCGATTGAAGGTGCGTCCGTAACTGGCGAGGGAAATCCTCACGAGGCAGATATTCCTCTTAAGTTCAGCGGCGAGACGGATTCGGATGGGGTTCACGAGAGTCGGATTTACGAGAACAAATATACTATTGAGATTGATCATCCTGACTACGAAGCAACGACCGTTGAGCACACTCACAACGGTGAGAGTGAACTGAGAGTCGAACTTGAGGCAGCAGTCGATACCTCTACTCTAATGCTCACAGTCACAAATCCTGAAGGTGAGCCGGTCGAAGGCGCAATGATCACTGGACAGGGTGAACCTCAAGAGGCCAACATCCCCCTGGAATTCAGCGGCGAGACCGATTCGAATGGAGAATATACAGACAAAATTTATGAGAACAAGTATACAATTGAGATTACGCATTCTGACTACGATTCGAAGACACTCACGTATACTCACGACGGCAATCGTGAGCGCGAGGTGACTCTTGGGTCAGCAGGAACATCGCTGACGATCGTTGCTATCGATTCGACTACTGGCGAGCCAATGGAAGAAGCCCGTGTCGCGGTATATGGGGATGTTCTGGCTTCGACTCCTTCGCCATATGAAGTCGATTCGAATGGTAGCTTGACCGTCCAAATCGAGGAAAGTGGGGAGGCCGAAGTCGTCGTGACGGATGGATTCCATCCGACCTTTAGCGCAGAGTCTTACAGCGTAACGGTCGGCAGCGAACCGAAAACTGTTGAGCTTGAGGCTGTTGAGTGGCCCGACTCGTGTACAGTCTCTGCAGAGGTGGTAGATGAAGAGGGGGAACCGATTGAGGGCGCAGACCTGACCGCCCAGAGCGAACCAGATGCCATTACTGAGGTCAGCAGTGATACGGCAGTCACTGATGCTAACGGTACCGCAACCCTCGAAACGATGTGTGGTGATTGGCACATCAGTGTTGGAGCAGACGGGTATGAATCAATTAACGAAACGAGAGAAATTGACGATGACAGTGAGGTAGAGTTCGTACTGGGGCCAGAGCTTGAAACGGAAATGTTGACATTCGAGATAGTTGATGCTGAGACGGATGAACCGGTTGAAGGGGCTGAGGTGTCAGCCTATCAGCAGAGCGACGAAAGTGAGGAAATTAGTGGCTCAACCGCAGAAAAGGGAATTATCCATTTCAAGCAGCCTGCGGCGACCTGGGAAGTGAGCGTGGACGCAGAGGGGTACGCCTCAGAATCACTCACCGTTGAGCATGATATCGACGAACCGACTGAGACGGTAGTTGAGTTAGATCCAGAAAGTGCCTGAGTGGGCTGACAACGCTGCAGGAGGATAATGAGGCGGACGCACAGAATCTCTGTTCTTCAATTGATTCCACTGGAATCGCGTTAGATCGCTCTATAGCCCGATTGATTTTCCCTTTCGAGAAACACCAAAGTGAGGATCAGTAGCGAGAGGCCATGCATGAGCCAGCCTGAACTGGTGGTCGGACAAGAACATCCCTCTTCAACAGAGCACACCAGTCGGAAACCAACCAGAGACCAGAACGCAACCAGCGCTACAAGGGCTCGCCGTTGAGCGTTACGTTCTGAAGAAGATTTGGACCGACGCCACCAATGAGGTTGCTGCGAGTTCCCTCCCACCCGACCGTATTGATTGCGACATTCTCGACCTCGAGGGAGGCTGTGTACGGCGAGACGTAGAACGCATCGGTGCTCTCGTGGAGCGTGATCGTGGTGTTCTCGACTCTCCCCGGACCAGCCGGCGCTGCGCCACTCTCGCCGCGGGTCCCTACGCCGTACGTCCCGCCGCCCCCACGACCGTCAGCGAGTCCGAGCTCGATCTCACAGTTCCGGACGAGTTGTGGGCCGTCCTGAAGGAGAATCCCTGTCTGCGTCAGATACACGCCTTCGGGGTCCTCCTCGACCCCACACAGGCAGTTCTCTATGGTCGTCTGCCCGTACGGACCATCACGAGCCTCCTGCCAGTCAGCCGTACCGTCGAGCCACTCAACCGGCTCCCAGTTGTTCCCGCCGTTCGTTCGGATCTGGTTGCTTCCTCCGTTCGAGACGATACACTTGGAGACGATCTTCCGACCCGACCCTCCCCGGACGTATATCGGACTCCCCGGCCAGGGGCCAGTAACGATATTCCTGAAGACCGACGTTCCTTCCTGATCGGGGTGGCCCACAACGCCCTGTGTGCTCCAGGATTGCCCGAACGGGAGGCGGTCGGTGTAGCCCCCGTACCGGCGGGTCGTTCGCGTGTTGATCGTATCTCGAAAGTGGAGGCCGCCCCCTGCCATGTCGACTGAATCGACGAGCATGACCGAGTCGGGCGACCCCGCCGCGGCCCGGATGTTCCCGTGCGTGCCGAGCGAGTGGGTGCCGTTGAAGACGATATTCCGGATCTCTCCCTCCCCCTCTACGAAGGCATTGATCGCCTGCATCCCGGCGTTCTCGGACCATCCCCAATCGAAGATGAGGCCCCCGATGAGGAGATCTCCATGGGGGTTGCTGGGCGTCCCCAGGCGGAACATCATCGTCCCGCCCTGGTACCCGCCCTCGAGGACGAGGTGACCGTGGATCGTGTTGACCTCTCCGTGACGAATGACCGCGTTCTGCCCGATCAGACCGACGTTCGAGGTCGTCGTCTGTCGGAACTTCCGGTTCGTCTTGTACTCACCCTTCGGGAGGACGATCAGCGTGTCATCGCTCCAGGCGGCTTCGAGGTGCTCGTTGATCGGCTCCTCGCCGGTGGGATCGGCGCCGTAGTTCTCGACGTCATCAAACCGGCCCTTGACTGCGGATGGGTTGATTGACGGGACAGTATTCAGCCCCCTTCCTGAGATGCTCGCCTGGTGTTGTTGCTGGTGGGTAGTCACCCCGCCCGTTCCATCTCCCATCCCCATGCAGCCGGCGAGCGAGGCAACCCCACTGAGAATACCCATCGAAGCGGTTTTCTGGAGAAAGTCACGCCGCGAATGCGAGCGAGACATGTAGCTCGAGTCTTTGCTTTGGCTTATACAAATTGTGTTCAAAACCCCCTCTATTGACCAGCCCCATTTCCTCAAATCGCTGAATGATCTCTCAGAAATCGTCTACGTCATCGAGGTCGCCCTCCAGTTTCGTACTGGCGTATAGACCTTGGAGCGTTCATCCACCACGACGGTTGGGATTATCATCTCGGACCGTCACCGTGCCCCCATCCCCCTTATATTCAGGCCGGATTCTGGGCTTTCAGCGAAAACGTGAGCGGAAGATCGTGGTCACTTCCTGGGAGCCACCACCGTCCGTTATCGTCGACGTCCATCGTCTCGAAGCGCTGGAAGAACGACCATGGGAACTCGTGGATGAATTCGATCCGTAGGCCGGCATCGTTCAGGGCTGTTACGATCTCACCAATCGGATGTGAGAACCCATGTGAACGTTTGTTCTCCAAGCCGAAGTCCCAGCCAGCATAGCTCCCATCGTGCTCTTCGGTAATCGCCTCCTCGTTGAAGTACGGATGGGCGACATCAAGATCATCGATAGTACTCTCGTAGTGGAACGGGTTTGCGAAAGGATGGCCGTCGGCGATATAGAATATGCCGCCTGGCTCGAGATGAGTTGCGATGACCTCTGCCCAGCGATCTAAATCCGGGAGCCAGTAGATCGTTCCATATGATGTGAAGACGACGTCGAACGCTTCCGAGAGCGTGGCCGGGAGCTCGTAGAGATCGCTCTCGATAAAGCGCGCCCGCTCTTCGGACAGGCCTATCTGATCACGGAGCTCTCGTGCGGTCGAAATCGCGGTCGGTGAGAAATCGACGCCCGTTGCATGACCGACATCCTCATCTCGAACCCACGAGAGTGTATCGAGACCGAAGTGACATTGGAGGTGGAGCAAGCGTTGGTTCGTAGGATCGATCTCCTCGAGTTCGAGTTGGCGGAGCGTCGACTCACCGTGGAGAAACGCCTCGACATCGTAGTGGCTGGTCTCGGGATGATGTTCGGCGAGTTCGTCCCAATGGTCACGATTCTCCGCGATATAATCCTCCATATCGTCCATAGACGAACCGAACTAATTCAGTGATGAAGAATCTATCTTCGGTGTGCTCTACTGGCACACGATCACTCACGAGCGGAACCCAGTGATGGCTTTGAAGCCCCCTGATTCCCGTTGATCGTGGCTAGTCGCGAGCCGAGCGGGTCGGTTATGAAGATTGCGTGTCCCATCCGGTCGCCCTCCTTCCCCTTTGGACGGCGATCAAATCGACAGGTGGTAAGTACGGCCCTCTCTCAGCTCAAGGATCGAGAGCTCGTCTAACACAAGGGCACGTACTGGGCGATAATGAGCGATATGGAGTGTCTCCAAGAATACAGTGACTATGAGCGTGCGACTGCCTTCTTCAACGAGCAACTGGACGACGAAGCAAAGGACGTCTGGAAGGATCATGCACCGGACGAACTCAATCCGAGCCAGGGGTAACCTTTCCAAATTATAACTTTTCTGTTATAATTCACTCACACCGACTTCTTCGCGGACTTCCTCTAGACGCTCCACGACCGTACCCACGTCCTCCACGAGGTCCTCGAAGTCGCTCTCCAGGGAGGCCACGCGCTCTTCGAGATCGCCGTCTCGATCGTCCTGGTCGTCGGCTTCGCTGCGTGCCTGGAGGGAATCTTCGATCCCACCGATCCGGTCCTCGATCCGATCGAAGCGCCGGCGAACTGCCCCTTCCTCGAGGGCCGTCATATCGTAGTCTTCCTGAGCTGCCGAGAGTACCTCGCGGCCTCTATCAGTGATCCGATAGCTGAACCCCTCGCGAGGAAGTCCCTGCGAGGTGTCTCCCTCACTGATCTTCTCGATGACCTCGGCGCGAAGCAGCCCCTTGTAGTGGTAATTGACGAGCGAGTTGTCGAGGTTCGTCGCCGACGTGATCTCAGAGGTGGTTGCCTCGCCACCTCGGTTCCGAATCGCTGCCAGAATTCGATGTGTCTTCCTCGATAGTTCTGCTGCGATTTCGTGTGGATCCTGGGTTGGTTCCATACCCTTGGTTCAATCTCTTTATAGTAAAAACTGGCGTCAGTTTGCGTCAGTTTTGAGTTACCGACAGTATATAGCTCGAGGAACCCCCCTCATCGGGAGTTGAGCGGATGGGTCTAGGAGCACTAGCCAGAACGACTATCAGATATGATAGAAAAAGAAGGGGGAATCCCACCAAGTTCAGAGAGGGAGACCATGAGCAGTGCGGCGCGAAGCCACCACCAGAGAGGAGAAGACCAGTGACACTGAATGAGAAAGTCACTCCTCGAGGAGGGGAAACTGGGCGTGCTATAGCAGTGGGAGAGCCCCTCCGAGAACAGCGGAAACAGTGGTGTGTGCACCAGCCAAATCTGACTATCAACTATCAGAGAAAAGTGGACTATCAGGCCAGGCTGTGAACAGCGATGATGGGCTATCAGGAGGAGTGCTGAACACCGGATTTCAGATGATCTAAAGCAGTCCTGGGCGACCTCCGAGGGAGCCCAACTATGGGGGTTGATCCTTGGCTACAGCAAGAGGGATTATCCACTAAGCGAGTGTGAAGCGAAGCGAAACACGAGCGTCAGTCGGGCGGGGTGAACAGGCTCTGTCGGCGAGAGTGGCGCTCCACTACAAGACCTGAGTGGCAATCTGAGAGAGACAACCTCCAGGTCAGAGACGTGGTAATGAGTGGTGGGGCCGGATTGGTTCGAACCCACCAACAAGCGAAGGCTGATGTCGACGGACAGGTCTCAACGGTTCACCAATCACTCACTGGGTCTACTCTTGCCGATTCTCGCGAGGATCAGAGGATTTTGTTCGGAGACTGCAATGACCGGTTCGGCCGAAGCACTCGGTAAAACCCACTTGCTCGATGGTCTCTCGTTGGAGAGAGCGCGTGGTTAGAGGACCAGCTGTTTGTTTTCGTCGTCGATTTTCTCCCAGCTGACGGTTCCGTTGCGGAGGATGCACTCGGGCTGGAGTGAGCGGTCGTTGAGCACGCTGGCAGCGGTCCCGGTCGGTGACCGTAGCTCCGGGCCGGTAGTCTCGCTCTCGTCTTCGCCTCCACCGCCCGTCGACTCGCTCTCGGGGCCGGGCACGGGCTCCGCACCGGGTCCGGTCGCCGATCCGGCAACGATCCGGCCGACGTGACCGAACATCTCGTGGGGTCCACAGTGGAAGTCGTAGACGCCCTCCTCGGCGAACGTATACAGCCAGTAGGCGTTGACAGGCAGGACGGGCGAGGAAAACGGCGGCACGTTCTCGGGTACGCGCGGGGCAAAGCCCATCGCGGGATGGAAGGCCGTCACCGAGTGGTGGGGTGTCACAAGCGAGAACCTGACCGTGTCGCCGGGCTCGACGGCCAAGCCGGTCGGCTCGAAGAAGAACTCCGGAATCTCACGGTCCTCACGGGGCCTGATGAGTGCCTGAACCTCATGATCGGGAGTGAGCGGTGGCTCGATCTCACCGGAGAGCGCCGCGAACCCGAAGACCGGGTGGACCTCGCCGCCGGAGACCTCGGCCGTAGGGAGCGTGTCACCGTGTTCATCGGCCGCACCGACGCCGGTTCCGAAGCCGGCGAGCATCGTACCGGCGCCAACGGCTGAGAGAACGCCACGACGACCGATCGGCAGCGCGTCCCGAGTTACGTTCGCGTTGTATCGGTCGTCGTCACCACTACCGTTATTAGTAGGTGTCATTTCGCACTGCTTATAGGATGTTATCTTATATAAATATTCCTCACTTTCTACTCTCTCTACCGAGTAAAGCACGGCTAAGCGCTGCCAAAGGGGGAAGAGAGAATGCCGCTCCCTGGATCAGAACCAGGGATGGCGGCAGGGTCTCGAAAGGTGGGAACGGTGGGTGGTGTGTCGACCAACGGTGGGGCCGACAAATGAAAGACAGTCACGGGTCGTTATAAACGCAAAGCGAGGAGTTGCCGGGACGTCTTTTAGAGGGGGATCCTGAACCGATTCGCTTGATGGCGTCGTTATGGATATGGACGAATGCTAGGGCAACTTCCAAAGGCGCCCAACTATTCGGGTGTCTCTGGCTACAGCAGGCGTGGCTAGGCGACTAAGCGAGCACGGACTAATTTTGACTACGATACGGGAGTGTCGTCACATCAAATGCATCGTAATGTTTGTCATAGGTGAGAATGTGATCGATCTCTAACGCGTCCATGTGGGCGGCGACAATGAAATCAGTGAATGAGGCACCCAGATCGGTCCACTCAACGAACGTCACTTTGGCGTCACGGAAGACGTCCTCGGAGATGGATTCAAACCGATAGAGCGTGCTTTCGTCGAGCGTGGTCAGGAACGACGCTGCGTTCTGCATTGACGCCTGCTTTTTCAGCCGGGTTGCTGCCTCGTCGACGATATGATCGTTGACGATGAGTCGGCGATAGGGGAGATCCCCGTCACGAACGAACGCCATAAACGCCCGTGAGACGCCATGCATCTGATCGCGAGGATTGAACAATGCGTACAAGAATTTCGGGCCGACAGCGACTTGGTGGCGAACATGACCTGGTCGGAAATGCTCGGCGGTGACCGTTCCAATTGATGTTTCGACTGGGTCTGCCATGCGATCTCAGGATTGGACAGAGGGATCGTCGGCGAGTGTGAACGACTCATCGCTGCCGTGCCAGTCATCAACGAGATCGTCTTCGTTGCGGGCATCCGTCTCCGCCGAAGGCGGGAGAGAGTCCGCCTCGAGTTCGTCGAGAACGGTAAATGCACGATCGTTCGGGTCTGCTTTCCGCTGTCGGTTGACCCACTCGATGAGTGCCTCGTGTCCGGCTTCTTTGAGAGACAATCCGTGTTCCTTTGCGAACTCCCGGAACTGCTTATATTCGTCCTCACTCAGCTCGGTTTGGACGTGCTTGGTGTCGTTACTGCTCATACAAACCCCTCGTTGTTACTCCCTCCTACTCGCTCATAGCGTATAAGATGTTCCCATGGCTTTGTTCATGAATCCTGGAAACGATCGATCAGTTACGGATCGCGTGGCGGGGAAGATCTATAGGACACTCGTCACGCCTATGCGATTCGGGGTAGAGTAGTCCGTCATATGATAGAATCAGTTGTATTCCTTGAGCGTAGCGCGAGCGTCTATTGGAAGTAGTGAAGAACAGGATCAGCAGGGTCGGTCGGCGGGAGGGGGCGATCGGCTACAGTGCCTTGGTGGAAGTCTCGATGTCGTCGACCTGGGCCTCGGTGAAATAGTGCATCCTGCCGCGCTCGACGACGTCGCCCGCTAGGAGCACGTCGACGCTGGCAGTGAGATTGTGGGTCGCCGTCAGTATGGGGACGTCGACGGCGATCGTCTCTCCACCGAGCTCGTCCGCGAGCGTCTCCGGGTCGTCATACCAATGAGGCTCGGGATCGGGCTCGTAGCTGGTGATCGCGACGAAGCCAAGCACCGGGTCCGGCGGCACGATATCGATGCTTTCCCTGGCCGAGAGTGGGTGGCTATCGAACCATGGACTCTCGTCAGCGGGGTGCTGGAGGAAGTTGGCCCCGGCGGCGTCGTCCTCAAGGGGGAACCCCTCGTGGAGTTCCTCTCCGAGAACGCCCAGGCGGGCTAGGGCACCAGGCCCGTTGCCGGTGTTCTCGACCTCGACCAAGAGCCGCTGGAAGTCGTCATCGGGGACTCGGACGTCAGCGATCTCCATAGCAGGCTCGATAGTCTGCTCATGCTCGTACTCCTCGCCGGCGTCATCGGTTGCGACCAACGTGAGGTCTCCCGGCGGGTAGATCCCCTGGATCTGGGTGTCGTCATGCTGCACGAGTTGGATCGAGGTGCGGTATTCGCCGGCCTGGAGGCTGGCTTGGTTGACGAGCTCGCCGTCTTGGAGTAGGTTCACCTGCCGGATCGACGAGTCTTCGGGGAACTCGACGTCGAGCGCAGTCTCGTTGACTGCCGTCTCGACGAAGACGCCGTCCTCCCCTTCATTACCGGAGCCGACACAGCCAGCGAGAGCGGCTGTCGTGAACGCTGTCCCAGCAGTGCCAAGATACTGTCGCCGGTTCATGCGATCAGTGTTCACGAACACGAGCGAAGAAGGTACGCCCAGGTTTTGAACCACCCTGAGAGACCGTCTAGAGATCGTTCGCAGCGTGGGTGAGCATGAAGTTATCGTCGCGTTCCGGGAGGGTACGGATAGAACGACTCCCCTGAGCCGAGGATTAGTGCAGGAGACGTCAACTGCTGACTAGGCGACCGAGTTGATAGAGGTGAGAAGGATCAAGGCTCCACGTGAGAATTCTGGAGCGAAATAGCACTGGTTGAATATTCGACAACTACATTTAATGTGAAGCACACACATTATAATCCCATGTACGTTGATGTTCACAATCACTTCCTACCCGAGCCATACATCGATCGCCTTCTGAAAATGGACACAGCAGTTGGACTCACACGATCAGGCGATCAACTCTACGCGGTCCATGAGCGGTCGGGCACGGCGAGTGTGAAAGCAGGAAATCGCATCCCATTGAATGATGGATTTACAGACGTACAGGAGCGGCTCGAATGGATGGAGGATCACGACATCGATCGCACGGTCGTATCAGTTTCAACGCCGAATCCATTAGCTGGCGCGTTTACTCCCGAACAGTCGACCGATCTCGTTACCGCGATCAACGACGGGTTCGCTACTGTACGGGACCAGTATCCAGACGTCTTCGCAGGTCTGGGTATGCTTCCGCTGCGGGAACCCGACATCGCGGTCAATGAAGTTGACCGAATCGCAACCGATTTGAATCTCTCAGGAATTGCACTCCCGACCTCGCTTCCGGAGGGGAAACTTTCTGATGACTCCCTGACCCCAGTGTTCGAGGCGATCGACGAACACGACCTGACTGTGTTCTTCCATCCGCATGGCAATCCATTAAGCGACGTGCTCGATTCCGACGAATCGTTCCTCAGTCCACTCGTGGTCTTCCCAACGGAGACGACTTTCCAGATCGCTCGATTGATCTATGACGGGTTCTTCGATGCATACGACTTCGATACCGTTCTCCCTCATATGGGAGGGACGCTCCTCCATCTCGCTGGCCGGATTGATCGTGGGCGCCAAGAGATTGACGACCCAAACGCACCGCCAGCCCGTTCGGTACTCGAGACGCTCAAGGGCTGCTATTTCGATACGATCTCTTTTCATCAGCCGGCGATGAGAGCGGCTATCGAGACTGTCGGAGTTGATCAGTTCGTTTTCGGGACTGATTACGCGTTCGATGAGGAGGACACTGATACCATCGTCGCGGACCTAGAGGCGGTCGTTCCCGACGAGGCGGACCGGCAGAAGATTGCGACAGAGACCGCACGAGATCTTTTCGACCTGTAATTCGTGCCGAAGAGAACCCGAATCCGGATTGTGGCCGGTCCCAGTAGAGTTGATTTTCGAACGGTCACTGGACAGTTCCTGGTGGTGTGAACGTCTTCAGTAGCCATACCACAGTCTGATAAAACAGATACGCCCCCATCATGATGATGAGCAGAACACCGAACATATACCCCAAGTCAGCACTCTTCCAGGCAAGGACGATCTGATAGCCGATTCCCTCGGAGGAAGCGATGAATTCAGCGACGATTACGCCGATAATCGAGAGCTGGACCGTCGCTTTGACGCTCGAAGCGATATTCGGTAACGCACGCCAGAACCGGAAGTACCTGACCATTTGCCACCGAGTCGCTCCAAGGACGGATCCGAAGTGTTCGAAACGTTCTTCGAGGGCATTCATGCCGGTGATGGTGCTGAGAAAGACAGGGAAGAATCCGACCCAGGCGCCAAAGGTTGTGACGCCGTTAATCGCGAAGGTCTGTGCCGCCTCCTCGGCTGTCACTGAATCTAGTAAATATGCGGAAGGGCCCGTAAAGCTCAGGAGAACGATCTCGTCGCCCATAACGATGAACCAGATAATGAACACCGGTGCGAGGATCGGGTGTGGGATCGCATACGCGAAAACCACGATTGGCATCGCCATCTGCCGGAGTGTATAGATTTCTGCAATCAGTAGTCCGAGGAGGACACCGAATATTACCGCCAGTAGGAAGGCAATGATCACCGACGAGAACGTCTCGACGATTCGGATGAAGACTGTATCACTGCGCTCCATTATCTGACGCCACGTGTAGTCGGGATACGCGAAGATCCGGTTGTTGTCGATGACCATCGCAGTCACTTGCCACAAGACCAAGACGATGATCCCAGCAAAGATGGTCGGAATCCTGCTGGTGATCCAGGTACGCGCCTGAATGGCCCGGATCCGTGATCGAGATTGTGGTTCAGTTGCCATCGTTATTCCTCCCCGAGGATAGATGATTCCCGCCAGTGGATAACGCGGCTTTCGATCAGATAGATGAGGAATACAACGGCCGTACTGATCAGCCCCAGAACAAGGACGATTGCGACCGCTCGCCCGACCGCAGTCCGACGGATCACGGAACTCGCCATCGCACCAATGCCAGGGGTGCCGCTAACGAACTCTCCCACGACCGTTCCAATCATCGCAAGAATGAACCCGGTCTTCATGCCATCGAAAATAAAGGGCAACGCTCGTTGGAATCGAACGTACCGGAATTCTTGCCACGTTCGAGCACCATAGACGGAGAGCATATTTTCCGTCGCCTCGTCGATGCTCCGGAAGCCATCGATGGCGGCGATCAGCATCGGGAAGAACGCAACCCAGACGGCCATCACATAGTTTGCCGCCTCAAGTTCGACAGCTCCGAGAAAGCCAACCCAATAGATGACCAACGGCGTCACGGCGATCCGTGGGATCGTGTTGATACCGATGACAAAGGGCATAAGTGCCTGACCGAGTCGATCGCTGGCGACCAGCGGAATCGCGAGCACAATCGACAAAAATAGTGCAATCACGAATCCGACACTGGCCGCCGTGAGCGTATTCGGTAATACGGTCAATATCGGCTCCCAGATCCGCTGTAGTTCCCGGAAAACGTCGAGTGGGCCTGGATAGTACTGCGGGTTGAGTGCCAGTACGGTCGTAATCATCTGCCAGATGCCGAGGAAGAAGACGAGTCCGAGCACTGACAACGCCCACTGATTTGCCCGGGTGCTTCTAGAGCGATCCGCATTTCCCCCTGAGACAATACTGCGTAATTCCCCGATTGCCCCCCCGATCATTGTTGGTGTTTGAAGTGCTGGTGCACTTTGGTAGATAGCTCAACGAAGCGATCTGACCCTCGGGTTTCCTCCGTTCTGGGCCGCGGAAGATCGATCTCGATCGTATCGACGATCTCTCCCGGACGGGGAGAAAGTATAACCACCCGATCGGAAAGGAATACGGCCTCGTTCAGATCGTGAGTGATGAACAACACCGTCTTCTTGGTTTCTTCCCAGATTCGCAACAACTCGAGGTTCAGTTGGGCCTTGGTCATTGCATCCAGGGATCCGAAGGGCTCGTCCATCAGCAACACCGAGGGATCATAGATGAGTGCTTGCGTAATCGTGACTCGCTGTTGCATGCCGCCCGAGAGTTCGTTCGGATACGCGTCCTCAAAACCCTCCAATCCGACCAACGAAAGGAGCTCATCCGCTCGCTCGCGGTAGTAGTCCATCGATTCCTCAAGGGCACCGTTATCGGAGAGGATCTGAACGGGAAGCAATACGTTCTTCCTCACCGTGCGCCACTCGAGTGCGACGGGCTGTTGAAACACCAGACCGAGGTTGCTCCGATCGTGTTCGGAACTTTGGACGTCGATACCGTCAATTTTGACGATTCCGTTGGTTGGCTCCAAGATCCCGGCCGCCAAATGCAACAGCGTTGTCTTCCCACAGCCTGACGGCCCGACAACCGATACGAATTCTCCAGATTCAATTCCTAAGTTGATACCCTGAAGAGCTGTGACTGTCTCTTCGGTGGCGTCTGTTCCATATATTTTGTCGACACCGTCAAACGTTATCGTACTCTCGCCGGTTGCTTCTGGCGTCGACGTAATAGAGTCCGCTGTGTCATTACTCATTATGGGTGTGATTCGCAGCCATTGATCTTAGTTTTGGTGCGGTTTTTGCTCGGACATTAGTTATACGATTAACTACCATCATTGTTGGTTGGATCTATCAGTGATTTGTTCAAGAGGAAGAGGCCATCCAATGGTTGGCAACAATCCGTGGCTTCCCCTCCGGAGCGGTCTCGGCTATGTGTATGACCGACAGAGCAGCGAGCGTTAGCCGTCTCGCAGATCGAAGTATCGATCCCTCTTTCCGCGGTGGGTAAGTATACGAGACGAAATAACCGAAAGGTCCTCACTGGCCTGTATTGGGATGGGAGCAATCAGTTGCCTGATTCGGCCTCTTCGAAGATATCCCAGTATCGCCCGGCGGTTTCAGCCAGTTGGTCCCATTCCTCATCGCTGAACTCAACGGTCTCTGCTGCTTCAGACGGTTCCATGATGACCATTTCGCTGGCAGCAGGAACTATGTCGGGATCATCAAGGAGAGCTGGGCCAGCCGCGTCAAGCCCTGTCTGAACGCCCTCTTCGGTGAAGTACCCGATACCCTCCTCACCCCAGTCGAGATTAACCGCCTGAGCAGCAAACACTTGATATTGGCCTGTAAGCTCCTCTTCAGTCCACGTTTGGAGGTTGGTGTTCACCTCCTCCTGCATGAGTTGCAGATACTCGTCTTGATTGGTTAGAACCCACTTGAGAGCCGTATAGTAGCCTGTCAGAACTGACGAGACGAACTCAACGTTGTTTTCTTTGTTCTCGTACCACTCGTTGTTAACCCAGATAGGGAAGCCGGGAATGGCACCGAACGAAGTCAGCGGTGTCACACCGAGTTCAACGTCAGTCTCAGCTTCGTAGGCGGGTAACAAGTCGATCGATCCCCAAATCGCCTGAACATCGTTATTGGCGAGCGCCGGCGGCCCGGTTTCCTCTCCGGCCTCTTCGGTGCTCACCTCGCTTTCATCAACGTCGGTGAGCGCCGGATACATGCTCCACGTTGCGGCTGCGAAGCCAGAAGCCAACATGACGTTTTTGCCGGCGATATCTGTCTCGTCTTCGAGTTCGTCAGTCCGCCAGATCAGCGAGAGGAGCGGGCGCGCTTTGGCCATACCCACGAGGCTCATATTGAGCGAATCGATATCCTCGTCACCAGGCCAGACAGAGACTGCAGTTGCGAAAGAAGCAATACCCATCTCCTTATTCCCAACCCCGATGTTCTGTGATTCCGTGTCAGACCCGTTACCGGCGGCCCCATCAACGCCGGGAACGCCTGCATCCTCCCAATATCCCTCTAACTCAGCAATATGGGCCGTCCCGTGAGTGGGTTCAGCGTTCCATGGTGTAGTGAAGGTGATCTCGGTATCATCCTGGAACGACCCCTCTCCACCATTTCCGCTATCGTTCTCGGCGTCGCTATCGTTCCCTTCTTCATCGGTACCATTGCCGTTGCCGCTATCGTTGCCGTTGCCGTTCCCGTTTCCACCATTTCCGTTTCCATTGCCGCTATCGTTGCCGTTGCCGCCGTTGCCACCGTTTCCGTTGCCGTTCCCATTGCCGCCGTTCCCGTTTCCACCATTTCCGTTCCCGTTGCCACCGTCATCGCCCATACACCCGGCGAACATCGCTGAACCGATCACTCCCAGTGATCCGTAAAGGAATTTTCGACGATCAACTCCTTCTGGAAGGGTGTCATCAAGTTCATCGATGATCTGTTCTGAGGCGTCCTCCCCATTCTTGTTAGACATGCCCAAGCAAAGAGGAAGTCTTACATATTAAATTTTGGGGATCAAACAACAAGTGAGATATGAAGATATAGCCGGTCAGAGGTCCCTTGCTGCCTGCTTCAGCATGAAGTTGATCGTCGCGTTCCGGGAGGGGAGGCCGTACTCCTCTTGGACGTGCTTGACGTCCTCAAGGACAGACGGCGGGCAGCGCTGGGTGAACTGCGTTCGTTCCGCGCCCTTGTCTTGACTAGCGACGTCGTCAGCGTTGTCGGAGCCTTTCCTGTCGGGTTCGGCGTCCGTCTCGTTCTGGTCGCTCTGTGCTGCATCATCGAGGATACTGTCTCGTGGCATTGGTCTCAGTTTGGTGTCTGATTGGTTGCACTCTGGTGTCTGTTCGAGGTCAGTCTGACTTCACTTTCATGTCGGCTTCGGGGTCAGCGTAGTCGATCGTGTTCGCGAGGTCCGCCGTGATCGTCGGATCGTCGATCTCCGCATAGCGGTAGGCGGCGAGCCCGAAGAGTTCGGAGAGTGCCGCCGTCGCAACGGCCGGGACACCATGGGATCGATCGTAGACGACGTTGAGGGCGTCGTCGGTGATCGGGTCGAGCTCGACCTCCTGCCACCCCCCGTTATCGATTTGTATTGAGGTCGCAATCCGGCGCCGGACTAGCTCGCCGAATTCCTCGCGCTCGAACGGAGCGAGCTGGACCTCGTAGGAGACACGACGCTGGAAGGCCCGGCCGTCGCTGCCGAGGCTCCTGATCGCGTCCCACTGGGAGGACATGCCCGTGAGCAGGACCCGCGTGTTCGGGAGGTCGTTCAGGTATTGGATCGTATGCAGCGTGTCCTTCGAATTGAGCCCGAACTCATCGATGCCGATTAGTACGGGTCGGTCGGCGTCTGCGAGCTCACGACGGATCTTCGCCTCGGTGAGTTTCGTGCTACTGGACTTGCCGACACCGAGGTCATCGGCGATGATCGCCGAGAGTTCGTAGGCGCTCATGTTGTGCTCGCCGATCTCGACGGTGTCGTAGGAGTCCTCAAGTGAGTCGAGGAGCATCTGAAGGAGCGTCGTTTTCCCGACGCCGGAGTACCGGCTGTGGATCAGGACCGGCCCTGTGTAGTCGCGGAGAGCGCTTGCGATGTCCGCGACTGTCCCCTCGCTCGGGATCACGTACTCGTTGATCGTGGCCCGGCCAGTGAACGGGTTATCAGTCCAACCAGCGTGACTGAGGTAGGCCTCTCGTTCCGAGCTAGTTGACGCTGCGATCTGACTGATTCGGTTCGGTGCTGACATGGAGTGCAACGACTGGCTGGTCTCGACTTGAGACCAAAATGGCGTGGTTCAGAACCCAATTTGAGGTCAGAGTGAAACCAGAAAGCAACATCTCCGATCGTATAGATTTCCTCGGCCTCAGTCCGATACCTCGTGTAGATCTTCCGATGATCGTCTTCTACATGATGAAGGTGAAATGATGGAGGGAGAGAAAAACTCATTCCTCGGGATTAGGACACTCTCATCCCCTATTCGGTTAAATTCTGCCATGAATTCTAATATTAAATATAATATAGTAAATAAATGAAATTTGGGGGATGAGTTGAAATACAGATTTAAACCTGTAGCCATATCTGATTTGTATGAAAGGAAAAATCCTCGAACGAATAGTTCAGAAAATACTACTCAGTCAAGGCTATGAGCGGCTTAACGAAGATGACCCCAAGTTTGACTCAAGCACCGGCAAATTCGAGGGCCGTGGGGCGGACCACGAACTAGATGCGTTCGGCCAGTATAAGCACTCTATACCATTTGTCCATCCGATACGGCTGTTCGGTGAAGCTAAGTGTTATAAAGCCAATTACTCTGTTGGGGTCGATATCATTCGCGAAGCAATCACAGTCCAGAAGGACATCGATGAAAATTATGAGAGCAGAACAAAGGATATAGGAAATGACCGACGTATTGAGTGTTTTGCTGTCTTTTCGACATCAGGATTTTCGCCAAGTGCTACTATGCTAGCGCGTGCCCACGGTATTTATCTAGTCCCACTCGGCCATCTCCGCACTATTGTAGATGAAATAAATGACAGGTATAAACCTTCGACACATGAGGGCACTAAAAAAGCCGTCAACACGTATTTTCAGGAAAATTCAACATTGGTACACTTTGCGAGTTTTCCAGGCGGCTACCCTATTGCTCTAGAAGGGGCCCTTCCCAAGGAAAGGTTATCGCACAGTGACTTCCTATATGCTTCTGCAGTGACCAAACAGAGCGAAACATCGAATGCGATTCAGTTCGACATACAGAATAGTAAAACTGATCCAAAGTGGAAGTTAACGACAGAGATTCCGGTCTGGATGGTTGACAATGCTACCGACCAAACTAACGAAGAATATTTGTCCTTGATTGTTCCGACACAACTCAGTGAACTTACCCGCCACATTCGAATTGAGATCCCAAGAGAAGATTTTCAGCCAGTATTTTGATGGTATTCGCACGGTAAATTCAATTTCTGAGGCGAGGTTTCCAAGAACTCTTCATGCAGGAGTCGTATTAGGACGAATTCTTGTGATTGTGTTTCGTCCGGCTTAGGTTCGTCAACCCCCATATATCACCCCAAAGCGGATCACCTCAGATGAAAGCCTATCCGTTCCTTTTCACCGAACAGATACTCGTGCTCTCCTTTCGGGACCAATATGAAAAAGACAAATCATAGACTTCTCTGAAGACGTTATACATTGTCCCATAGTGGCTCTTCATCCGGTTCGATACAGAAACCGTGAACATGAGTATAGAATCAGTCATATGAATGTCGGGCTATCAGTGATCGCCCCTGCAAGCACCCCGTCTGGGCTCTCGATCGGATAAATTCTCATTTTCCTTATATATCCCGGACTGGAACTGTTCAGACTCCAGATTGGAGAAGGTGAGCCAGTCGTTCCGCTGGAACTCGCCCACCGTAGTTCTCTTGATGTGGGTGGTGAATTTGGGGGTCTCGCGGGTCATATAGGTGCAGTCCGGCGAGAAAGGTTCGAGAGGCTTATCAGGCATGGGAGCAGGTGGCGACAAAGACAACAAGAGAGAACCGACTGCAGTGAGAGAATTGATTACTTAAGGTCGCACTCGAGTCGAGTCGCTGCGTCTTCGACAGCGCTCCACTCGCGGTCTTCGAGGGCGCGCTCGAGATCGCCACAGACCGCCTCGATCATGGACCTGTCGCCACTATCGCTGACATCCTCGCCACGCGGATCCTCGACGAGTTCGTAGAGTCCCGTCGGTTCGTCGATATAGACCACTGCGTCCGCAGCGAGAAGCTGGTTGATCTGGCCGTGGACGGTGTTCCGTGCGAGGTCAGTCTCGCGCTGAATGTACCCTGGCGTTGCCCGCCCCTCTTGGAGGACGTCGAGCACCTTCTCCGTCGCGTTCGTGATCTTGATCGCCACATTGTGCATTATCTGACCACACAAGTAGTACATTACGGATTACTATATGTCTAACTAATCGACCAACAACATCGCACAAGTAGTAACATTAAAGTGCCTGGGTCGTATACTGTATAATAAGCGCGGGAGGCCTCGGAAAACCGACTCTGAGGCCGGTGCTTGAGACACCGACCCCGTGCTGGAAGGGAACCAGCAATGAGCGAAACACAGTCCACGTTCAAGACGATTGCGGACGCACAGACCGAGACCACCGACGACATCCCCGAGATGCCCACCGTCCGCCGCAGTGAGGTCGCGCAGGTGATGCCGACCCCTGGCGTCGAGTGCTTCGGCGACTGGGCAGAGTGGGAAGCCGTGACCGACCTCGTCCGAGACGGCATCGTGGCTGCGATCAACGGAGATCAGTAACGATGTGCGACGAGGAAACCCAGCGCGTCGAGCGCACCGATGTCGGCGTGTCGATCTCCGTTGAGTTGACGAGAGGGACCGATACCCGCGACCAAGACAAGATCAAGGGTAAGGTGAAGGCCCCTTCGCTCAAGGGCGCTCGCGAAGACATGGACGAGGTCAAGGAAGACCTGCGGGAGCTCGCCGACGTCTGCCGAGTGATCCAGCCCGACGGGGAGGAATGACGATGGATCGCGAGCAACCAGACGCATACGACCTCCCCGGTCACGGCCGCCCTGGCGGGATCGATGACCCCATTCAAGACGCCGAGTACGGCGACGTTCAGGGCGGCCCCGATCGCCAGGAGACGCCACTTGGAGGGCGACAGATGACCGACCCCGACACTCGAATTCTTCAGGCGTACGTCCCCAATCGGGGAGAGCGCCGAGCGGTCGCCTTTGAGCCTCGGAACGCGGGCGGCTGGGATCGGATCACCTACGAGTACCGGCGCGGCGCCTGGATCCCCACCGGCTCGGAGATCGTCGCCCAGCTCGAGGTCGCGACCGGCGATGACGTCGATCGCGTGCTCGACCGCGGGCGTCGGGGCCCGCCGCGAATCGGGCCCTAAGCGGCCTTTTTTCGCCTCGCCTTGTGCAACAGCGACGGTTCCTCCAAAGGCATGTTGCACAAGGTCTCAGCGGCACTGTCGCTCACCGATTTAGGCAGGAGACTCCCGATAGCAGGCCTGACTACGCTCTTCTATGCGGATAGCCGACGCGCTAGCAGCTGAGCAGCGAGTCGACGACGGCTGGATCCAGTCGCGGGTGACCGACTTCCAGCGTGTTCTCGTGGATTATTTTCGACCTACCTGGACTGAATTTCGTGCTCGGTATAGGGGGACAAGCTATCGCTACTCGGTTCAGGATGGGCCAAGGGTCAGAAATGAGTAGTTTTTTCATGACGAACGTATTCTGTGAGAGTATGGGTGAAAATATCAGTATGCCGGATGGACCTCGATCGATCACATCAACCCGTCGTAGGATCCTGCGAGGTGCTGCGGGTGTCGGCGTTCTTTCGGGATTCGGTATCGGGACGGCCGCCGGTGACGAGGGGGCGGAATCGAACGCAGGCGAAGAACAATGGCGAGTCGAGTTCGATAACTCGGACTTCCTTCGTGGTCCTGAATTGTCACCCGTGGTAAATGAGACCCTTTTTGTGAGCAATCCAGATGGTGTGTACGCGCTGTCTGCATCAACAGGTGACGAAGAGTGGAAATTCGGCGTTGATGACACGAGATTTAATAATCCGCCGGTCGTCGTTGATGACACCGTCTTTGCTACCACTGACGATTCCTTCGGTCGGGAAGTAGAGGAAGGGTTGGGGACCGCAGTATACGCGCTGGACGCAAACGCCGGCGAACAGAAGTGGCAGTTTGACGAGTTTGAACAGCTGAGTGCGCCGATACACGTTGCGGAGAACACCGTCTTCATCCCCTCTCAATTTTGCGTCTACGCAGTGGATGCGGGCACCGGCGAACAACGATGGCAGTTCAAGATGGGTTACGGTGTAGAATCCACCGGCCATCCTGAACCAGGATTCCTCGCCGAGACGGCCGCTGGCACAGTCTACCTCGTCGATGGCGATGGAAACATGTTTGCCGTGGACGTGGCTACTGGCGAAGAAGAATGGCGCGTCAACATCGGCAATCGAGTGACGACCGACCTGTCTCTAGCTGATGGGACGCTGTTCCTTGGTGCATACAGCCCTAGTGAACAGAACGCAGGGAGCGAGCACGAGTATTACGTTTCCGCGCTGGATGCGGCCACTGGCGACGAGCGGTGGCGATTTACGGTGGATACGTCAGACGGTCCCGAGTGGGTAGATCCGCAGCTTCAATTCGTGAAGGTGATCGGCGACACACTCTATACCGGATCAGATTCATGCGGCGGCTACTCGCCGTGCGCCAGTCTGTACGCCGTTGATGTGGATTCGGGTGAAAAGAAGTGGAAGTTCAAGGCCGACAATTCGGTCGATAGAGTGACCGAGGCAGATGGGACACTCTTCGTTGGAACTGCGGTTTGGCAGGGCGACGACGGCATCGTTCATGCGGTAGATCCGGAGACGGGTACAGAACGATGGAGCTCTCTGCTCGGTAATCTATTGCTCTCAACGATAACAGTAATTGAGGATACCCTCTTTGTCGTAAGCAGGACTGATACGGACTTCGAGGACGCTTATCAGTTGAACGCGCTGGATACGGCCACCGGCGACGAAAAGTGGACTTTCGTTGCCGATAACGATGTTAGCAATCCGAGGTTCGCAGACGGTTCAGTCTTCGTTACGACCGAACGGACCACGGTCCACGCGCTGGATGCCGGCGTAGAGTTTGCAAATGAGGATAGTAGAACGGACGATAATTCGAGGGAGAATAATGGGGCCGGCAACGAGTCGAGCGAAAACACACCCTCCGTTGATCTTGACCTCTCAGTGACGGCATCCGACTCAATCGCCCGGGGGGAAAGAGCGAGTGTCGATATCGTGGTCCAGAACCACGATGAGGATGCCACCGAGGTCACGGTGACGTTCAAGGCGGGGAACGTCTCGGAGTCGACGTCAGTCGAGATCGATGCCGGCGACTGTTATGCGAGCTACCACAGCGTCTGGTGTGGTGACCTCTCAGTGGGGAACAACGAGTGGACGGTTGTCGCCGGCGACGAACAGGAGAGCGGGACATTGATCGTCACTGACGAATAGCGACAACAAATTTCGCTGGTTTTGTGCTCAGTTCGCAGCCGTAGTGACCAAATCGAGGAAGCGGAGAACGCGGATATGAGAACCGTTGTCTGACACCCACACCTCTATTCAACAGAGCAGCCCTGCCTCGTTGCTTCGAGCCAGCCATCGAGCGCTGCCTGGATGCGTTCATTCGGCGCTCGATGCTCCGTGTAGATCTGCCGACGCTCATCATCGGCATAGAGACGCCGGAGCGTCGATTCATGCACGACGTCGATCTCGCGGCTGACTGTCCGCTGGGATTCGCCCGTCTCGATCCGTTCAAACCCCTCAACGATAGCCTCGAACGTGGGCACGTCAACCCGGAGTTGTCCGTCGACGACGGTGAATCCCGATGGAGGCCGCCCAACCCAGGTTCCCGCCGTTCTCGCTGGTTGAATCGTCTCGCTCCTGGCAACCGGTGATCTCGACTGCCTGTTCTCCCGAGAATCCTGACCAGTGGACCCAGTCTGCTCCCGCAGTGGATCCACATCGAACGCCCGGGAGAAAGCTGTGCACTCTTCGAGATGAAACGGTGGGGCCTTTCCGTCGATCTCCACGCCACAGAACGGACACTCCTCGAGTCGGACTGGACCGTCATCGCTGTTCGGCGAGCTACACATCGGATTCTCCCTCCACACGAGTGACGTCTCCGGGACAGACCCGCTGGACTGAGTCGTTCGTACGCGCGTTCTTCCGGCCTCTTTCTCGAACACGCTCTAGACCGCGCGTTCGTCCGCCGCCAGGCAATCGTTGGTTTGACATGTTAACTAACGTCGCTTCCGTACAAGAACGAGAGGCCCCACCCCGCTCACGATCATCGGACGATGACGGAGTGAGCGGAGAGACCCGTCGCTCTTCGACCGTTGTTTTCAGTGTGGTGCTGTGTGGGCTGTATCAGGTGCGTTTATGGCGGAGGCTTTCCTCGCGGATCTATCTCGAGAGCAGCGTGAATCGAACCCCGCTGAATGGGCTAATCCCCTGTTCTTGTACGGAACATCCGTTAGTTACCCTCCGTGTGTAGTTGGTTCAGCAGTGATTGCGGGATCTCATCACGGAGACACCGCAGCTGCTTGTTCTGGGTGTTTGGCCCGTCGCCACCGGTTTTCACCTCGAAACAGTCCCATCGGTCTTTGAGTCGATCGAAGGCGTCGTAGACCGTCCCCGAATGAAGATCGGTATCGTGCTGGCGGTCGGCGATATCCCGGACGTCCGGGTAGTCGATTGCCCCACCCTGGAGTCCCTTGGTCGAGACACGAACGGCCTCGGCTTTGGCGAGATCCGTGGCGAGCTCGACCTTCGTCCGACTGCCTTCCCCGCCGTCGGGAACGGCTCCTTCGCGAACGACACGGTCTGCGCGGTCGTGTTCGGCCCGGAACTGTTGGGCGGCCTCGGGGAGATCGGACACGTCATCGACGACGTCGCCACCGAGGAGTTCCTGAAGCGCGCCACGCATGATCGCGACGTCACGGTTCGCGACTTCTTGGAGTGTCTCGACCTGCGCCTCAAGAGTCGCGATCCGCTCACGGTTGTCACTGACTTCGCCCTCAAGCGCGTCGCGATCCATCGCAGACGGAATCGGTTCGACCGGAGAATCGGTATCGGAACTCGATAGTGAAGACTGGCGATCAGCCGGCGGGGACGCATCTGGTTCTCCGTCACGCTCGTCACGGTGAGAATCGGCGTTGTCAGCTAGCCCGTCGACGTCGTCCAGCATCACCTCAAGGGAGTCCGCGGCCGACAGAGTGTCCTCCTCGCCGTCTTGGTCGTCAGCGTCGAGCGCACCACGGGCCGCGCGGAAGTCGTCAAGGATCACTGCGGACCGATCCCGTTCGACTTGAAGCACGGCCTCTCGACAGAGATCAGCCATCGTTTCGCGCGCGACGTCGTCGAACTCCGCGGCGATATCCGCTGGGGTGAGACCGTCGTCGAGGATGAGTCGTGAGTCTTCGATTGCTTTGGTCCACTGCTCGACAGTGACCTCTCGGGTAGTCTCCGCGCTCATGGGCGGAGCACCTCGTGAACGCCGAAGATCCGCCGACAGTACCGACACTCCCAGCGACTCCGGTCGTGATCGAGCCGCCAGTGTTCGGGAAGGATCCACCCGCACTCCGGACAGTCGGGCTCGTAGCGTACGGTGCTGGAGGTAGATCGACTCACGCCAACCCCCTCCCTTCCGCTGAAATAGTTTGGGCTCTGAACCTCAGGTTCGGTTTTGCGAACGGTCCTGATTTACCGAACCCGTCACTAACAGTGTGAAGAAGCTTTGAACGTGAGATGCATGCTCCGTCTGGGATTTGAACCCAGGTCATCGGCTCGAAAGGCCGAAATGATTGGCCGGACTACACCAACGGAGCGAATCAGCACTCCTGGCTTGCCGGGGGCTAGTAAAAAGCGTTCCGTTCCCGCCCGGGAGTGACAGCCGACGACGCACCCTGTGCCAATGACGCCGGCTTCTCAACCCTTTTGCGCCCCCGATGTGACTCCTTCCACATGAAGTACGTCAGATTCCGTGACCCCGCGGGTGCCGTCCGCCGGGGCGAACTCGACGACGGCCGGATCCATTTCGCGAACGACAGCTACGACTTCGAGAGCGAGGCGATCGACGTCCTCGCGCCCTGTGCCCCCTCGAAGATCGTCTGCATCGGCCGGAACTACGCCGACCACGCCGTCGAGATGGGTTCCGATCTCCCCGACCGGCCGCTGCTCTTCCTCAAGGGCCCGAACGCCGTCGCGGGCCACGGCGACGTCGTCGAGCCACCGGCCGGTAAAGAGCGAATCGACTACGAGGCGGAGTTGGGTGTCGTTATCGGAGAGCAGTGTCGCCACGTTCCCGAGAGCGAGGCGATGGACGTCGTGGAGGGCTTTACCTGCGTCGACGACGTCTCGAACCGCGACGACCAGAACGACGAACAGAACTGGATTCGCGGGAAGGCGTTCGACGGCGCGGCCCCGATCGGCCCCGTCGTCGCGACCCCCGAGGAGGTCCCCGAGGACGCGGCGGTCCGCTCGCGGGTCAACGGCGAGCTCCGCCAGGACGGCTCGCTCGAGCAGCTCATCTTCTCGGTGCCCGAACTGATCGCCGAGATCACGACCTACCTCACCCTCGAGCCGGGCGACGTCATCGCCACCGGCACTCCCGAGGGCGTCGGCGCGCTCTCCGACGGCGACGAGGTCGCGATCGAGGTCGAGGGCGTCGGGACCCTCGAGCACTCGGTCCGGCTCCGGTAGGGAACGCTTTTCGCCGCGCCGACCCAGTTCCGACCGTGCCCCTCCGCTGTGGCCCCGTCACCGTCGAACGTCTCGGTCCGACGACCGTCCGGCTCGCGGCCCGAACGGGCGTCGTCGTCTATCTCGATCCGGCGGGCGACGTCGGCGAGCCCCGCGATAGCGACCTCGTCCTCGTCACCGAACGGCCCGATCCCGACGCGATCGCCCGGATCGCCCGCGAGGACGCGCTCGTGGCCATCCCCGAGGGAATCGACCCGAGTGGGCTCGACCGGCCGGTCGAGCGCGTCGCTCCCGGCGAGAGCTTCCTTGTCGGTCCGCTCGACCTCCATACGACGCCCGCCGGCGGAGCTGACGGTCGGGCCACGGGCTGTGGCTACGCGCTGACGATGGACGGCGTGACGGCGTTCTGGCCCGGGCGAACCGCGGTCTTCGACTCCCACCGCACTATGAGCGTCGACCTTCTCCTCGCCCCGGTCGGGCTTGAGGGCGCGATGGACCGCCGCGCGGCGGCCGACCTCGCCGAAACGCTCGACCTCGACCTCGTCGTGCCCGTCGGCTCCGAGTCCGCTGTGGACGTCGAGTCGTTCGTCGTCGACGTGGCGACTCGAGGGATTCCGATCGCCCTGGAGCCGCCGGCTGAGAGCTGAATCAGTTCTCGAGATCGAGCTCGACGAGCGAGAGGCCCCGATCGAGGTGACAGACCTCGTGGGGGGGATCACCCAGGACGGCCCCGATCCGGTGGTCGTCGTCCATCGAGACGCCATCGGGGACGCAGTGTTCGTGGCTCGGACACTCGACGTACGGACAGGGGCCCGCCAGGCTCGCTCTGCTGCCGGCGTAGGCCCCCTTCGAGGGGACGTTCGCCGTCACTGAGACGGGTTCGACCTCGACGGCACGAACCCCGCCGTCGTGGATGGCACACTCGAGCGTCTGGGCGTTCTCGCGGATCCCGGTGATCCGGTAGCGGGTGTCGCTCTCGAGGTTGAGACACTGACTGCGGTACGGACAGCCCGCACAGCCCTCGGCCTCGCCCTCGTAGACGAACTCGGCCCCCGGCTCGGCGAGGCGGGTCCCGATCAGGGTGACGATCGACATACGTCCACTACCGGCCGGGCGTGGTTAAGGCTCACGTCCCGTGAGTTCGTCGAGCTTCGCGAAGTACTCCTCCCGGGGCACCTGGTAGAGCCCCCGGTAGTCGATCCCGCCGTCGGCGAAGCGACGCGCGACGCCCACGGCGTACGCGAGGGCCTCCTCCCGCCTCTCGAACCTGCCCTCCTCGCCCGTGACCTCCGGTTCGAGGGTGAGGGTGACGTACCAGTCCGCGCCGGGCGACGTGGGGGCGACGCCGGGCCGGCGATCGCGCCTACCCCGAGTGAGATACAGCGTCGGGAGACAGGCGGCGGGGAACGCCTCGGCGTCGAAGACGTCGGCTCGGTAGACGATCACCGTCCGCTCGTCCTCCTCGCTCCAGACCGTCCAGCCGGGCGGGAGATCGGCGAGGTCGGTGTGGTCGGTCACGACCGCCGGTAGGTTCCCCCGCCGTATAGCCCCGTTGGGGTGCGCGCGAGCGACGGGGCGCCGTAGCGGACGGGTCGCTTAAATACCTGGCGGGGCGTTCGCGGCTCCCGACGAATAGAGTCAACCGACGGAAGCCCGAAAAATACACCTGCTAAATAACTGTCGGGGCTATCTTTAAGTGGTTGGGATCCTCTCTCATTAAATACTATCGGTATCCGTCCGACGGACCGATGCGCCGTCCTCGATGGCTCGTTGCCCAGGTGCCGACCGGTCGACCGGCCCACGACCATGACACGAACGCACACCGCCCGACGCCACCCCGCCCTCCGACGCGCCGAGCCAGGAGGGGCCGGTACGGACCCCACCGACCGAACGGAACCGACTACGGCCAGACCAGTGATACAATGACCGGTGACACCGAAACGCTGGAGACGCTCAGTACCGACTACCAGGAGTCGATGCCCGCGGACCTGCGGGAGACCCACTCCTTCGACTGGTACCTCCAGGAAGCCTACGACGACCCGAAGATCACCCGCAACGCCCACCAGCGGGTCGCGGACATGTTCGACTTCTACGGGACGACCTACGACGAGACCGAGGGGGTCGTCGAGTACCGACTCGCGAGCGAAGACCCCTTGGACGACGGCGAGAACACCTTCTACGGCCGGATCGTCCACCAGTCGATCCACGAGTTCGTCAACAAGGTCAAATCCGGCGCCCGCCGGCTCGGCCCCGAACGCCGGATTAAACTCCTGCTGGGTCCCGTCGGCTCCGGGAAGTCCCACTTCGACCGCCAGGTCCGGCGCTACTTCGAGGACTACACCCTCCGGGACGACGGGAGAATGTACACCTTCCGGTGGACGGACCTCACGGACGTCATCGCCGACCAGGACCCCACCGACGACGTCGTTCGGTCGCCGATGAACCAGGACCCGCTCGTACTCCTTCCCCTAGAGCAGCGCCGGTCGGTGATCGAGGACATAAACGAGCGCCTCGACGCCCCCTACACGATCCGCAACGAGCAGAGCCTGGATCCCGAAAGCGAGTTCTACATGGACAGGCTGCTCGCTCACTACGACGACGACCTCCAGGCAGTATTGGAAAACCACGTCGAGGTCGTCCGACTGGTCGCAGACGAGAACAAGCGCCAGGCCGTCGAGACCTTCGAGCCCAAAGACAAGAAAAACCAGGACGAGACCGAGCTGACGGGCGACGTCAACTACAGCAAGATCGCGGTCTACGGCGAGAGCGATCCTCGAGCCTTCGACTACTCCGGCGCGTTCTGTAACGCGAATCGCGGCATCTTTAGCGGCGAGGAACTGCTCAAGCTCCAGCGGGAGTTCCTCTATGACTTCCTGCACGCCACCCAGGAGGCGACGATCAAGCCCAAGAACAACCCCCGGATCGACATCGACCAGGTGATCGTCGGCCGGACGAACATGCCCGAGTACAAGGACAAGAAGGGCGACGAGAAGATGGAGGCCTTCAACGACAGGACGAAACGGATCGACTTCCCCTACGTCCTGGCCTACGAGGAGGAAGCGCGGATCTACGGGAAGATGCTCGAGAACGCCGACGTCCCCGACATCGACGTCGAGCCCCACACCCTGGAGATGGCCGGCCTCTTCGGGGTCCTGACCCGGATCGAGGAGCCCGACACCGAGACGGTCGACCTGCTCTCGAAGGCCAAGGCGTACAACGGCGAGATCGACGAGGGAGAGGACGTCGACGTCAAGAAGCTCCGCGAGGAAGCCGCCACGAGCGCCGAGATCGGCGAGGGGATGGAGGGGATTTCACCGAGATTCATCGGCGACGAGATCGCCGAGGCGATCATGGACTCGAAACACCGACAGCGGGGCTTTCTCTCGCCGCTTACCGTCTTCAACTTCTTCGAGGAGAACTTAGAGCACCACGGCTCGATTGCCGCGGACGCCTTCGAACGCTACTACCGCTACCTCGAGGTCGTCCGCGAGGAGTACAGAGAGCGCGCGATCGAGGACGTCCGCCACGCGCTTGCCTACGACCTAGAGGAGATCCAGCGCCAGGGCGAGAAGTACATGGACCACGTGATGGCCTACATCGACGACGACACCGTCGCCGACGACCTCACGGGGCGCGAACAGGAGCCCGACGAGACGTTCCTCCGAAGCGTCGAGGAGAAACTTGACATCCCCGAGGACCGAAAGGACGACTTCCGCCAGGAGGTCTCCAACTGGGTTTCCCGACGCGCTCGCGGTGGCGAGGCGTTCGATCCCCAGGACAACGAGCGCCTGCGTCGCGCCTTGGAGCGGAAGCTCTGGGAGGACAAGAAACACAACATCAACTTCTCCGCGCTCGTCTCGGCCAACGAGTTCGACGACGACGAGCGCTCGGCCTGGATCGACGGCCTGATCGACCAGGGTTACAGCGAGGCCGGCGCGAAGGAGGTCCTGGAGTTCGCGGGCGCGGAGGTCGCCAGATCGGAGATCGAGGACTGACGATGAGCGAGGGATCCGAGTACGTTCGTGCGGCAGACCGCGCCCTACGGGAGACCTACGAGGAGCCGATGGCCCTCCCGGAGTACGTCGACCGGCTCGTGGAGAACCCGACGATCGGCGCCCACGCCGCGAAGTACCTGCTCGCGGCGATCGAGGCCGCCGGAACCCGAACGGTCGTCGAGGAGGGCGAGGAGACCCGCCGCTATCGCTTCTTCGACGACCCCCACAACGACGGCGAGCACGCGATCCTGGGCAACACCGAGGTCCTCAACGGGTTCGTCGACGATCTCCGGTCGATCGCCGCCGGCAGAGGAAAGGACGAGAAGATCGTCTGGTTCGAGGGACCCACGGCCACCGGAAAGTCCGAGCTGAAGCGGTGTCTCGTCAACGGGCTCCGGGAGTTCTCGAAGACGCCCGAGGGACGGCGGTACACCGTCGAGTGGAACGTCCAGTCGGCCGGCGCCGACGACCGCGGGCTCTCCTACGGCGGCGACCCGACCGTCGGCGACGACGAACACTGGTACGAGAGCCCGGTCCAGACCCACCCGCTGTCGGTGTTCCCCGAGGAGGTTCGCGAGGACCTCGTGAGCGAGGTCAACGACGGGATAGACGACCACGTTCCCCTCGAGGTCGCCGGCCGGCTCGACCCCTTCTCGCGGGAGGCCTACGAGTTCCTGGAGGAACGCTACCGCAGGCAGGGTCGCGACGAACTGTTCTCGGCGATCGTAGACGAGAGCCACCTGCGGGTGAAAAACTACGTCGTCGACGTCGGCCGGGGCGTCGGCGTCCTCCACAGCGAGGACGAGGGCACGCCCAAAGAGCGACTGGTCGGCTCCTGGATGCACGGAATGCTCCAGGAACTGGACTCGCGGGGTCGAAAGAACCCACAGGCCTTCTCCTACGACGGGGTGCTCTCGCAGGGCAACGGCGTGCTCACGATCGTCGAGGACGCCGCCCAGCACGCCGACCTCCTCCGGAAGCTGTTGAACGTCCCCGACGAGCGGTCGGTGAAGTTGGACAAGGGGATCGGAATGGATCTGGACACACAGTTGGTGATCATCTCGAACCCTGACCTCGAGGCCCAACTCAACCAGCACGCCGACAGAAACGGGATGGACCCGTTGAAGGCGCTCAAACGCCGGCTGGACAAACACGACTTTGGCTACCTCACCAACCTCTCGCTGGAGACCGAACTCGTCCGCCGGGAGCTGACCGGCCAGACCGAGATCTGGGAGGTCGCCGGCGACGAGGAGCGAACGGAGCGGATCCGCGAGGCCGTGACGGTCTCGGTCAAAGACGGTGCAGGCGAGGTGCGACGGCGGGAGTTCGCGCCCCACGCGATCGAGGCCGCGGCCCTCTTTGCCGTCGTCTCCCGCCTCGACGAGGAGGACCTCCCGGCGGGCCTCGACCTCGTCGACAAGGCGATGATCTACGACAAGGGCTACCTCCAGGAGGGCGACACCCGAACCGACAAGGCGGAGTTCGAGTTCGACGACGCGTCCGCCGACGGCGAGCAGGGGATCCCCGTCACGTACACGCGAGACGTGCTCGCGGACCTGCTCCATGCCGAGGGCGAGCGCCATCACGCGGACCTCGCCGTCGAGGACGTCGTCATGCCCCGGGACGTGTTGAACGCGATGGCCGAGGGACTCTCGACGGCGCCGGTGTTCTCGACGGGCGAGCGCTCGGAGTTCGAGAACCGCGTGGTTCCGGTCAAGAACCACGTCTTCGACCGCCAGGAAGAAGACGTGATCGAGGCGATCATGTTCGACAACCGGGTCGACAGAGAGACCGTCGCCGACTACGTCGAACAGGTCTACGCCTGGGAGACGGGCGAACCGCTCTACAACGACCGCGGCGAGGAGGTCGAGCCCGACCCCCTGGAGATGAAGCTGTTCGAGGTCGAAGGGCTCGGGCGGTTCTCCGAATCCGCCTACGACGGCAACCGTCCCGACGAGAGCGTCCGAACGTTCCGGCGCCAGAAGGTGATCACGACCCTGAACCGCCACGCCTGGGAGTCCCGAAACGAGGAGTTCGCCGCCGCCGACGTCGATCTCACTGCGATCCCGGTCATCCGGTCGGTCCTCGAGAGCCACGACTGGGACGACGTCCGTCGGACTTTCGAGGACGTCGATCCCCGTCAGTGGGACGACCCGCCCCAGGGGACCGAGACCGCGGCGGTCAAAGCGGCCACGCTCGAGGCCATGACCTCGGAGTTCGGCTACAGCGAGGCCTCCGCTGAGTTGACCAGCAGACACGTCATGGGACAGGTGAGCTACAGATGGGACTGAGAGAGGATTTAGAGCGGTTTCGCGAGGTCGGCGAGGCCCGACGGGAGGACTTGGCGGAGTTCATCAGCTACGGCGACCTCGGGAGCAGCCGGCCCGACGAGGTCAGGATTCCCGTCAAGATCGTCGATCTCCCGGCGTTCGAGTACGACCGTCGGGACAGGGGCGGCGTCGGCCAGGGCGACGCCGAGGTCGGCCAGCCGGTCGGTCAGCCCCGGCCACAGCCGGGCGACGACGGCGAGGAGGGCGACCCCGGCGACGAGGGGGGCGACCACGAGTACTACGAGATGGACCCCGAGGAGTTCGCCCAGGAGTTAGACGAGGAGCTGGGCCTCGACCTCGATCCCAAGGGGAAGACGGTCGTCGAGGAGACGGAGGGCCCCTTTACGGACATGACCCGGTCGGGACCCGACAGCACGCTCGACTTCGAGCGGATGTTCAAGGAGGGGCTCAAACGGAAGCTCGCGACCGACTTCGACGAGGAGTTTTTGCGCGAAGTGTGCAAGGTCTCCGGGATCACTCCTCGCGAGGTCTTCGAGTGGGCCAGAGGCGAGAGCCTGCCGGTCTCCTTTGCCTGGGTCGAGGAGGCCCACGCGGAGGTCGAAGACGAGCGGGGTGCCTGGGGCTCCATCGAGGAACTCGAAGCGGAGATCGACCGCGAGCCGATCCAGGCGAAGATCCGGCGGGAAGGGATCGGTCACGTCCCGTTCCGCCGGGAGGACGAACGCTACCGGTACCCCGAGATCGTAGAGGAGCGAGAGAAGAACGTCGTCGTCGTCAACATCCGGGACGTCTCGGGGTCGATGCGCGAGAAGAAACGCGAGCTGGTCGAGCGGACGTTCACCCCGCTGGACTGGTATCTCACCGGCAAGTACGACACCGCCGAGTTCGTCTACATCGCCCACGACGCCGACGCCTGGCAGGTCTCGCGCGAGGAGTTCTTCGGGATCCGCTCGGGCGGCGGGACGAGGATCTCCAGTGCGTACGAACTCGCCGCCACCCTCTTGGAGGAGTACCCCTGGAGCGACTGGAACCGGTACGTCTTCGCGGCGGGCGACTCGGAGAACTCGAGCAACGACACCGGCGAGCGGGTGATCCCGCTGATGGAGGAGATCCCGGCGAACCTCCACGCCTACGTCGAGACCCAGCCCTCGGGCAACGCGATCAACGCGACCCACGCAGAGGAGTTGGAACGCCACTTCGGCCGCGACGCCGAGGACGTCGCGATCGCCTACGTCAACGGCGCCGAGGACGTGACCGACGCGATCTACGAGATCCTCAGTACGGAAGGTGACAGTGATGAGTGACCCACATCCCCTCTCCTCGAGCACGAACGGCGATCGCTTCCGGAAGCAGGCGATCGCCGGCGACCTCGAAGCGCCCGTCGAGCACGCCCGCCAGTTGGCCGAGAAGCTCGGCCTCGAGCCGTATCCGGTCAACTACTGGATCGTCGACTACGGCGAGATGAACGAGCTGATCGCCTACGGCGGGTTCCAGACGCGATACCCCCACTGGCGGTGGGGAATGACCTACGACAAGCAGCGCAAGCAGGGACAGTACGGCGGCGGGAAGGCCTTCGAGATCGTCAACAACGACAACCCCTCACACGCCTTCCTCCAGGAGTCGAACACGGTCGCAGACCAGAAGGCGGTGATCACCCACGTCGAGGCCCACGCCGACTTCTTCGGGAACAACGACTGGTTCGGGCTGTTTACCGGCGGGCGGGCCGACGATTCGGTAGATGCCGCCGCGATGTTAGAGCGCCACGCCAGAACGATCGAGGAGTACATGGCCGATCCCGAGATCGACCGCGCGGAGGTCGAGAAGTGGATCGACCACACGCTCACCTTAGAGGACAACATCGACCAGCATCAGGTATTCTCCCGGCGGCGCGAGAGCGAGGACGCTCCGACAGGGCTCGACGACGACCTCGGGGAGAAACTCGACGAGCTGGGGATCTCCGCGGAGGTCAGAGGCGAGGTGTTCGACGAGGAGTGGATCGAACGGATCGAAGGTGACGAGGAAGCCCCGAGCTTCCCCGCCGAACCCGAACGGGACCTGCTCGCGTTCGTCCGCGAACACGGCAAGCGCTACGATGAGGACGCGGGAAAGGCAGTGGAGATGGCGGAGTGGCAACGCGACGTCCTCGACATGATGCGCGCGGAAGCCTACTACTTCGCCGCCCAGAAGATGACGAAGATCATGAACGAGGGGTGGGCGGCCTACTGGGAGTCGCTCATGATGACCGGGGAGGCCTTCGCCGGCGACGACGAGTTCGTCGACTACGCAGACCACATGGCGAAGGTGCTCGGCTCGGGCGGGCTCAACCCCTACAGCCTCGGGAAACAGCTCTGGGAGTACGTCGAGAACACCGCCAACCGCCGGGAAGTCATAGAGGCCCTGCTCCGGGTCGAGGGGGTGAGCTGGCGCAACCTCACGGACGTGGTCGACTTCGATGACGTCCGGGACCGGCTCGAACCCCCCGAAGCGCTCGCCTCGATCTCGGGCGACTCCCTCGAGGACCTCGCGGAACTCCCCGAGACGTGGATCGACGGGGAGGCCCTCGACGCGGCTCGGGCGGGCGAGATCGACGTCGAGGCCTACCCCTGGAAACTGCTCACCTACGAGGGGCTCGCGCGCCGGCACTACTCGCTGGTCGAGCCCCAGTTCCGGGGTTTTCTCGCGGAGGTGAGCCAGGACGAGTTAGAGCGGATCGGGCGATACCTGTTCGACGACGCCCGCTACGGGTCCGTCGAGGAGGCGTTGGCGGACCTCGACTACGCCGCGGGCTGGAACCGGATGTACGACGTCAGAGAGAGTCACAACGACGTCACTTTCGTCGACGAGTTCCTCACGAGCGAGTTCGTCGCCGAGAACGACTACTTCGCCTACGAGTACTCGGAGGCCTCCGGCGGCTTTCACGTCTCGAGTACGGACGCCGCCGACGTCAAGAAGAAGTTACTGCTCCAGTTTACCAACTTCGGGAAGCCGACGATCGCGGTCTACGACGGCAACTACGGCAACGCAAACGAGTTGCTGCTCGGCCACCAGTACAACGGGGTCGGTCTCGACATGGACGCCGCCGGCGAGACCCTGAAACGACTGTTCGAGCTCTGGGGCCGGCCGGTGAACCTGCTGACGATCGCCACGGAGGTCGACGACCACGACGTCGAGGTCGCTCGCCGGCGGAATCGCGAACCCGATCGCGAAGAACGGGGCAAACGCCTGCGCTACGACGGCGAGGAGCTGACCGTCGAGGACGCCCCCTGGGAGGACGTCTCTCACCTCGCAGCCGACGACGTCGATTACGACACGAAACCCGAGGAGTGGCTCGCGTAGCTGGGGCGGGAAAACCGCACGACTGCGGCCGATCGTTCATCCGAGAACGGTCGAAACTCTTTTGGGTTAGTTGGCCTGACTCTCAGTCAGGATGGATGGGGAGCCTTGCGGTTCCGACGAGTCCGCGGTCCCTCCACCGGCGATCAATCTGCCGGCGGTACTCGCGGGACTCGACGCCGAAGCCGAACGCCGGGACGCCGTCGCCGCGGTCCGGGAGGCCGTCGACGAGGAGCCGGCAGCCTGCGCACCGACGATCCCGAAGCTCCGGGACCTCCTGGGCGAGGGGACGGCCGAGGAAGCGGCGGTCGCGTACTGCCTCGCCGAGATCGCCGAGGCGTCGCCGACCGACGTCGCGCCCTCGGCCGGCGACATCGCGGCGTTCGTCGCCGGAGAGCATCCGAGTCCGGCAGCGACGGAGGGGTTTCGGGCGCTCGCCGCCGTCGCGGACGCACGGCCGGACGCCGTCGAGGACCACGACGACCGCCTCGTCCGAGCGATCGAGGCAGGGCCCGACCCCGATCGGGGCTCGCCTAGGCTGTGGGAGGCCATCGAACGACTGGAGCGGGCGATCCCCTCGATCGCGACCGCGACCCCCGAAGACGGCCGAGAGAACGGCGCGCTGGGGGGTTCCGGCTACGAGGGACGTCCCGTGGCGGTCGTCACCGAGGAGCCGGAGTCCTAGAGCGCGATCGGGCGGTCCGAGGAGACGCAGTCGACCCCCCGACACCCGAGTAGCCGTGCGCTCTGCCGACCGGGGACCGACCAGGCGTGGACCTCGAGGCCGACCCGGTTCGCGCGATCGACCAGCCGCGTGAACAGACAGCGCCGGGCGTGAGCGCCGACGACCTCACAGCCGAGTTCGACGGCGGTCGTCACCGGTCTCCGGCGGTCGCGACTCACGAGCAGCCCCGTCGCCTGGTCGGGATCGAGGTCGTGGAGCTCCCGGAGTTCGGGGAGCAGAAAGGAGGTACAGACGATCCGGTTGTCGGCGTCGGCGGCCTCGAGTTCCCGGAGGACGTCGTCGGCGATCCCCAGGTCCTTCAGCTCGAGGTTGACGTCGGCCGAGGGGGGGAGCGCCTCGAGCATCTCAGCGAGCGTGGGGATCCCCTCTCCGGAGTCGAGGACGGTCCGCGTGCGGAGCCGTTCGAGGTCGGTATCGGCGACCCGGCCGGGTTCGCCGGTCACCCGCTCTAGGTCGTCGTCGTGGACGACGACGAGTTCGCCCGAGCCACACCGCCGGACGTCGAACTCGACGACGTCTGCGCGGGCAGCTGCGGCCCGGACCGCGGCGATCGTGTTCTCGGGGGCGACCCCGGCGAACCCGCGATGGGCGATCAGACGCATTGCCGGAGTGGAGGCCGGCATCGGCTTCAATCCCCCGTCTCCGCCCGGGATGTCGCCGTGGCGACCGACAGCGTTTTTCGCGCGCCGGCTCTTTCAGGTCCCGTGAACGTACGGGGGATCGTCGCCGGCGAGGTCTCGACGCGGACGGTAGGGACCGAGTACGGCGACCGCGAGCTCGCGGAGGTGCCGATCCGCCCGGCCGACGACGCGAGCGGGGCGGGCGCCGACGCCGTGGACCAACCCACTCGAGTCACCTGCTGGGGGAAGTGGACCGAATCGGCGGAACTGCTCGAGCCCGGGATGGAACTGGTCGTCACCGACGCCGAGCGCACGGAGTTTCGCGGGGAGGAGGGGTTTTCGACGACGGGCGAGTCCTACGTCGTCGTTGAGCCCTCCTTTCTGGTCAACGTCACCGACATCAGGAGCTGGACCGAGTGTCCCCGACTGTACTACCTGAACAAGCTCTCGGGGATCCCGCTGAACTATCCGGTGACGAAGGGGACCCTCGTCCACGAGGTGTTCGGCGACCTCCTCCGCGGGCGGGCGGTCGAGGAGTCGATCGAGGCCCGCGTCGAGGAGCGCGGCCTCGAGCTCGGGATGTTGGGTGAATCCGCCGAGAGCGTCCGGGAGGACGTCAGGAAGAACGCGGCGGCGATCGAGGGCTGGCTCGAGCAGGGCCGGCTGGGAAAGACCGACGGCGGTCGGGAGACGGCCGACGTGAGCGCCGAGCGGTTCGCGCCCGACGAGAGCGAGTGGCGCTCCGAGCGGCTGCTGATCAGCGCGACGTTTGGCATCCGGGGGCGGGCCGACGCGATCCGCGGGGGCGCACCGGTCGAACTCAAAACCGGAAAGAACCTCCGCAAGGAGCCCCGGTTCAAGGATAAGGTCCAGGCGGCGTGTTACGCGCTGTTGCTCGAGGAGGAGGGCGGGGAGGTAGACACCGGGACCCTGCTCTACACGAAGAACTCCGCGCTCGAACGCGACGAGGAGACCGGCGATCTGACGCCCGCAAAGGAGTTCTCGATGGGGAGCGGACTGTTGAAGTACGTCGTCAGGCTGCGAAACGAGATCGCGGCGATGGAGTTCGATCGCGGAGTGCCGACGGGGTACGAGGGCAACGCCAGCTGCGAGTACTGCTTCGAACAGGACACCTGCATGGTCGTCTCGGGCCGGCTCGACCAGGAGTCGAAGGCCGGACAGATCGGAGCGGCGCTTCCCGAGGAGGAACGAGAGTACTTCGAGCGCTTCTACCGGGCGATCGAGGCCGAGCGCCGCGAGGTCCACCGCGAGTACGCCAAACTCTGGGAGCAGAGCCCCGAGGAACGGGCCGACGACGACCGGGCGCTGATCGACCTCGAGTTCGAGGAGATGCGGCCCCTAAAGGGCGGGCGCTGGGAGATTCACGCCCGCCGGCGCTCGGACGAAAGCTCGAAGATCCGGGAGGGCGACCTCGTGCTCGCGAGCGACGGCCGCCCGGTCCGCGGAGAGGCCGAACTCGCCCGGATCGAACGCCTGGAGAGCGAGGACGGCGGCGAGGTCGTGCTGACGGCCGACGAGCCCGTCGAGGCGACCCGGCTCGACGTCTACCCCTCCGAGTTCACCACCGACCGCCAGCTCTCGGCGCTCCACGACGCCCTCCTGAAGGGAAGCGAGCGCCGCAAGGACGTGCTCTTCGGGCGCGAAGAGCCCGTCTTTCGCGAGGTCGAGGAGACGTTCATCGAGAACAACGCGGCCCAGGACGAGGCCGTCCGGAAAGCGGTCGGCTGTGCGGACCTCGCGTTGATCCACGGCCCGCCCGGAACCGGGAAGACGTACACCATCGCCCGGGCGATCCGCGCGATGGTCGACCGCGGCGACCGCGTCATCCTGTCGGCCTTTACGAACCGGGCGGTCGACAACGCACTCGAGGCCCTTCGCGACCAGGGATTCACCGACTTCGTCCGGATGGGCACCGAGAGCGGCGTCCGCGAGGACATGCTCCCCTTCCGGCTCGAACGCTCGGGCGACCCCGAGGAACGCGCCCGCGAGTTGCGGGAGGCGCCCGTCGTGGCGGCGACGACGGCGACCTGCGGTTCACGAGTGATGAAGGAGACCGAGTTCGACGTCGCCCTCGTCGACGAGGCCGCCCAACTCACCGAGCCCGGCACCTTCGCCGCGGCGAACCTCGCCGACCGGTTCGTGCTCGTGGGCGACCACGAACAGCTCCCGCCGGTGGTGCGGGCGGAGACGGGGGAGAGCGAGACGGGAGCGGCGGGAGGCGAGGAGGCGGACCTCTCGCGGTCGCTGTTCGAGCGGCTCGTCTCGGCGTATCCGGGGGCAGGCGTCATGTTAGACCGCCAGTACCGGATGAACCAGCGGATCCAGGCGTTCGCCTCCCGGGAGTTCTACGACGGCGAGCTCCGGCCCGCGACGCCCGAGGTCGCCGGGCGAACGCTCGACGACATAGCGGGAGCGAGCCGCGAGGCGTTGCCCGACGAACTCGGGGATCCGGTCGCGTTCGTCGACGTCGCGGGCGACGCCGCCCGCCACACCGACGGCGAGGAGGCCGCCCGGATCGCTGACCTCGTAGAGTGCTACGAGGCCGCGGGCGTCCCGCGGGCGGAGATCGGCGTCATCGCGCCGTTTCGCGCCCAGGTCGGCGAGATCAGGGGTCGGGTTCCCGACGACGTGACCGTCGACACCGTCGACCGCTTCCAGGGCTCGAGCGAGGAGGTCATCATCGTCTCGTTCGTCGCGACCGGCGACCTGGAGGGGCCGATCTTCGAGGACTACCGCCGGATCAACGTCGCGCTCACCCGACCCAAACGCGCGCTCGTCCTCGTCGGCGACTCGCGGGCCCTCGAGTCAGATCCGGTCTACGGCCGGATGCTCGAGTGGGCCCGGACCTGACGGGAGATCGCGGGCCGTTTATACGTCCGCGCTCGCAAGTCCGGCCATGAGCCAGGAGCCGGACCTCCCCGTGAAGCCGGTCGATCTGCTCGTCCTGGTCGTCGTCTCCGTGCTGGGCGGGGCGCTGATCGCGAGCTGGGCGATGGAGCCCCGGCTCACGCCGAACTTCGTCGTGGCGATCTCCTCGGGGACCGTGATGCTGGCCTTTTTCCTGTTCATCCCCGTGATGGGCGTCCGGACGTTCCTCGAGGAACGGAAGGGCGGAAACGAGGGGTCGTAGCTCCGTCGGCGGGGTGGAGCCGGCGGTAGTGCGGGCTTTACTTCGGTGGGCGTCGTGGAGGGCGGGACCATGCTGGACCGACTGGCAGACGCCCGTTCGGCGGGGAGCCTCGCCGTCCGGGTCGTCGTGGCGGTCGCCGTCGTCTCGATCGCGACCGGCGTCGCCGCGATCCTCACGGATCCGGCGCTGACGGCGGCGGGGCCGGCCGCCGAGATACAGGCGATCGCGGAGTTTTCCGCTACGGTCGTCGGCTTCGCGCTTCTCGTCGTGGCCTGGGGGATGCGACGGGGGTACAGGGTCGCGTACGTCGCCGCGGCGGCGCTGGTCGCACTCGAGGCGGTCCACGGGGTCGTCCAGTTGCGGCTGCTCTCGATCCCGCTCGTCGTGCTCTCGGTCGCCGGGCTTGCGGTCCTCGTGGCGACCAGCGAGCGGTTCACCCGCTCTGCCGGCCTCACGCTCTCGGCGACGCAGTTCGGCGCGGTCGTCGCCGTCGTCGGCGTCGGCTGTTACGGTACCGCCGGCGCCTACGCGCTCCGGGGCGGGTTCGACGGCGTGGGAGGCGTCGTCGACGCCGTCTACTTCACGGTCGTCACCGCGACGACGGTCGGCTACGGCGACGTCCATCCGACCTCGCTGGGCGCGCGGCTGTTTGCGGCCTCGCTGGTCGTCCTCGGGCCGGCGGCGGTCGCCGTCGCCGCCGGTAGCCTGTTCGGGCCGGCCGTCGAGGCGCGCCTCGCGATGGCCGGCCGACGGGTGAGGGCCCACCGCGACGGGATCGAGCGGGTCGCCGTGGTCGGCTTCGAGGGACCCGCACGGGCGATCGCCGAGCGGCTCGCCGAGCGGGCGGCGGTGACGATCGTCGCCGAGAACCAACGTCTCGAGGGACTGCCGGCGGACGTCGAGGTCCACGCGGGCGAGCCGACCGACGAGGCCCTCCTCGAGCGGGCCGGCGTCGCCTCGTGTGGTGGGGTCGTGGTCGCCGATGGCTCTCCCGACGCCGTCCGTGCCACGCGGGAGACGACAGCCGCCCCGATCGTCGCGGTCGCGGCCGACCCCGAACCCGCGGTCGCGGAGGGTGCGGACGTCGTGATCGACCCCCGGTCGGCCGTGGCCGACGCCGCCGTGGCGGCGGTCCTCGAATCGTCCGCTCAGTCGGCGTCCGCGGCCTCCCAGAGCGGATAGAGCTCGTCCTCGATCGGCTCCGCGACGGGTTCGCCGTCGAGGATGAGCGCCGGATCGCCCGCCTCGACGGTCCCGATCGCCGCCGCGTCGATCCCGGCAGACTCGAGGGCGGCGAGTGCCTCGTCGACCGACCCGGCGGAAACGGTCGCGAGCAGGGCCCCCGAGCCGAAGATCCGGAGGGGGTCGACGCCCGCGGCCCCACAGAGCGTCTCTGTCTCCGGGCGGATCGGTATCGCCTCGCGATCGACCTCGAGACGGACCCCCGACGCGCGGGCGACCTCCGCAAGCCCGGCCGCGACGCCGCCCTCGGTGGGATCGTGCATCGCGCTCGCCGCCTCGCGGAGACGGCGACCGTCGGGGACGACGCTGACCTCCTCGAAGAAGGCGAGGGCCCGTTCCCGGACGTCGTCGGGAACGGCGAGTTCCTTCCCGAAGTCGGCCGCGAGGATCGCCGTCCCCTCGATCGCCGCCGCCTTTGTCACGAGGACCCGATCGCCGGGCTCGGCGCCGCCGGTCGGGACGAACCGGTCCGTCGGTCCCATCGCGGTCAGGGAGAGCAGCGGGCGCTCCAGAGCGTCGACGTACTCGCTGTGGCCGCCGACGATCGCGGCGCCGACCTCGCGGGCGGCGGCGTCGAGCTCCGCCGAGACCGTCTCGAGGACCTCGCGTTCGGCACCGCCGGGGAGCATGATCACGACGGTCAGCCACCGCGGGTCGGCCCCGGAGGCGGCGACGTCGTTGCAGGCGACGTGGACGCCGAGGCGGCCGACCTCGGAGGCCGCAAGCGAGATCGGGTCCGAGCTGACGACCAGCGTCCCCCCCTCGCAGGCGATCGCCGCGGCGTCCTCGCCGTCGGCGGGTCCCTGGAGAACCGCGGGGTCGTCGGCGCCCGTTCGATCGAAGACGTGCTCGAGGAGCTCCGGGCTCACCTTGCCGGGCATGGTTCGAACTGGGCGGATGCGGGGTTTGTAGCTGACGGTGGGGCGTCGGTGGCGGACCGACGCCACGGACGACGTCGAACGCTTCTTGGCACGCGGCGCCCTCGAACCGGACATGGAGCGGATCACGCTGGGCAACGAGGAGTTCGAGGGGCGAAACGACGCCTATCTCCTCGACGACGAGGGGGTCGCGCTGGTCGACACCGGGATCGCCACGGCCGAAACCGAATCGGAGTTGCGCGAGGGCCTCGCCGAGTACGGCCACGAGTTCGCCGACGTCGAGACGATCGTCCTGACCCACTGGCACCCCGACCACGCCGGCCTGGCCGGTGCGATCCAGGCCGAAAGCGGCGCGCGCGTCCTCGTCCACGCTTCCGACGCCCCGCTCGTCCGCCGGGACGACGAGGCCCTCGCGGAGTTCGACTCGTTGCGGCGAGAAGCTTTCGAGGCGTGGGGAATGCCCACCGACGAGCGCGAGTCCCTCCTCGCCTTTCTCGACGGGAGCGAGGCGATCGCGGGCGAGCCCGCGACCGTCGAGGAGATCGCCGACGGCGACCGTCTCGCGGTCGGCGGGCGAACGCTGGAGACGGTCCACGCACCCGGTCACACCGCCGGCCTCTGTCTGTTCGAGTTCGAGACCGCCGACGGCCGGGAGGCGTTCGTCGGCGACGCCGTCCTCCCCGTCTACACACCAAACGTCGGCGGGGCCGACGTCCGCGTCGAGCGCCCGCTCGCGAACTACCTCGAGACGCTCCGGACCGTCGTCGGACGCGACTACGACCGGCTCTGGCCCGGCCACCGCGAGCCGATCGACGATCCCGCAGGTCGGGCACGGACGATCGCCGAACATCACCGCGAGCGAACCAGTCGGGTCCTCGACGTTCTCCGGGAACACGGCCCTGCCGACGCCTGGACGGTGGGCGCCCACCTCTTCGGCGACCTGGAGGGGATCCACGTCATGCACGGACCCGGGGAGGCCTTCGCCCACCTCGATCACCTCCGCCACGAGGGGATCGTCCGGGAGGTCGAAGGGAAGTACGAGACGACCGGGAAGGAGGCCGATCTCGAGTCGCTCGTTCCGGTGCCCGAGTGACCGGGTTTCGCCGGCGATTCAGCTCTCGCCGGCCGTTCCCGACAGCCCTGCCAGCGACTCCTCGCCGATCTCCTCGAGGACGTGCTCGTGAAACGCCTGTAACGCCGCGCTCTCGTCCTCGGCGAGGACGACGTCGCTGGCCGAAAGCGTCGCGAGCCCGAACGCCCGCGGGGTCGGCGAATCGACGAGTACCTGCGAGACCGCGAGTTCCCCGGCATCGATCGCGCCGACGATCGACTCGATCTCGCTCACGGCGAGTTTGTCCTCCAGAATTTCGCGGTAGGTCTCCTCGATGACCGCGAACTCCTCTAAGTCCTCGGCGAAGCCCAGCAGCATCTCGCTTGCGACCTGCTGTTCGCTCGCGGACTTCTCGTAGCCCTTGTAGCGTTTGAGGATCATCAGCGCCCGGGTCGCGTTGATCCGGAAGTATCGCTGGAGGAGGTCGGTGCCCGCGAGCGCCCCCCGGAGCTTTTTGCGGACCTCCGAGGGATCGAGATCGGCGAGGATCGTCTCGAGTTCGATCTTCCTGTTGAGCGGCATCGAGAGCACGAAGCCGTTGTCGGCGACGGCGACTTTCACGTTCGCGGTCGCCCGGTCGGCACACTCGGCGGCCAGCAGCCGCGAGAGGCCGTCGTTGACCCGCCGGCCGTACGCCGAGTGGACGTAGTAGCGGCGCTCGTACTCCCCGCGGTCGCGTTCGACCTCGATCGCGAGCCGGCGGTCGGTCGAGACGCTTTCGACCCCGGCGTACCGACACTGGTAGTCGAACAGCCGCGCGAGCGCGCGGACCGCGTGGTCGTCGATCGGGAGTTTCCGGAGCCAGGCCCGGACCGCGGCGGGCCCACCCTCTTCGTACCGTTCGGCGAGGTCGCCCTGAAACGCGAGGATCTCCCGGCCGAGATCGGTCGAGAGCGGGAGGCGCTCGGAGTACCAGGTGGGAACCGTCGGCCGGCTCGCGGTCCGATCGACGTACACCTTCGACCCGCGCCGGTAGCGGTACTCGAAGCGTTCCCCGCCGAGGACGAAGACGTCGCCCTTCTCCAGGGTGTCGAGGTAGTCCTCGTCGAGCTGGCCGACCCACTCGTCGGCGGCGCGGGTCTTGACGTCGCAGCTAAAGGAGTCGGGGATCGTCCCGATGTTGGTCATGTAGATCACCCGGGCGAGCCGGCCGCGTTTGCCGATCAACGGTTCGCCGATCGGGTACTCGGGGTAGTGGTGCTCGCCGTCGGGCGGGTCGTTCTCGTCCCGCCAGACCTTCGCGTAGACGTTCTTGTCCTCGAGACCCGCATAATCGGCGGTGAGGTAGGCCATCAGCGACTCGTACTCGCTTTCGGTGTAGTTCCGGTAGGGGTAGGCCCGCCGGAGAATTTTTCGTACTTCGGTCTCGGGTCTGATCTCGGCGATCGCCATCCCGTAGACGTGCTGGGCGGCGACGTCGTGGGCGCGCTCGGGGATCGAGACGCTGTCGACGAACCCCTCCTCGGCCTTCTTCAGCATGACCGCACACTCGACGAGTTCGTCCCGGTCGAGGGCGATCACCCGGCCGGTGACCGTCTGTCCGACGCGGTGGCCCGCCCGGCCGACCCGCTGGAGGAGGGCCGCGACCGACTTCGGCGAGCCAACTTGAACGACGAGATCGACGTGGGGCATGTCGATCCCCAGTTCGAGCGAGGTCGAGGAGGTGACGACGTCGAGACTGCCCTCCTTCAGCCGCTCCTCGACGCCCTGGCGGACCTCCTTCGAGAGGCTGCCGTGGTGACACGCCGAGTTCTCCTCGTCGTAGGCCCCGAAACGCTCGCGGAGGTTCTGGAGCACCCGCTCGGCGCCCGATCGCGTGTTGGTGAAGACGAGCGTGTTCGTGTGCTCGCCGATGTGGTCGTGGAGCATATCGTAAAAACGCTCCTGGACGACCTCGCGGGAGGTGTTGATCAAGTCGTCGGCGGGGCTCTCGAGTCGGAGGTCGAACTCGCGGGCGAAGCGGGCGTCCACGATCTCGTACTCCCGTGGCTCGCTGCTCATTTCGCCCCTCGTTTTCCCGTCCTCAGCCTCCTCGAACTCACAGCCCACGAGGAACTCCGCGACCCCCTCCAGGGGTTCGATCGTCGCCGAACAGCCGATTCTGGTGATCTCGTTTCTGGCGAGTGCCTCGAGGCGCTCTAGACTTACCGCGAGATGGGTGCCCCGTTTGTTGGCGGCCAGCGAGTGGATCTCGTCGACGATGACGTACTCCACACTCTCGAGTTTCTCGCGGAACTTCGGCGAGTTGAGCAGGATGGCGAGCGTCTCGGGGGTGGTGTTGAGGATGTGGGGCGTCTCCGCCAACATCTTCTGGCGCTCGCTGTCCGGGGTGTCGCCGTGACGGATCGCGTGGCGGATCTCGCCGGTCGACTCGCCGCGTTCGTCGGCGACCGCCTCGATCCCCTCCAGGGGGACCGTGAGGTTCCGGTGGATGTCGTTCGCGAGCGATTTGAGCGGTGAAACGTAGAGACAGTACACCGAGTTCTCGAGACCCTCGTCGGAGTCGCGGTCGCGCCGGTAGAGTTCGTCGATGATCGCGGTAAACGAGGCCAGCGTCTTCCCCGAGCCGGTCGGCGCCGCGACGAGCGTGTTCGTCCCCTCGTCGATCAGCGGGATCGCTCCCTCCTGGGGCGGGGTGAAAAAGCCCTCGTTCTCGGGGACGAACTCGCCGAACTCGCGGCGCCACCACTCCCGGACTGCGGGCTCCAAGCGCTCTAAGACCTCCCGGTCGGCGACGGCGTCGGGGTCGTACGGCCGATCGCCCGACGCGGAGTCGTCCATTGGCGCATCCAGGGAACGGGCGGACAAGAGGGTTTGGCCAGCGGATCGGAAGTGGAGACGGTGGACGGGCACCACCCTTTTGCGCCGGCCAGCCCCACTGTCGCCCATGAAGGTCACCTTCCTCGGGACCGGGAGCGCGATGCCGACGGGCGAGCGGTTCCAGACCGGAATCCTGGTACAGGAGGAGGGCCGGACGCTGCTGGTCGACTGCGGGTCGGGCGTGCTCCACCGCCTCCAGCAGTCGGGCGTCGGCTACGAGTCGGTCTCAACGGTGCTTCTTACCCACCACCATCTCGATCACGTCGCCGACTTGCTCCCGCTGATGAAAGCGCGGTGGCTCGCCGGCGAGGAACGCTTGGAAGTGGTCGGCCCCCAGGGCACCAAGGCCCTGGTCGACGGCCTTCTCTCGGTCCACGAGTACATGCAGGACAAACTCGAGCTCCAGGTCCGCGAGGTCGTTCCCGGCGAGTTCGAGGTCGCCGGCTTCGACGTCGCGGCCTACGAGACCCGCCACTCCCTTCGCTGTCTGGCCTACCGGTTCGACGACCGGTTCACGTTCGGGGCCGACAGCGAGGCGTTCGCGGGACTGGTCAACTTCGCCGAGGGGTCGGCGATCCTCGCCCACGACTGTTCGTTCCCGGACGACGTGGACGTCTCGAACCACCCGACGCCCGAACGCCTGGGACGGGAGCTCTCGGGGGCCGAGCTCGGTCGGGTCTACCTCACCCACCTCTACCCGCACACCGACGGCCGCCACGAGGAGATGCTCGAGTCGATCGGCGCCCACTACGACGGCGACGTCCGGTTCGCCGAGGACCTGAAAACGGTCTCGATCGACTGATGGAGTCGGCTGTACCGATACGCCGGTGATCGCCGGACCCGGTCGTCCATCACCGGGAAATGACCACAATCGACCCGGTGACTCCGGCACTGAACCGCCGGAAGGAGCGGCCACAGCCGGGACGGCAGGACTGTTAGTAGCGCGATAACAACAAGTATATGGGCGTCCGTTTGTAGGATCCTACCAACAGATGCTCCCCTCTGCTCCGGTGGTCGGATGAGCACGCCCGAACGCATCGCAAGCGTCGTAACGAGCCACAGCAAGGCGGTGCTGGCCGTTCTGTTGCTGGCGACGGTCCTGATCGGCGCGGGCGCGCCGATGATCGACGACGACTCCTCGCTCAGTCAGTTCGAGACCGACTCGGCGGAAGCCCAGGCCGTCGAGTACGCAAACGAGAACTTCACGTCCGGCGAACAGGAGAACACGACGACGGTGCAGCTGATCGTCAGAGGCGAGAACGTCCTCACCCAGGAGTCGCTGCTCGACTCGCTTGCCCTCCAGCGGACGCTCCGGGACAACGAGTCGATCAACGCGACCCTCGACGAGGAACGGTCGACCTTCGGGGTCGGGAACGCCCTCGGCATCGCGGCGATCCAAACCGAGGCCGGCCAGGAACTCGCCGAACGTGCTCAAGAGCTCGAAAACGACAGCGCCGAACTCGAGGAGCGCGGCCAGGAACTCGAGGAACGTGGCCAGCAGTTCGAAAACGACACGGCCGAACTCGAAGAGCGCGGCCAGGAACTCGAGGAACGTGGCCAGCAGCTCGAAAACGACACGGCCGAACTCGAAGAGCGCGGCCAGGAACTCGAGGAACGCGGCCAGGCGCTCGAGGAGGACCGGGCCGAACTCGAAAACGACAGCCAGGCGCTCCAGGAAGAGCGCGAGCGCGTCGAGGCTCAGCTCGCCGCCCAGGAGGCGGCGCTAAACGAGACCGCTCGGCTCCAGGCCGCCTACGAGCAGGCCGAAAGCGACGGGGAGCGCGCGGCGATCGAGACCGAGATCGACGAACTGTGGGCCGAGACGACCGCCGACCTCGAACCCCAGCAGGCCGAGCGATTCGAGGCCGCCGCGGGCGAGGTCCGGTCCCTGACGAGCGACCGGGTCGAAAACGAAACCGCCCTCGCAGGCGCCTACGCGGCCGGAACCGGCGTCACCGACGACCCCGGGACCCAGGCCGAACTCGAGGCGGCACTGAACGAGACCGCCCAGCTCCAGCGTTCGATCGAGGCGACCGACGACGAGGCCGAACGGGCCGTGTTAGAGGAGGAGATCGGTGCGGTCTGGACGAACGCGACCGCGGACCTCGGTCCGGCCGGGACCGCGACGTTCGTCGTGAGCGCGACGGAGGTCCGGACGACGACGTCCGACCTCGTCGCCATCGAATCCGAACTCGCGAGCGCCTACGAGGCGGGGACCGCCGGCGTGCTAGCCGACGAGCTCGCGGGCCTCGAGGAGCGCGGTCAGGAACTCGAGGAGCGCGGCCAGGAACTCGAGGAACGCGGCCAAGCGCTCCAGGACGAACAGGCCGCACTCGAAAACGACAGTGCCGAACTCGAGGAACGCGGCCAAGCGCTCCAAGACGAACGGGCGGCGCTCGAAAACGACAGCGGCGAACTCGAGGAGCGCGGTCAGGAACTCCAGGATGAACAAGCCGCGCTCGAAAACGACAGCGCCGAACTCGAGGAACGCGGCCAGGAGCTCCGGGACGAACGGGAAGCCCTCCAGGAGGGCGGGACGCCGACGCTCGACGAACAGATCGAGGCGGTCGAGGGCCTCTCCGAGTCGGAGTTCGAGGAGAACCTCACCACGGTCCTCTCGGAGGGCGAGGGCGGGAGTCCGGCCCTCGACTTGATGCCGACCGACTACGAGCCCGGCACCACCTCGGCGGACGCCCGGATGATCTTCGTCACCCAGGTGAGCGAGGCGGGCGGAGCCCAGGGGGGGATGGGCGGCGGTGACAGCGACGCGATGGACGCCCAGCTCGAGATGCGCGAGCTCGCGGACGGCCAGGAGGGCAACGAGTACGCCGTCTTCGGCGCCGGGATCATCAACGAGGAGATCAACAACTCGATGGGCGACAGCTTGGCGATCGTTGGCCCGCTTGCCCTGTTGTTCGTCGTCGTCGCGCTCGTGATCGCCTACCGGGATCCGATCGACATCGTACTGGGTGTCGGCGGGATCCTCGCGGTGTTGATCTGGACGTTCGGCTTCATGGGCTGGGCCGGGATCTCGTTCAACCAGATGATGATCGCCGTCCCCGTACTCCTGATCGGGCTCTCGATCGACTACGCGATCCACGTCTTCATGCGCCACCGCGAACAGCGCGAGGAGGGCGTCGAGGACGAGAGCGGCGTCCGCGGCTCGATGAGAATCGCTCTTGGAGGCGTCGGCGTCGCCCTGGTCTGGGTGACCGCGACGACTGTCATCGGCTTCCTCTCGAACCTCGTCAGCCCGATCGGCCCGATCCAGGAGTTCGGCATCGTCAGCGCGTTCGGGATCCTCGCGGCGCTGATCGTCTTCGGCGCGCTCGTCCCGGCCGCGAAAGTCGAGATCGACGCCCTGCTCGAATCCCGCGGGTTCGACCGGCGCAAGCGTGCGTTCGGGACCGGCGGTGGCGCCTTCAGCCGGGTGTTGACCGTCGGCGCGACCGCCGCACGGAAGGCGCCCCTGGCCGTCATCGTCGCCGTCCTCCTGCTGTCGGCCGGCGGGGTCTACGGCGCGACCCAGGTCGACACCAGCTTCCAGCAGGAGGACTTCCTCGCGGAGAGCCCGCCCGAGTGGACCGAGAACCTCGGCCCGCTCGCGCCCGGCGAGTACGAGGCCAAAGACGACCTCGAGTTCGTCAACGAGAACTTCCAGCGCGAGGACTCACAGAGCCAGATCCTGATACGCGGGCCGGTGACCGACGACGGGACGTTAGCGGAGATCGATCGAGCGACGGCCGACGCCGCCGACAGCGACATCGCCTACGTCGGACCGACCGGCGAGGCCGACGTCACGAGCCCGCTGTCGGTGATGGAGACCGCCGCAAGCGAGAACGAGTCGTTCAACGAGTCCTTTAGCGCCGCCGACACCGACGGCGACGGCGTCCCCGACGAGAACGTCGAGGCGCTGTACGACCAGCTGTTCGAGGTCGACGAGACCGCCGCGAGCAACGTCGTCTACCGGACCGACGACGGCGAGTACGAGGCCGTCCGGATGATCGTCGGCGTCCAGGGCGACGCCGCCTTCGGGGACGTCACGAGCGAGACCCGGGCGATCGCCGACGGCATCGACGGCGAGTGGGAGGTCATCGCGACCGGCAACCCGATCGTCAGCTACCTCGTCGAACAGGACCTGCTCGATACGGTCTTAGAGAGTCTGACGATCACGCTCGTGGCCGTCTTCGTCTTCCTCACCGTCGCCTACTGGCTGACGGGCAACGGGGCGACGCTGGGGGCCATCACCTTGCTCCCGGTCGCCTTTTCGGTGAGCTGGATCCTCGGCACGATGTACCTCATCGGGATGCCCTTCAACGTCCTGACGGGGATGATCACGAGCCTCACGGTCGGGCTCGGGGTCGCCTACAGCATCCACGTCAGCGCCCGCTACACCCTTGAGCTCGAGCGCACGGGCAACGTCTGGTCGGCGATGCGGACGACCGTGACCGGGACGGGCGGGGCCCTGCTGGGCAGCGCGGCGACGACCGTCGGCGGCTTCGGCGTGCTCGCCTTCGCAATCCTGCCCGCGCTCCAGCAGTTCGGGATCATCACCGCGCTGACGATCACGTACGCCTTCCTCGCGAGTGTCGTGGTTCTCCCGAGCCTGCTGGTGGTCTGGACGCGGTACTTCGGACCGGACGTCGCCTTCGACGCCGACGCGGAAGCGACCGCCGCGGCCGCCGACGGCGGGGAGCGAGCGGAGGCCGAGGACTGATGGCCGGGGAGAGCGAGGCGGTCGGCGCCTTCGAGCGCCTCGGGCTGACCAGCTACGAGGCGAAAGTGTTCATCGCGCTCCAGCGCCTCGGTTCGGGTACCGCCCGCGACGTCGCCCGGGTCGCCGACGTCCCCCGATCGCAGGTCTACAGCGTCGCCGAGAGCTTGGAGGACAGGGGGTTGCTCGAGGTCCAGCAGTCGACCCCGATCCGCTACCGACCGGTCGGCATCGAGGAGGCCAGAGAGACCCTCCGGGCCCGCTTCGAGAGCGAGCAAGAACGGGCCTTCGAGTACGTCGAGGGGGTCCGCGAGGAGTCCGACACCGAGGAGCGCCAGGAGGACATCTGGACGGTCCGGGGGCGCGATCGGATCGACGACCGGGTCTTCGACGTCCTCTCGGGGGCCGACGAGCGGGTCGTCTTCGGGGTCCGTAGAGCCGACCAGCTGGCCGGAGAGATCGGAGGGGTTCTCGAGGAGTTGGCCGCCGAGGGCGTCGAGGTGACGGTGATCAGCCGGTCGTCGGCGATCCGTGATCGGGTCGAGGAGTTCGACGGCGTCGCGACGATCCCGCCGGCCGACGACCGCGCCGACGACGAGGTCTCGGGGCGGATCGTGATCGTCGACGACGACAGCGTCCTGTTGAGCGTCGTCGATGCGGACGGCGGCGAGACCGCGATCTGGAGTGCGGGCTCGCTGTTCGCCTCGGTGTTGATCCGGCTGGTCGAGGCCAACACCGAGGCGCCGATGGGGTAGGTAACTCGAGCCCGCGAGTGCCCGCCGGCGGCTTTTGGACGGCGGGGGCCTATCGCGGACGATGGCACCCGAACTCTCGATCGAGGCCGACTGGAACCGCCTCTCCATCGGCGGCGAGTGGACCGACTCGGCGGGCGACGACGAGATACCGGTCCTCGACCCCTCGACCCGCGAGGAGGTCGCGCGGGTACCGGCGGCGACCGAGGCGGACGTCGACGCCGCCTACGAGGCCGCCGCCGACGCCCAGGCGGAGTGGCAGGAGGCGCCGCCGGCCGAACGCGAGCGGGTCGCCCGGAACTTCGCCGAGGCCCTCCAGGCGTATGAGGACGAGATCGTCGATCTGCTGGCCCACGAGGCCGGCGGCTCCCGTATCATGGGCGAGACGTCGGTCGAGATCGCGACCGACCAGGCGACCCAGGCCGCGACGTTGCCCCGCCAGATGGGTGGCGAGTTCGCGGCGTCGAACGTCCCCGGCAAGGAGAACCTCGTCCGTCGGGAGCCCCAGGGCGTCGTCACCGTCATCTCGCCGTGGAACTTCCCACTGAACCTCTCGGGGCGGGCGATCGCGCCCGCGATCTCGACGGGCAACGCCGTCGTCCTCAAGCCCGCCTCGAACACGCCGATCACGGGCGGACTTCTGATGGCGAAACTGTACGAGGAGGCGGGACTGCCCGAGGGCCTCATAAACGTCGTCACCGGCAGCGGCTCCGAGATCGGCGACGCAGTGGTCGACCATCCAGAGAGTGACGTCGTCTCCTTTACCGGCTCGACGCCTGTCGGGAGGGACGTCGCCGCCAAAGCCGGCGAGAACCTCTCGGTCGCCGCGATGGAACTCGGGGGCAACAACGCCCACATCGTCACCGACGACGCGGACCTCGAGGCCGCCGTCGATTCGGCCGTCTTCGGCTCGTTCGTCCACCAGGGCCAGGTCTGCATCTCGATCAACCGCCACCTCGTCCACGAGTCGATCTACGACGAGTACGTCTCCCGGCTCACGGAGCGCGCCGAGTCCCTCCCCGTGGGAAGCGCCCACGACGGGGACACGATCGTCGCGCCGATCATCGACGAGAGCCAGCGCGACGAGATGCTCGGCTACGTCGAGGAGACCGTCGAGGCGGGTGCAACCCTCGAGACCGGCGGCGAGACCGTCGAGATGGAGGGCGTCGAGGACTCGCTGCTCGTCGCGCCGACCGTGCTCTCGGGCGTCGAAAACGGGATGGCCGCCGCCTGCAACGAACACTTCGGGCCGATCGCGCCGGTGATTCCCTTCTCGAGCGTCGACGAGGCGATCTCGCTCCACGACGCCGTCGAACACGGCCTCTCGGGGTCGGTCCACGCCGGCGACGTCGGTACCGGCCTGGAGATCGCCGAACGCATGGACACGGGCAACGTTCACGTCAACGACCAGCCGATCAACGACGAGGCCCACGTCCCCTTCAGCGGGACGAAAACCTCCGGCGTCGGCACCTACAACGCCACGGAGATCATGGACGAGATGACCGAGACGAAGTGGATCTCCCTCCAGCACGAGAAGCGGGAGTACCCCTTCTGAGGCTCACCCGACTCTCCGCCGGCTACTCCAGCCGATAGCGCAACAGCGCGGCCACGCCACCGAGGTTCGAGAGCTGTTGGCCCGGCGGGAACTCGCTGGAAAACACCGTCACTTCGCCGCCTTTCTGCTCGGTGGTCTCGACCAGCCGGTCGGCGTCTACCCCCCAGTCGCCCTCCGAGCTTCGTTCCTTGCGGAGTCGTTCGTCGACGATCAGCAGGCGCTCGATCGCGCCGAACTCGGCGGCCTGCTGGACCTGCTGGGGACCGTAGGCCGCCTTCGCCCCGCTCGCGATCCGCTCGGTGAGGTCGTCGATGTACGCCGCTTCGCTCTCGATTCGGGTGTCGCGCTGGACGTCGGCGACCGCACCCCGTTTGAGGACCTCGTGGACGCCCCGGTCGCCGACCCCCGAGGTGTCGACGGTCGTCACCAGTTCGGCGATCTCGGGGTCGTTCTCCTCGAGATAGGAGAGGGCGTCCTGTTTCGTGAACCCGGGCCCCGCCAGCACGATCGCGTCGACCTCCATCCGCCGGAGGACGTCGGCGAGTTCCGAGAAGAGCTCCGAGCGCTCGCGGGCGCCGTCGCCCCACGCGGCCTTTCCGGTGGGACCGGTGATCGCTGCTCGTTCCTCGGTGCCGTACTGGGCGACGGTGTGGACGTGGGCCTGGCCCTCCTCGACGGTGGCGATGGCGACGTCGGGGTTTTCGGTCGCCTCGCTTGCTTCCTCCAGGCGCTCCCACTGGTCGGGTTTGAACCGCTTCTCGATCGAGAGCTCGTCGCGTTCCTCGACGTTCAGGGTGTGGTGGGCGCCCAGCTGGTCCTCCCGGGAGCAGGCGACGATCTCGCCGCCGACCCGGAGCCGGTTGGCGAACTTGTGGAACTCGACGGTATCGACGGCGATGGCGATCCACATGGGCTCGCGCTCGCCCCCCGTGTCCCGCATCTGGTCGTCGTTTCGTTGAATTCGCCGGGTCGTATCGCCTGCGACCCGGTCGCCGGGCTCGACGACGTACTGCAGATGCCAGAGGTCGTCGATGCTCTCGGGGACGACCGTCACCCGCTCGCGGCCGCCCTCGATCCGCTCGCGGTCTCGTACCTGCATAGCGGTAGTTCTCCGGGTGACCGTAAGTGCGTGACGGACCGTGTTCGCGACGCGGGCGCCGAAAACCGGCTTTCCCGATCAGTCGTCGTCGGAGGGCTCGAGGGCGGCCTCGCGCTCGAGGTAGTCGTCATCGAAGGAGAGCGGCCAGGAGTTGGGAAGGTGCTCGCCGAAGGCGAAGCTCACCATGACCACTACGAAGGCCAGCCCCGCGATCACGGTGAGCGTCGTGAACGCGATCGTGAGGTCGATCCCGAGGAAGACGGGGACCGCCGACTGGAGTGTTGTCATCTGTCCGTTGTCACCTGACCCGACCTAGCCGGGGGCGGTGCATCAGTATTTCCTTTCACGGGTCTGTATGCGTGTGAATAGCGCACACGAGGGGGCGGGAACGATCGCAGCGAAGGCCGGACCCGGTCAGTCCTCGACGATCCGGCTCCCGCCCGGCGGGAGGAAGTGCTGGATCCGGTCGGGGCTCGCGACCTTGCGGACGAACGACTCGTCTTCGAAGCGTTCGCGGAACTCCCGGTAGATCCGCTTCCCGCAGTCGGCCTGGGCGAACCGGCCCGGTTCGACCTCGATCGTCGTCTCCGCTTTCCCCTCGATCGCCTCGGGGGGACCGCCGACCACGCGGGTGTACGGTTCACACTGGATTCCGACGCAGACCCCGACCGGCGTGTCGTCGAGGTAGCGCCGGTCGCCCCTGACCGCGAACCCGCCCTTCTCCAAGTACTCGCCGCTCTCGGGGGTCTTCGAGATCTGGCCTGCGTCGACGACGTAGACGTCGCCGGCGAATCGGCCGTCCTTCCAGACCGACGAGTACGACACCGCGAACTGGGCGGCCTGCTCGATGCTCGAGTCGGGGATGTCGACGTCGCGGACGGCCTCGCTCGGGTCGGTCGCCTTCAGCACCGTCACTGGCCCGCCGTGGGCCTGAGTGTGGAGCACCTTGTCGCCGGGATCGACGTACTTCTTGACGATCTCCTCGTTTTGATCCGCACTGCGCCCCCCGATCACGAGGAAGTCGTCGCTCGTGTGGAACCACCGGAACCGGTCGTACCAGCCCTCGTTCTCCCGGATCGGGACCGACGGCATCGAGAGCCAGTCGCGCTCTTCGTCCTCCTCGTCGTCGGCCTCCTCCTCGTCGGGTTCCTCCCATTCCTCGCGGCGACGCTTCGCCGCCGCCAGATCCTCGCGGGTGTCCTCGATCGCCGCGAGCGCGCCCTCCTTTTTCTCGGCGACGCGCTTTGCCTCGGTGTAGAGGCGGTCGGCGTTGTGCTCGACGCCCTCGCTCGCGTCGAGTTCGATCCGCTCGTCCTCGAGTTCGACCGTGACGGTCCCGGCCTCGCCGTCGACGCTTTCGACCGCTTCGGCCGCGTCGATCCCCCGCTCTCTGCCCTCGGCGAAGCGCGCTTCGATCTCCTTCCAGGGGGTGTCCTCCTCGCGGGCCCGTCGGACCGTCGTCAGGATCTCGTCGACGAGGCCGTAGCGGGCGTACAGCAGCTCCGCGCGCTCGCGCTCGGCTTCGGCCTGCTCCTCGAAGCCCTCGATCGCGCCCTGCTGCTGGTCGATGATCCGCTCGTGTTTGGCGATCTCCTCCTCGAAGTCGGGGCGGGTATCGGTCGGATCGGATTCCGCCTCGTCGCCGAGTTCGAGCCGGTGGAAGTAGTCGTCGAGCGCGGAGAGAAACGAGTCGTAGGCCTCGGCGGGCAGCCCCTCGCGTTCGTGTTCTTCGAGGGGAAAGGGGGTGGCGTCGACGACCCGCTCGGGAGACTCCTCGTCACCGTCGCTCGTCCCTTCGTCGCTGGCGTCTTCGCCACCGTCGTCCTCGAAGTAGAGGCGCGGATCGACGTTGCCCGTCCGGAGGTCGATCGCCAGCCGATCGATCGCGCCGTAGAGGGCGTCGTACTCGGCGTCGCCCGCGTCGGCGATGTTCATGGTCTTCTCGACGCCCGCGCGGGTACAGAGCTCCTCGGCGTAGAGGCCGCCGAAGTTGAGCTGGGTCGCGAGCGTCCGGACGACGTCGGTGTCGGACTCGTCCATCCGGGCGTCGAAGCCCTCCCGCGAGACCGTAAGCGGGTTGAGCCGCGAGTCGGGGAACTCGTAGCGAGAGCCGGGGACGACGGTCCGGGACTCCAGGCGGACGGTCTCCAGACAATCGATCACTTCGTACTCGCCGTCGGTGACCGCGACGTTGCCCTGGCCGAACAGTTCGACGATGATTCTCGTTACCCCGTCGTCGCGCTCGAAGACGAACTCGAGGATGCGGTCGAACTCGAACTGTTCGACGCCGGCGAAGTCCGCGCCCGACAGCCGGTTGCGAAGCATCATCGCGAACTGGGGCGGTCGGCCGGGGGCGTCGGGCACCCGCTCGGGGGCGACCGTGTGGGTGCGCTTTACCTCTCCGACCTCGATGATGAGTTCGACCCGCCCGCGGTCGAAATCGCGAAGCTTCAGCCGAAGCAAATCGTCGCCGTAGAGGTAGGCCTTGTCGACCTTCGCGCCCTCGTGCGCGCCCAGCTCCCGGACGAGGGCCGCGAGGTCGACGCTGGTGAGCTCCCGCTTCGGATCCATACTCACACTGTCCGGTCCGGCCAAAAAGGCGTGTCGTTCCCGCTTACTCCCCGACGGCCATCAACTCGACTGTGTAGCCGAAGGGATCGGTGACGTAGTAGGAGGTGTAGCTCCCGACCGGCTCTCGCTCGCGCTCGGCCGTCGAGTCGATCCCTATGCCGGCCTCTTCGAGCCGGCTCCGGACCGCCTCCGGGGAGTCGTCGATTCTGAGCGCGAGGTGGCGGTAGTCCCCGGGTCCCGAGAACTCCTCGACCGGATTGACGTAGAGTCGGGGGCCGTCTCCGGCGTCCCCGAGGTGGATCGCGAACAGTCCGGGGTCGTCCCGGACCGCGGCGTGCGGGTCGTCGAATCCCGTCTCGAAGCCGAGGCGGTCGACGTAGAACTCGATGACTTCGTCCAGGCGCTCTGCTGGGAATCCGAGGTTGGCGTGGTCGATGGCGCTCGCGTGCATGAGGGTGAGTCCCTCGCCGAATCACAAGAGCCCCCGCCCGGCGGCAGGGATGGCCGCCTCCGAAGCGATCCGTCAGTTAGCCCGGCCGTTTCCGGGACCGCCGCCGTTGCCCGCGCCGTTTCCGTTGCCCGAGTTGCCGGAGCCACCCGCCGCGTCCACGAGTGCACCGAGATCGAGGTGGCCCGCCCCGTGGTACTTCTCCCCGGCCTCCTGTTGGACCGCGGTCTCCCGGAGCAGGTCCTCGACCTCCTCGACGCTGGCATCGGGTTGCAGCGACCGAACCAGCGCGACGGCACCCGAAACCTGCGGGGCGGCCATCGAGGTGCCGGCCTTCCAGCCGTAGCCGGCTTCGACCTCGCCGTCGTCGCCGACGACGTTGACCGTCGAGAGCACGAGGTCCCGGGCCGCGTTCTCGTCGTCGCTTTCCTGATCGAGGTCGCCGCCGGCAGCGCTGATGTCGATCGCGCTCTCGCCGTAGTTCGTGTAGAAGGCGGGATCGGTCGTCGGCTCCTCGAGGTGGCCCGGCGCGAGTGCGTTGTGGGCCATGTTCGGGCCGTCGCCCCAGAGAAAGCCGATGGGGCCGGTCGCGGAGACGCCGAAGACGCCGTCGATCTCGGTCGGGATCGTGAAGGTCTCCTCCGGATCGAGATCGAGGCCCGCGTTGCCCGCGGAGTTGACGACGACCATGCCCTGGCTGCGGGCGTACTGGACCGCAGCGGTGTAGACGGCGACGTACTGCTGGACGACTGACTCCGGGAGGCCGGCGATCGTCTCCGCCGGAATCCCGAGGCTCAGGTTCGCCGCGTCACAGCCCCTGTCGGCGGCCGCCATGATCGCGGCGATCACGTCCCCGCCAGCGCCCTCCTGGCCGGAGAACACGCGCAGGGCGACGATGTCGGTCTCGGGTGCCGTTCCCGTCACGCCGCCAGCGTCGCCGACGCCCTCGTTGGTCGCGGCGACGGTGCCGGCGACGTGGGTGCCGTGGTTGCCGGCGCCGTTCGGCCGCCAGTCGTCGGCATCGGTCGTGAAGTTCTCCGAGCGCTCTTCGTCGACGACGTCCGCGAGGTCGGGGTGTCCGTCGTAGACCCCGCTGTCGATGACCGCGATCGAGGTTCCCTCCCCACGGGTCGTCTCGTGGACGTACCGCCCGCCCTTGCCGGGGTGTTCGTCGATGTCGGCGACGTTCTGGGCGCGCTTGTCCCACTGGAGGTCGCCGTTGGTCGGCTCCTCGCTCGCGAAGCCGGGCTGGCCGCCCTTGTCCCGTTCGGCGACCGGGCCGTGCTGGGCCACCGCGATGTCGGGCAGGGTCGCGCTCGCGCCGCCGACCGTTCCGGGATCCCCGCGAGCGACCAGCAGGTCGATCTGGGAGACGTCGTGGATAATCTCGACGTCCTCGGGGACCTCGCTTTCGTCGACCTCCGTCAGGTCGATGAAGAATCGTCCCTCCTCGCCGGAGTTCGCAGACGCCGATCCGACGCCAACCGTGAGTCCGCCGGCCGTCGCGCCCGTGAGCTGCAGGAATCGTCGTCGGCTATGGTTTCCCATGGAAATAACCGATAGCTACTGATTGATAAATATTCCGCCAAACGACATAGTTGGTATTTGCTGGTCGATAATGGATACTTTATCTTTCAGGCCTCTTTTATGCAGTTCGCCGACCGGCCGGCGACCGATCCCCGTAGCTACTAATGGCCGGCGTTCGGAGACGGGATATGGACAATCGTCGCGCGCGCCTCCGTCGAAGACTTGCGGAATCGCCCCCGACGGCCCGTCCGGACGCCGGCACCGGAGCCGGGTTCGGGGAATCGGCGCCGCGGGTGGTCCCGTGGTAGACGTCGCGGTCTCGGCGGGACGGGTCCTCCTCGCGCTCGTCCTGGTCGCCCTCAACGGGTTCTTCGTGGCCTCGGAGTTCGCCTACGTCCGCATCCGGGCGACCAGCGTCGAGCAACTCGTCGAGGAGGGCCGGCCGGGGTCGGGCGCCCTCGAGGCGGCCCTCGAGAACCTCGACGACTACCTCGCGGTGACCCAGCTGGGAATCACCATTTCCTCGCTGGGGCTGGGTTGGATCGGCGAGCCCGCCGTGGCGGCGTTAGTCGAGCCCGTGCTCGGTCCCCTCCTGCCCGAGGGGCTCCTCCATCTCGTCGCGTTCGCGATCGGCTTCGGCACGATCACCTTTCTGCACGTCGTCTTCGGCGAACTCGCCCCGAAGACGATCGCCATCGCACGGGCCGAGCGGGTGGCCCTGCTGGTCGCCGTGCCGATGAAGTTCTGTTACTACCTCTTTCTCCCCGGGATCGTCGTCTTCAACGGGACGGCGAACTTCTTCACCCGGCTGATCGGCGTTCCGCCGGCCTCCGAGACCGACGAGGTGCTCTCCGAGAGGGAGATCCTCTCCGTGCTCGCCCACGCCGGCACCGAGGGCCACGTCGACGCCGAGGAAGTCGAGATGATCGAGCGGGTGTTCGAACTCGACGACGCCTCGATCCGGGAGGTGATGGTCCCTCGTCCCGACGTCGTGACCGTTCCGGCCGACCTCCCGCTGTCGGGGCTGCGCGAGACGGTCATGACTGCCGAACACACCCGGTATCCGGTCGTCGATCCCGACGACGACGACCAGGTGGTCGGCTTCGTCGACGTCAAGGACGTGCTCCGGGCCCTAGATGAGGACGCCGAGGCGACCGCGGGGGATCTCGCCCGGGAGATGCCCGTCGTCCCCGAGACGGCCCGCGTCGGCGACCTGCTCGCCCAGTTCCAGCGCGAACAACGCCAGATGGCGGCGGTGATCGACGAGTGGGGTGCCCTGGAGGGGATCGCAACCGTCGAGGACGTCGTCGAGGCGGTCGTCGGCGACATCAGAGACGACTTCGACGCCGACGGCGAGCCCTCGATCGACCGGCGGGAAGACGGGAGCTACGCCATCGACGGCGGCGTCGCGCTCTCGACGGTCAACGAGGAGCTCGAGGCCGGCTTCGAGGACGAGGAGGTCGGCACCGTCGGCGGGCTCGTCCTCTCCCGGCTCGGCCGGGCGCCGGAGGTCGGCGACCGGGTGGCGATCGAGGGCTACGAACTCCGGGTCGAGGCCGTCGACGGCGCCCGGATCGAGCGGGTCGTCGTCCGCGAGACCGATGGCGAGCCCGCCGACGGAGCGGATGCTGGCGAGGCCGGGGACCCGGTCGCAGGGAGAGACGCCGACGGCGAGTGAGACGGGTTCAGGCCACAGAGGTAAGCCCCTGGAGGGAGAACCCCCGGCCATGAACCCGATGGACGGGCCGATCCTCGTCCCGACCGATGGGAGCGAGCCGGCCGACGCCGCACTCGAGCACGCCATCGACATCGCCGCGGACACGGGCGCGACCGTCCATGCGCTCTACGTCGCGGACACGAACGAGCCGAGCCTCGTCCGGGTCGGAGCCGAAGTTGAGGACGTCCTCGAGGAGGAAGGCCAGGAGGTCATCGAGGCGGCCAGAGAGCGCGCGGCCGGACGCGGCGTCGACGTCGACGACCGCGTGATCCAGGGGCAGCCCCGCAACGTCATCCTCGAGTACGCCGCGACGGAGGGCGTCTCGATGGTCGTCATGGGCGCCCACGGGCGCGACGGGATCGGCGAGTACCTTCTGGGGAGTACGACCGAGCGGGTCGCCAACGCCTGCGAGGTCCCCGTGCTGACGGTGCGAACGGGCGAGGGCGCCCGCCGGAGCTACCCCTACGGGGCGATCCTCGTGCCGACCGACGGGAGCGAGCACGCCTGCGCCGCCCTCGAGCTCGGCGCCGCCGTCGCCGCCCGCCACGGGGCGTCGTTGCACCTGCTCTCGATCGTCGACGAGCTCCCGGAGACGATCGACGCGGGCACGGTCGCACTCTCGGAGGACGTCGAACGAAACTACGAGGAACACCTAGAGGAGGCAGCGGCGATCGCCAGGGAGGCCGGCGTCGAGGACGTCGTCACCGCCGTCGAGTCGGGGTCGGTCCCCCGCGAGGTCGTCGCCTACGCCGAGGACGGGATCGACCTCGTCGCGATGGGGACCCACGGCCGGTCGGGGCTCGATCGCTACCTGCTCGGGAGCTTCACGGACCGGGTCGTCCGGACCTCCCCCGCCCCGGTGTTGACGACGCGGGTCCGCGAGGAGTGACCCCTCCCCGACTGCGAAAGCCGAACCGTTAACGGGACCGCGCGGGACCGTGCCGTCGATGTCCGTCGCGGAGTTCAACGTCGCCCTGTTCGCGATCGGGGGGTTGATCGTCTCGTTGAGCCTTGTCGCCGGGCTGGTCCACGAGAAGGTGTACGTCCTCTCGGAGCCGATGGCCGCGGTCGGCCTCGGCGTCGTGATCGGTCCGCTCGGCCTGGGTGTCTTCGAGCTCTCGACGTTCGGCGATCCGTTCCCCATTGTCGAGCAGTTCGCGCGTCTCACCGTCGGCCTCGCGGTCATGGGTGCGGCGCTCAGGCTCCCTCCGGGGTATATTCGCGAGCACGTCCCCGCGATGGCGGCGATCCTCCTCCCGGGGATGGTTGCCATGTGGCTCGTCAGCAGCGCGCTCGCCTCCCTGTTTCTGGCGGTCTCGCTCCCGGTCGCGGCGCTGATCGGCGCGATCGTCACCCCGACCGATCCGGTGCTCGCGGGCACCATCGTCACCGGCGGCACCGCAGAGCGGTTCATCCCCGAGCCGATCCGGGACGTCCTCACCGCCGAGTCGGGCGCCAACGACGGGCTGGCCTACCCGCTGGTCTTCGCCCCGATCCTGTTCGTCGAACACGCGCCGGGACGGGCGCTCCGGGAGTGGCTCGTCGGAACGGTGCTCTGGGAGGTCGGCAGCGCCGTTGTCATCGGCGCCGCCGTCGGCGCGGCCGCCGGCTGGATCGAACGCGAGTCCCGAAAGCGCGCCTTCCTCGAGCGGGCCTCGGTACTGACCGTCACCGTCGCGCTCACCTTCGCCGTCCTCGGGGGTGCGAAACTGGTCGGCAGCGAGGGGATCCTCGCCGCGTTCGTCGCCGGCCTCCTGTTCAACCGGTTCGTCGACGCGGGCGACCGGGCAGACGAACAGCAGGTCCAGGAGACGGTCCTCCGGCTGTTTACGTTCCCCGTCTTCGTGCTCTTCGGCACCGTCCTCCCCGTCGAGGCGTGGGTCGCGCTCGGGCCGGCCGGCGTCGGTCTCGTCGCCGGCGTGCTCTGCTGTCGGCGGCTTCCGATGGTCGTCGTCTTCCGGCGGTTCGTCCCCTCGATCGAGGGGCGGGGCGCCGACCTCTTTGCGGCCTGGTTCGGCCCCGTCGGCATCGCCGCCCTCTACTACGCGACGGTCGCCCACCGAACGGTCGGAGACGGGACCGTCTGGCCCGCGGCGACGCTCGTGATCGCGGGCTCGGTCCTGGTCCACGGGCTCACCGCCACGCCCCTGACCCGGATCTACGGCCGATCGCTCGGGCGCGACCGCGGCAACGAGCGGTCCGACGGCGGACGACCCGACCTCGGCGGCGAATGACCCGTCCCCGACACCACCCCGGAACCGCATCGGGACCACAACCGTTTTGCTCGCCGGGGTGAACGCCCGGATATGTCCTCGCTCGGGGAGGTCCTCGTCGTCGCGACCCTCGCGGGCTCGGCGACCGGGCTCGGCGCGCTCCCGACGCTCGTCGCCGGCCAGGTCGGCCACCGGGTCTACGACAGCGCGCTCGGGCTCGCCGCGGGCATCATGGTCGGGGCGGCCGTCTTCGCACTCGTCGTCCCCGGGCTCGATCTCGGCTCGACCTGGGAGGTCGTCGTCGGCATCCTCGGCGGCGGGGCCTTCCTGCTCGGAGCCAACGCCGCCCTCCCGCACCTCCACGCCGGGTTCCGGGGCGATCGCCTCGAGGGAACCGCCGCCCTCGAGGGCTCGCCCTCGCGGCTCCCGGACTCGGGCGACCAGCTCCGCCGGGCGACGCTGGTGGGTTCGGCGGTGACGATCCACAACGTCCCCGAGGGACTCGCCGTCGGAATCGCCTTCGCGAGCGGCGAGGCGGGCCTCGGGCTGGCCGTCGCGGCCGCCATCGCCGTCAACAACGTCCCCGACGGGTTCGCGATGGCGGTTCCCGCGGTCCGGGCGGGCGTCTCCCGGCCGAAGACGATCCTCTACACCACGCTCTCGGGCGGGCTTCCCGAACCGATCGCGGCCGCGGCCGGCTTCGCGCTCGTGAGCGTCGTCGCCGACCTCTTTCCCGTCGCGGCCGGCCTCGCCGCGGGCGCGATGATCGCGGTCGTCTTTCGGGAGCTGATCCCCTCGAGCCACGGCCACGGCCACGACGACGCCGCGACGGCGGCGTTCGTCTCCGGCTTCGCGATCATGCTGATCGTCGACACCGTACTCGCGGTCTGACTCTCATTACTCTGTCGAACGGAACGCCCGGACCGTGTCCCGACCGACCTCCGCGGACTCGATCTCTTCGAGCCCCAGGTCGGTAAACGTCGCCCGCCAGTCGCGGTGGTAGAGCGGGAACGACTCCCTGACGTAAGTGACGTCCTCGTCGGCCTCGATCTCGGCCGTCAGAACGAGTTCGTCAGCGATCCGGGCGACCTCCGCGAAGACCCAGTCGTCGTCGGGATGGATGTGCTGGAGGGTCTCGACGGAGAACACCGCGTCGAAGCGGTCGTCGTCGAAGCCGCCGACGACGTCCTCGATCGGCTCGAACCGGAAACTGCCGTCGGCCGCGAGGTCGGGGTACTCCTCGCGCATGACGTCGCCGGCCGTCTCGTTGATCTCGACCCCCCAGAGGTCCCGGAAGCCCGCGTCGTGGAGGTGTGCGAGGTGACGCCCGGAGCTACAGCCGAGCTCGAGGACGGAGGCGTCCGAACCGACCCTCTCCACGATCCGCTCGCGGATCGCCTCGCTGACCTCGTCGGCGCCGTAGTAGGCGTAGTAGTCCGGCGAGTATTCCCCCGAGCGCTCTATCCACTCCATGCGGACCTCCTCAGCGTCCATCGGCCACCCCTCGCGGTCCGTCGGGACGGCCGTGGCTCCGCACACGCGAGCACCGATCGCGATCCGATCTTGCCCGGATCGAGCGACGGTCCCGTTCGGCCGGGCCGGCGAGAGGGTGAGACATCTCGTGTATCCCTCTTCGCCCGGACGTAAGGCTTCCCCGATCTCATGGACCGAGCATCAGCGGTCCGATCAGGACGCCCATCAGGTGGACCCGCCGCGCTCGGAGGCGAACGGGGACCATCCCGACCGCCGCCGCGACCAGAAAGACGCCGACGCCCAGTGGACCCGTGAACAGATAAGAGATGAGACAGAGCACGGCGAGGATCGCGGTCGAGATCCGCCAGTAGGTCATCCGCCCGACGACGGCGAGGTAGACGTCGCCCACGACGAGCACGAGGACGAAGCCGACCAGGCCCGCGAGGACGACGACCCCAACGAGAACCGGGAGGTTCAGCGGCGCGCCGGCGCTCTCGAAGACGACCATCACGCCCGTCCGGGGCTGGCCGATGGCGACCAGCACGAACAGCGCGAAGATGGTGTTCTCCGTCTTGCGTACACTGCAAACCTTTTGTGTATGGTGGTGATTGTCAGGATCATATGGCGGTCACTCCACGCGAACGGCTGAATCGGGAGAAAGACACCGTCGAGGATCGTGCCGACGCCGGCGAGATCTCGATCGCGTGCCGGGACGCGCTGCTCGAGTGGGCGGACGCCCTCGATGGCGAGACGACTCGTCGGAAGTTCTTCGACGACCGCGGGAACGTCCGCACGTACGAACCCCGGTCGATCGAGGCCTACCTCCAGTGTCTCCGGATCTGTACCGACCGCGGGCTCGACTTGCTCGAGTGTTCGGCCGAGGAGTTCAACGCGTTCATCGACGGCCAGCACGACGATCGCGGCCTCGCGAAGACGACGCTGATGCGCTACCAGTCCGGGGCCCGATCGTTCTACCGGTACCACGACGACCTCGGCGTCGATCCCGACGAGATCCATGTCTACGCGGAGCGCTCGGAGCCCCGCCACGACGAACAGGACATGTTCACCGAGGACGAGATCGACGCCCTCCGGGGCGCCTGTAAGAACTATCGCGACCGGGCGATGATCGAGATGCTCGTCTACACCGGTCAACGCCTCACGGCGATCCGAACGCTTCGCCTTCGCGACGTCGACTGTGATGCGGGCTATTTCTACCTGAACGACGACGCCGACGGTCTCAAGGGCGCAGCCGACCGCGGCCGGAAGCGCCCCCTGTTCGGGGCTCGGAAGTACGTCCGGGACTGGAAGGAAAACCACCCGCGGGCCGGCGAGCCCGATGCCCCGCTGTTCGTCGGCGACCCCGATCACTGGAAGACGAATCTCGACGAGCCCTGGAGCGAGCCCGGCGTCCGCAAACACCTCGAGCGGATCGCCGATCGGGCCGGCGTCGAGAAGCCGGTCAACCCCCACAACTTCCGGCACTACTTCGTCACCGTGATGAAACGCGACTACGGCATGGACTCGGACACTCTTCGAGCGCTGCTGGGGACCGTCCCCGACAGCACTATCCTCGATACCGTCTACTCTCACGTCACGAACGACGACTACGTCCGCAAGGCCGAGGAGGAGCTCGGGTACCGCGAAGACGAATCCGGGACCTCGTTCACGCCCGAGACGTGCCCGACCTGCGGCGAGATCCTCAAAGACCACTGGCGACAATGCCCGGCCTGCGGTGAGCTCTTCGCGCCCGAGCTGAAGGACGTCGAGGACGACGTCACCGACACCCGCGAGGACGTCCTCGACGGGGCGACCGATCCCGACGAAGAGTTCTCGAGCGCCGAGCGTCGGGCCCTCCGGCAGGTCCTTGACGCCGTCGACGATCCGGTGGCCCTGGCCGACTCCGTGGGAAGCGAGTGAGGTCACCGTCATTCGCCGTCCTCGTAGAGCTGGCCGATCGATTCGAGGTCAGCCGCGGCGAGATCCTCGTCACTGGGACGGTCGCCATCGGCCACCGCGAGCAACACACGGGCGATCGCACCGTACTGATCGTCGCGCTCGCCGAGTTCCTGAACGTCGGCCCGAACCTCTTCGTCGGTTCGGATCTCTTCCAGTGCTTGTGCTGTCGGGTTCCGATGGATCGACTCACTCATTTTCTGTCACCTGATTTCGAACGTACGCCTGCTCCCACGCGGCGCGATCGCCGAGCGCGAGGCAGGTCCGAACCTTGCGGTCGTCGGCAAGGAAAACGACGTCGCCCTCCGAGTGGTAGCGCGCCTCGACGCCACCGTAGGCACTCGGGTAGTGAACCTCGACGGCTGTCGCGAACGCCTTTCGCGGGTCGAGCCCGGGCGCCTTCGATCGCTCATTCCATCGCTTCGTAACGTGCTGGCGCCAACGGCGCTCGCCCTCGATCGTCACGGTCCCGTAGCCGGGAGACTGGGCTTCGCTCACGTCACACGCACCCCCTGAAAGGCGAGCAACCCGCCCAACAACAGGACGGTTGCGGGCAGCGCGTAGACCTCGATCGGGACGGTGGCGCCGACGATCTCGCCCGCGATCACGACAGCACTGAGGAGGACGCCGATACCGATACTAGCAAGTCCGGAAGCTAGATCGGTCGAGTGGGCAGTGACCGTCTCGTCGGTACGGAGGCGGCCGTTCATCGGTCTGACCCCTCCATTTCCGATGGAGTTTGCAGTTCGTGCGAATCGAGTGGCTCGCCTTCATCGGCCCACTCCCGACAGAGGCGGCGCATCTCGGCGATTTCACCGGCGTATTCGATTGCGACGACGCCCGACTGTCGGAAGTGATCGAACGCCTGGCGGGCCGCGGTCTCGGGCGGGCCTAGCGGCGGGCGGTGTCGGCTCACGCCGTCTCACCTCGGTCGTCCTCGACGAGTCGCCAGGACGCCCCGCCGCCGTGACCATCCTTCCGGGGCGCCCAGCGTTCGACGAGCCCACGCGCCCGGAGGGCGCCCATGACGTTCGAAACCGGATGCGTGTCACAGCCGATCCGGTCTGCGATATCGCCGGATTTGATCCACGCTCTTCCGTCGGCGTGCATCGATTCGAGCGCCTCGAGGACGTTTTCCTGGGTCGGCGCGCCGATCTCGACCGGTTCGGGGAGGTCATTGACGCTGTCGACGTGATCAGCGGTCGCGTAGTGTTTCGGATCCTGCCCAGGGAGGCCATCGTCTCGACACTCCGTCTCGAGATAGCCCTGGTCTTCGAGTTTGTTCAACCAGCGCTGGAGCGACTTCCGGTGGGGGCCGATCTCCTCGCCGATTTCTCGTGACGTCTTTGGCTCATCACAGTCAACGAGGTATTCCCGGAGGGGTGGGTAGACCTGCCCGCGCTGACTGGGTGATGTGATCCCCTTCGGGACCGGATCGGGTCGCGTGCCGGCGAACTTGTCCGAGGGCTCGATTTCGGTGCCGTCCGGGGTGACCATTTGGGGCGACCATCCGGCACCGTCGGTGCGGATCTCTCGGTCGTCGTCCGATCCGTTTCCGACGAGAGTCTGGATGCCGTCCCGAACGACGGCGCTCCGGCTGGCGTAGTCGTCCGTCTCGACGAGGTCGTCGATCTCCTCGAGCTGGTCGTCGGGGAAGCGGACCGTCACCCGCTCCATGCGCTCGCCGCCGTCGGTCGCGACCTCGCGACCCGTCGAGAATTGTCCCTCTGTCGAGGTGTCGAGCATCCACTCGTCGGGGAACTCCCCGCGAAGGCCGGCGATCATCAGCCGGAACTCGGCATCGGGCCGCCAGGGCGTCCGCGGGACGTGCTTGCTCAGATAGTCGGCCGCCGACTGCGGCACGCCGTAGGGGCCGGGACTGTGGTCGGGTTCGTGTTCATAGTGGTCCGAGGGGACTCCGTGACGATCCTCGAGCCGACACTCTCGGCAGAGACGGGTCGTCGTCGGCTGCTCGCATCGATTGCACTTACGCATCGGCGCTCACCTCGAGGCGGACCTCGCCAGCGTCGAAATCCGCGACGGTGTTCGTCACCCGGAGGTCGTACTGACGAGCGAGGTCGTGGATCTCCTCGGTCTCGATCGTGTCGGCGCCGTCGTGGTCGCGGCAGGTGACGATAAAGCCCGTCGCGTCCTCGCCGGTCTGCGTGACCGAGGAGGCGTCGAGGCCCATCACGTCGATCGCGAATTGCTGGGGGGCGACGGTTCTCACGAGCCGCCACCTCCGGTGAACGAATCGAGGCCCTGGTTCTCTTCGGCCCGCCGCTGGACGTCTTTCAGCTCGTCGAGCTCGCGCTTCCAGGCCTGGTACTTCTCCTGGGAGAAGTCGTGGCGGCAGTATTGAACCTGGAGCTGCGGCCCGTCGTCGTACTCGACCTCGGTCGGGTAGACGCAGATCCGATCCCACGGGTTGTCCGGCTCAAGATCGAGGATCCGTGAGGGGCTGATCTGGAATGCCGCACGGTCGTTCCCGAACTCGCCCTCGTCAGGATCGTGGACGAAATCGTTCGGATCCGGATCCTCGCTGAAACAGGGCTCGTTACAGGCCGGGCAGAGGAACGAGATGAGTTCGAACTCGCCGGCGTGGGCGTCGTTCGCTCGCTCCTTCGCCTCCTCGGCGAGGTCGGGGTCGGTTCGGCTCACTGCTCGTCACCCCCGATGGTTCCGCCGTTCTTGAGCCGCGGCGCGAGCATGAACTGACCGCCGTACAATCGCTGTCCGTCATCGGTCCGCTCGAACTGGACGAACAGCGGGTAGTCGTCACTGACCCAGAGCGTTAGGTCGTCAACGCGCGCAGTCTTGAGCGCGGACGCGAAGTCGGTGAGATAGTCGATCGACAACAGTGAGGACACTGCTTCGTCTCTCTCGACAGAATCGACATATGTCTCGACATTGACGCGGGTCGCGTCGGTGGCGTCACCGTCGTCGTCGGTTTTCTCGGCCGTGAACACAAGGCCGTCCGATTCGGGCCGAACCAGCGCAAAGTCACTGGCTCGGCCGACACCCTCGACCGCAGCATTGAACGCCTGGGGATCGACGGGACCGGCGCGGGCGTACTCCCGATCCATCTCCTCGCGGGCCGGGACATTGGGCTCTTCGCGAACCATGTCGACGTCGATATTGAGCCATGCGTCGCGCTGGCGGACGGCTGTCTCGCCGTAGGTCCGCCCGACCTCGAGCTCGGTGGTGCTGGCGTCGATCGCCGCCTGGATCTCGTCGTCGGTGCGCCCCATCCGGGCGTTCGCGGCCCGCGAGGTGAGGCAGTCCAGGTCCATCCCGGCTGTGACCTCGCTGGTCGTCTCGAAGCTCGCGAAGGCGTCGGCCTCGGCGCGGACATCGACCATCGCGACGTTGGCCGGATCGGTGGTCTTGATCGGGACGCCGTCCGTGTCGGCCTTGAATCGACACTCGTCGACGAGCGCTGCCGGGAGCGCGAGAAAGCGTCGGAAGACGTCGCCAGTGGTCTCGATCTCGACGCTCGCGCCCGAGGGCTCGCCGATCAGTCGGGTCTGCTCCGAGGCGCTCATGCCCCCTCACCTCCAGGGCCGCCGAGAGCCATCAGGATCATCGCGAGTTGGGCCTTCGTGAACTGGCCGGCTTTCCCGTTGTCGGCCTCTTCGATAGGCTCCATACCGACGATGTCCTCGATCTCTCGCCGGAGGTCGATCGCGTTGTTCGCCTCGGCGAGAACGTAGGCGCGAGCGTCGAACGGCCAGTCCTCCCATTCGTCGGGAACGTCGGCGCCGTCGGTATCGACGCTCATGCACGACCACCGCCGGTGAGCCACCCGACACGTCCTTGGAGGACGCGCCGGCCACGCTCGGATATCTGGTATTCGTTGGTCCGCCGATCGAGAGTCCCTTTCTCGACGAGGCCTTTCTCGACGAGCGCATCGAGGTTCTGGTAGTGTCGGCTAGTGTTGACCTCCTCGTCGTCATAGGCCTCCTCGAGCGTGCGCTTGATCGCGAGCCCGTAGGCCTCTTCCTTGACGTGCGTAATCGCCGCCAAGAGATCGAGCTGGAAGCGCGTCAGGTCGGTGGTCGAGCCGAACCCGCCAGTTCCAGCCGCCATCAACACCACCCCTCCAGATCTTCGACCTGATCGGCCCTGATCCACGCGCCCGACGACTCATCGACGTCTTCGAATATGACGCCACCACCGGGGAGGCCCGGAAAGACTCGTGCGAACTCCTGGGGCGTGACTTCGTGGTGATCGTCGTCGCGCGAGTCGGCCTTGTCGCTCGTATTGGAAAACTGTGCGTCGTCGTCGGTGGCTTCTTTAGCGCGTGCGATGAATCCGTGCATGGTGGTCGCGGAACTGATTCCGTGGTAGTCGGCGTACTCGGTCGGCTCAACACCACCACGACCGGACGGGCGCGACGATCCTGGATAGATGGCGCGCCCGATCGCGGTCGCGATCGTGCGTACGGTCGTTCGGTTGATACTCCTATAACGCTGCTTGGCGCGTTTCCAAAGATCAGGCGCCGCGCTGGCGATCGCTCTCGGGAGCTGTCGGAACGGGTTCGAGAGGTGCGCTCCGGGTATCTGCGAAACGGGTTCGCAGACCGGACTGTCGTTACCGTCTAACGGTTGTGCCCGCCTAGGGGCACCATACCTTTGGTCGCTGTCGTCGTAGGTGGTCATGCAGTCTCTTGGTTCGGGGCTGCGTTGGGTCGGGACGTGCCAGCGTCCCGGCTCTGCGGTTAGGTTCCGCGCTATGCGTCTGCTGGCGCTTCCGATTCACCTTCGTCGCCATCGTCGACCGGCTCGATCGTGATCACGCCCCCATCGAATGGCGTCGCGATACGAACCTCGTCTCCGACCGACACCCCGGCGTTCCGGAGGATGCCCGGCGTCAGCGTTACGACAACACTGTCGCCGCTCCGGCGGAGCGCCCGCTCGTCGTAAAGTTCGTCCGCCTCGGGATCTACATTGACCGGCACATACCTATCTTATTCAGCACCCCATAAGTAGCTTATGCAGATACTTTTATCATTCAGGGTATCGAAAGACGATATAGATAAGATTCATGGCAATGGCGAATGCACTCCCCGCAATGACGAACGGTGTGGACATCGATCCTGACGCAGAGGAAGTCTCTGGCGTCCGGAAGTTGCGCAAATCGGGCGACAGCTACGTTATCTCGATCCCACCAGAGGTATTAGAAACCTCTGGGCTAGATCCCGGTGAGCATTACAAAGTCGCCACGTCGTTCGAGGGCGGATCAATCACGATCTCGCTCGCTGAGGAGCAAGAGGAAGAATAGGTCTGGACTTCTCACGCCTCACACTGGAAGGCCGATCCCGTTCGGCGCTTCCAGATCCCCATCCACCGCTCGATACGTCCGTGCACTCGTCGAGCCGGCGATCTCGATCAGCCCGTAGTCATCGAGCTTCCCAAGATAGTCCCGTGCCCGACGCCAGCTGACGGGCTCACGACCGACGCCGTCGAATACCGCCTCCCGTCCCTCCCGATAGGCCTCCCGGAGCTCCCCACCGCCGACCTCGCCCTCGCGCCGGACGAGCTCGTACAACCGCTGATACACGGGGCCGAGTCCCTGGAGGTTCGCCTTCCGAATATCGGCCTGCGCTCGCTCGACACAGTCATCGACGTTCGCCTCCCCGATCTCCTCGTGATTCGCTTCGACCGCCGACTCTGCCGCCGCGAGCAACGCGCGGATCGCGAGTCGAGGGGTGCCAGCGGCCTGATCAGCGATCCGGCCCAGCTGGTCGTCGTCGACGACGCCGGGCTCGAGACCATGCTCGGCGCGCGGCCGGAGGATGTCGACCAGCTCTGCCTCGCCGTACTTCCGAAACTCGATCTGCGAACGCATCGGGAACCGGTCGGTCACGTCCTCGTCGGCAGCGGCAAGCCATTGGCGGACGTCGTGAACGATGACGACCACCGACAGCTGCTCGATCGCGAGCAACCGCTCGAGGAGGTCGAGATCGGGGAGGTCGTCACCTTCGTCGAGGATCAACACGTAGGGTTCGTCGTCGGCCACCACCTCGCGGAGGGTCTCGTACAACGCGTCGGTCGCTGCCGTCGTCCCGATCGCGCTCTCGGTCGGGTGGGCATGAATCGCCTCGCGGACGATCTCGGCGGCCGACCGGCCGGCACACTCGATCCGGCACGGTGATACGGGGATCCGCCCTCGGAGGTCGCGCACGACAGCTGTCGCCGCCGACGTCTTCCCCGTCCCACTGGGCCCGTGAATCAGGACGTCATCGGCAGGTACCCCCTCGAGCGTCGGTGCCAGCGCCCGCGTGAGCGCGTCGAGCTCGGTATCGCGGTGTTGTATCTGGGCGTCGTAGGCGTCATCGAACACCCACCTGTTCGTGATCATGCCGCAACCATGACCGATGGTGAGTAAATAAGCACGGGGGCGCGTTTCCGAAGAAAAGAGTGTTCGAGGAATACGATAGTATACTCTCTTTTCTCGTCCTGCCTCGAAAATCCACTCGGCCGATACTATCATTACGGCGAATAACAAGCTACGAACCATGTCGATAGCCGACAGGGTCCCGGGGATGAAACAGGGGGCGACAGTACGAAACGGCATCTTAGCGGTGGTGTATTTCTTCGCCGCGTTCTTCGCGCTCGCGTTGTTTCCGATCGTTCTGGGTGCTGTCGTCGGAACGAATTATCGGGGTGTGGCTGATCGTCTCGCGGTGATCCCCGGCATCGAGCCCGGCGGGGGGCTCAAAACGGGGGCTGTGGCTGGTGTAATCGGGTTCGTCCTCTGGGGTGTGATAGCAGTGGGAGGGAGCGATACGGACGATACTGGCAATGAGTCGGAACCGGCCCAGGCCAGCGGCGAACTCGAAGGAGCTGCCAACGAGACAGCAGCCGATACCAACACCACTGACAACGGGACTGAGACCGAGACAACCACCGAGGAGAGCAACTCCGATGATGGGGCATATAATCTCACTGTAACTGTCCTTGACGAGTCGGAGGAACCAATCCAGAATGCGACCGTCGAGATCATGCATGACGATGCGATTCTCTTTCGCACGGTCGAGGACAATCAAACGGACGAGCAGGGGCAAGTCGTCTATACAGTCGAAAATGGCACCCACGATATTGAGGTGACTGCCGAGGGGTACGAGTCAAACGAGACCAGGATCTCCACAGACAGTGAGGACGAGCTGACCGTACAACTCGCGGAGATCGAAGAAGAGACAGAAACACCGACAGAGGCCAACACGCCGGAAAGTGAGAACGAAACTCCGGCACCCACCGAAACCGAGACCCCAACGGAGACTGAAACTGAGTCACCGACAGAAACCGAGACGGCCACTGAGACAGAGACGCCCACCCCTACGGAGACTGAAACGGCCACGTCATCCGACGCGTCCGTCGCAGTCCCGTCCGAAGTATCGGGCGGCGAGGCTCGAGAGGCCACGGTCACCCGGGTAATCGATGGCGACACGGTCCAAGTCCAGTTCGCTGATGGAGAAGAGGATACGGTTCGGTTGATCGGTGTCGATACCCCGGAGACGACACTCGGTGACGTCAGCCCCGGTGACTATGAGGGCCTTCCGGATACTCAAGGATCGCGTGATCATCTCTTCAACTGGGGAGAAGACGCCAGCCAGTACGCGACCAGCGAACTTGAAGGCCAAGAAGTGCGGGTGGTCACTGACGAAGAGGGCGATCGCCGAGGAAGCTTCGGCCGGCTGCTGGCGTACATCTACACTGGCGAGGAGAACTTCAACCTCGGGTTACTCGAAAATGGGTACGCCCGCGTATACGACTCCTCGTTCAGCCTCCGAAACAGATTCGATGACGCTGAAGCCGAGGCCCGGTCCAACGGCGTCGGACTCTGGGATTTTGAAGCCGAGTCAACGCCGTCGCCAACGGAAACCGACACGCCCACTGAGACAGAAACGCCAACCCCGACCGAGACTGAAACACCGACCCCAACAGAGACGGAGACGCCAACCGAGGATCCCGCAGTCAGTACTGCTGGCGAAGCTCAGGATATCCTCGAGGTCTCTGGGATGAATGTCCAGGGGGCTGACGCTGACGAGGAATATATTGAACTCACGAATACCGGTGACGTACCGATCGACATGTCCGGCTGGCGGATTCGCGACCGGCGCGAGGACGGCGTCGTCGACGGCCGAGGATTCAGCCCTGTCAATGTACCACCTGGGTTTACACTGGGACCTGGTGAGACTGTGACCGTCATTACGGGCGAGGGAACGAATACAGACGATACCCTCTACTGGGGCTACAACCAGCAGAACTGGCGCGAGGAGGGCGACGTGATCATCGTCCTCGATAGTTCCGGTGATGTAGCCCTCGAGCACGCGTACGGCGATCAGGCCTAAATCGAACCCGCGAAAAGAGTTTCCAGATTCTACACCATGTTTCGACGGCCACGGCGCCGGGCTGAAACCTTGTGCAACATTCGCCTTTCGAGGAGGCGATAGTGTTGCACAAGGCGAGACGGAAAAAGAGACCTCGCTGAGGCCACCACTACTCGTCATCTAACTCGCGTTCTTCTTCGAGCTGGTGGCACCCAACCACGATACTGTCCGGAAAGTCCTCCGCGGATGAGAATATCGCACTGAGAACCGCGTCGATCTGCTCGAACTCGGGGCCGCGAGACGCCTGCAATGGGCCATCATCCCAGACAACAAATTCACAGTCGGCTAATTTAGGGAGATGAATATGCTTGAGCTCCATCCGCAGGCGCTCAGGGTCTGGGGGTGCCATTGGATTAGCTGCACTCTCGGGGAGTGGGACCGATCCGCCTGGGTCCGCGTTCATCAGTGAGTGGAGAAGCTGGCGCCGAGGGTCGGCCGATAACGCTTCGTAGATGTCGTTCCAAGCGTCCCTCACACTGACAGCATTGTCGTATCTCCGGTTTACCATGGTAACCTCCACCACTTCTATCTATCATTGGGATGACTCGTCATAAACCCCCAGTCAACCTCTCCGTTGGTGGTATCAGACGTTCAGTATGGAATCATGTAATTTGATGGCCATCAGATATAATCCATGGTGAAATAGTGTGAAAGATATTTGTAGAAGGGGCGCTATAGGGGTTCTGTGATGGATACCAGCACACAGCTTCATCGAACTAACTTGTCGGAATCAGACCCAGTCTATGGGATAATTGAATCCCTTGCTGACGTAGAAAACACCTCCCCATCCGAATTGTCAACCGAACTCGGCGGTCCGTTATGGGACTACATCGATCCAGGGGCCCTCGAGTCTCTTGTGACACAATCCAGGGATGTTACTATTTCCTTCGCTGTCGACTCCTATCAGCTCAAAATCGATGGGGAAGAGCTGACCATCTACGAAAACTCGTAATTTGGCGCCAGTCTAATAGCCGATGTAGACGATGGACGCTTTAGGCCCCAGTCCGCGGCGATCCCTCCGCCCTTGGTCAAGCACGCGATCGACGTTGTCGCCGGTCACGACCTCGAGCTGGGCGACGGTCCCTTCCGAGAATCTACACTGATCGAGGTTGGATGCTGATCCAGCCCCGTCACTGGATGCTATGGATGGGGATCGTCTTCGGGGATGACCTCGATGAATATCTCCCCATCACAGACGCGACATTCATCGGGTTTCTCAAGCCCTGCGTACACGAGATCGCAGAACTCGCACGCGAAGAACGTCCGTCGGTCGTACTCTGGCTGACTCACGGAACGGAATACACCGCCCCAGATCGTTTAGTCCTGTGCTTGGATATTCGCCTTGGAATCGGAATCAGTCTAAAGAAGAGGAATGCCGCCGCTCAGGGTCCAGTCCGCGGCGGGCCCCGACGTCCGTGGTCGAGCACGCGATCGACGTCGTCGCCGGTCACGATCTCGAGTTGGGCGACGATCTCCGAGCCGGTGGGGATCCAGGCCCCGCGCCGGAACTCGTAGGTGATCCGATCCCAGCCGCCCGCGTTCCGGGGCTCGAAGGCGACCGCCCGGCGCTCACCCTGTTCGGGAACGTACGACTGGAGGACGCGCTTGTCGGGGTCAGTCATCGGTCGCCCTCCTTGGCGGGCTGGATCGCCCGACAGACGTCGGCGAGCTCCCGCAGGTCGCCCTTGAGCTCGTCCATGTCCTCGCGGGCGTCCTCGAGCGTGGCGCCCTTCGCCTTGGCCTTGATCTTGTCCTGGTCGCGCGTGCCGGTGCCTCGCGTCAACTCGACGGAGATCGACACGCCGACGTCGGTGCGCTCGACGCGCTCGGTTTCCTCGTCGCACATCAGTTCTGGTCGCCGTTGATCGCCGCCATGACGCCGTCCCGGACGACGTCGGCCAGTTCGCACCACTCGTCGAACTCGTCGACCTGCTCGATGCCGGGCTGGGGCGTCACCTGGACGACCTCGCTCCGGCGGACCTCGGGCGTCTCGGGAGTGTCGTCGTTGGTCTCGTTCTGTGCGTCCGCAATCGTCTTGAACGTGGATTGTGTCTGACTCATTGCTGGTCTCGTCCAGCGCGGAGGTCGGTGCTATAACACCGGCCTCAGAATCGGTTTTCCGAGGCGCCCCGCGCTTAGCAGTTAGTACATTTGCTAACCTAATAAGTGTTGTCCTATTTGCTAACGTTCAAATAAACGCTAACTATTAGTGAATGCGCTAAGTAGGTGCAGTGGGTGAGCAAATATTACAACCACCACTGCCCAACGCCACGGCATGGCGAAGACCCGGGCGCTGCTCACGGAAACCGAACGCGAGCAGATCGCAGGAGAGCACAGTGACAGTCGCCGGTATCAGGCCACCTCGCGAGTCCGGCGGCGTATCGAAGAGGAACTAACACAGGACATCGAGGTCCTCGAAGAGCATCACCCCGATCTCCTCGAGGAGCTTCGAGAGGTCGTCTGCGAGGACGGTGATCCCGAATGACGACAGTGAAAGATCGCGTCGCCCCGCGTCACCTGGGGTCGACACAGATCGACGTCGAGATCGAGGTCGAGGCAGCGGACGGGGAGGAAGCCCTCGAGTGGGTCGAAGTCATCAAGGAGGGCGCCCAGGGGGCGATCGACACCCACGAGGAACCCAACGATGGCGAGTAGCGCCACCCACGATCTCGAGTGGCCCGACGGGTTCGAGCGCACCCCGGGCGCGGAGCGCGAACCCTACCCGCACGGGTTCCGCGTCTCTCGAACCCAGGCCTTCGACGGGATCCTCGATGAGCTCCAGAAGATGGGCGCTCGGAACGTCCAGGTGAAGACGGCCGCGCCTCACACCCAGAAGGCTCCACACCGCCCCTACCAGGATCGCGACCCCGAGGACCCCGGCGTCGTGGTCTACTTCGAGCGCGACGGTGCCCAGTTCGCCGTCCCGTGCGACCGGTGGGACAACCTCCGGGACAACGCCCAGGCGATCGCGAAGTACCTCGATGCGAAGCGGGCCCTCGAGCGCTACGGCGTCCAGACCGTCTCGAGCGAGTTCGAGACTCAGGCGCTTCCGAGTGGCGACGAAGAGGCCGTGGTCGCGACGCGGCCGCCCCACGAGATCCTCGAGGTCGCTCCCGACGCCGGCGAGGCCGTCGTCCGCGCCGCTGCTCGATCGAAGAAAAAGGAACACCACCCGGACCAGGGCGGCGATCAGGCCGAGTTCCAGGCCGTCGTCGACGCCGAGGAGATGATGCTCGATGGCTGACCAAGAACCCCTCTCGGACGTCGAGTGTCGTGAGCAGGCGCTCGCCGGCGTTCGCGACGCACTCGCTGGACTCCAGCACATCCCGGCAGCGGGCCTCGACGTCGAGAAACACGAGACGGTCCGTGAGATGGTCGAGGATGCGACCGCACTCGAGCGCTCGCTCGCGAACGAGGTCGAACAGATGCGCGAGTCCGGTGAGCCGGATGAGTGATACCAACGAAACTCCCGAGATCCGCGTCGAGGGCAGCTATACGATCGACGAGTTCGAAGCGATCTGGCGAGAGATCAACGGCTCGTGGGACGAGACGAAACGGATCACCGTCGTCGAGTTCGAGTTACATTGGCCGGCCCCATCCTGACGATGACGGGGCCGAACAGACCGCGCTTATCGATTGAAGCCGCTACCTGGAATGGTGAGTCCCCTCCCACGTTTTCCCCTCTGGATTTGAATCCAGAGAGCGATTAACGCGATGATCACTTCGATCGAGATCAGTACTATACTAATTCCGTGGAGCGTGGTTTGTGTGAGTGACATGGATTGTTCTGTCTGCATCTCATTTCCGTTTCATTGCCGGGATTTATGCTCTGTACCCGGAAATCCGTACAGCGCATACCCTAATAACAATGAATTTATTAAAGAATTCTAACGCACTGCTTTAATTCACCACTTCCGCTAAAGACTACCTAATGGAGAGCTTTAACCCGCACTCCTCGGTGTGTATTGATCGATATATCTCTATTATGGGCCTGAGCCCATCCCGTCTCTCGCATATAAGCGCCCGCCACCGAACTGCATGGAAATGACTACACCGCGAAGCGTCTCAAGTTGATCGTCGATCTGTGCGCCCGGTCGGAGGATATCGAAGATACTCATGGTTGTGGTCGTCGATCGGATTGAAGACAGCGGTTGCAGTTGCTAGCTGTCAGACCGTCGGCCGGCATTAACCCCTAAAAGGCCACCCGGCAGCTCCTCGCTCTGCTTTTATACCGACCCGTGACTGTCTTCCATTCGTCGACCTCACTGTTGGTCGACACACCACCACCGTTTCCACCTACCGATATCCTGCAGCCATCCCTGTTTCTGATCCAGGGGGCGGCATTCTCTCTTCCCCTCTTGGAACGTACATGGCCAGAACCGCGACTCTCGTGCGACGGTCGTCTGACGAGAATTTATTACCGTTGGAAACAGGGGTTGAGATGTCGACTCGCCGTGGGTCGGCGCCACTGTTGAACACTCGCGTCACACAGCCGCCCCCGATATAAGCCACTCCGGGGGCGGCGTTCTCTCCCCCTAACCTCGAAGGAGCCCGATTGATCCGGGCGGTAGTGCCGGGTTCGATGTGTCTTTTTGTGTATAGCAGCAATCGGTACTTGTCGGTCCCGGGAACCATCACCATATTTGGGCCGACCACACGAGATCACCGCCCCTCTCCCTACTCGGGCGGTGATTCTTCGACAGATGAGTGGTATTTGGCGTTACGTCCAGGTCAGGCTGAAATGAGAGCGTCGTTGTCCCCTTGTCGCGTCCGAACCACTGGGTTGTAGCAGTTCGGGCATTGGTATAGAGTGCTCCCGTACCTGTCTGTCGAGACCAGTTGTTGGCTCCGGGAGTAGCCGCGTCCGCAGTCAGGACAGCCAAAAATCACGGCCATGGACATCAGTACGTTCCTGACCCTACTATAGTCCTTTCACTGAGATAAGCCGACGACTCGAGAATTTTGTAGAAGGTTTTGGGACAAATAGCGCGTTACATTCAGCCTCAGGAGCTAACAAACCCAGGTCTTTGGCACAGTAATTCCAGCCGTCGCTAAAGACTGCAGAAGTATCCCTATTACGAGAAGACTCAGTACCTCACAAAGCCAGTTAGTTGAGGCGTCTGCTTGCCGAAGTTGTGTCTAAGACCAAGCAGCAAGCAGACGGTGAAATCCACGAGGACCAGCTTCTTAACTTTCTCGTCAACGTTCTCACCG
>NZ_QPND01000013.1:0-117556 GCF_003344565.1 Saliphagus sp. LR7 | reverse complement strand
GTCTAATCCGATATGTCCTCGCATCCTCGCAGCGTATTTGTCGCTCTTCGGTCCTTTTTCGCCGTCCTTCCAATCTGAGACCGGACTTCTCCTTCCGCCGCTATCGATCGAGTGGACAACTAGCGACTGTGAATTCGCTTCGGGATGAGGTAGTTCACATCGAGATTCGAGAGCGTCTGATACACTGCTTTCGAGTCAAACTCACGATCACAGAGTACCATCTCGATCGGAACGTGCTCTTTGGCTCGAAGAAGGAGTCGACGAACGGTGTAATGAATCTGATTCGGTGGGTTTTGGTCCCATGATGAACTCTCCCGAACGGGTTCGACAGCGAGGATCAACGGGATATTCCGTCCGACAATTGAGAGTGTAGCGAATTTGAACGCTCTTCCTTCTCCGTCTTTGGTTCCACTGACCATCGACATCCCTTCCACGTTTCCGAAGTAACGAATAGTTGTAATATCAATCGCTACTGTGACTGGACGACGAAACGAGGATTCCGACTGAATCACCGATAGGAGCTGTTCTGTTGCCTGCTGAAATCCACTGATCAAATTCTCTTGACTGAACTGCTTGACTGCGCGGAGGTGTGTATCTCCGTGAGGACTGTATTCTTTGCCTCGGCGGAATTTAAATCGTGCTGCGCCTTGTGGGGTGCCACACCCGACCATTCCGATGAACGTTTGGAGCTCGAAGAATCGTGTATCCTCGTATGTCGCGTTCTGGGCTCTCTCAGAGTTGAACGGACTGAAGCCATACTCACGAGCGAGGCGGGTTGTTCGATAGATATCCTCATCAGAAAACTCGTGAGTATCCTCAGGCGAATCAGGAGGCTCCTTGGAGGACTTCATCACCTCCTTCAGTGGTCGAACCTCAGAAACAGAGAGGTCCTCATTGTAGATTTCCTTGACTAAGCAGTGTGCGCTGGCAATGATATACTCACGAACATCGTCATCGAAGCGGTTGCGCCACGTCCGCGAAAGGACTGACTCGCCCGGGATTCGATCGAGACCGAATATCTCTGCGAGTTCCGGGTGGCATGTAAGAGCGCGATAGCTGTCTCCAGTGACTTCCCGATAGAGAAAGAGTTTGAGCATTCCATGAAATGAGTATGGTGCGGGATGCCACTCCGGGTAGCCGTCCTCGAGCGTCTCGGTTTGAAGCTCCAGATCGGTGAGTGCCATACAGAAATCTGTGCCTTCACGGAGATGCTTGCGGAGTTCGAGGACAGCGCCAAACGCGCCGCTCAATCGAGAGCCACGTTGTTTCATCGGCTCGTCTTACTGGTAGAGATCTGTTTCCATGTCCGCTTGACCGCGAGAGCAGATACTAGAAAGATTACTACAGCGTTCACAGGGTGAATCGCTGCAACGAGAGACCCATACATCGCTGCTGTCGCATACTGAATCGTAATTAGTAGAAATAATCCGATTGGGGCAACTTTCAGAGATCGGGGGAGCCGACCTATAAAGGCCAGTACGAGCAATACGATGAGCATAGGCTCGAAGGTGTGGACGAAGGTCTCGTGAAGGGACCAATCCGCCGGATCGATGAATATTGCCATTCCTGCGATGTATATTTGCGCGAGGACACAGATTACAAAGAAAACTGCGAGTACGAGATATCCGTAGCGTCCCAGCTGGACGCGCCCTGATTCTACCATCTACTCACTCCAATTGCTTGTAGTAGACTCAGAATTTCCGCTCTCCTCCACGATGACAGCGCCTTTCATTCCAGCCGCTCTGTGTGGATCGCAGTAATAGAGCGTGGTTCCAGCGGCGTCAAACGTATACTCGAAGCTTGCCTGTTCTTCGGGATCGCCACTATTGAACAGACCACCTTTCGCGACGACGTTGTGAGAGCCGCTGCCGATCCACTCCCAGTTGACGGTTGTCCCCGGCCGAATACGGATTGCAGCCGGTTCGAAAACCATCTCATCACTGTCTGGGCCTACCTCCACGGTGACCGTACTATCTCCAGTTTTGTCGGTGATACCGTTGAAGTTATTCGTGCCTGAAAGCCATTCTTCAACGCTCTGTTGGCTGTTTTCGTCATCTCCACCATTTTGATCAGGATTCTCTCCAGATCCATTATCGGTACAGCCCGCAAGCAATCCGGTTGCTGCAAGCCCTCCCGCCGCTTGTAGAAAGCTGCGTCGATCTATTCCAGTAATACAGTTACGACGTTCGTGTTTCTCACTACTGCGGGACGCGGTTATCGATGATCCTCGGTCTGGAGTCGAGTTAAGGTGCTTGGAGGTCATTTTCTCCACGTTATCACCAATGAGTCGGATATGAATAGAGCAGACAGCACAAACGCCAGGGCAGCGTTTGTGCATAAAATATATAACTGAGATAGTTCATGGACCGAAATCTCCCAGGATGATGTTGTGTTTCTCACTTGGGTGTGAGTCACCTGATTATCCGAGTAAAATTCCCTCGGCAAATCGGGGTATTCCGTTCCAACGAATTTTCTCATCACTGCACCGACAAGATCTACCCTCCGTTACTCGTAGGCGGGATTGAAAAGCGCAATTGACGAGGGACCAGTTAGTCTACTAATCGGCGGATTCCTTCTGCGATGAATCCCGCGATGCCACCCCATACGAGATTAGTTATCATGATTGAGGGACCGGCGTACCCGAGCTGTGATACTCTCGACGGGTCACCCACGATCATCATCACGAGAACAAACACGCCGTACATCCCGCCTGCGGCTGTGAGCGTGATAATCGGACGCTGGACACACCGAATCACGACTGCAGCAATCCAAACGACTGTAATCAGAGCCGTGGCGACTATGGGGACCCCTGGCCCTCCCTCAGATAACCCGAGGATACTCAGAAATGGGCGAATAAGCGCGAAGGCACCTAATGCTACAATTAGTGGCCAGTGAAGGTTCGTGGGCTCTGCATCAGTGCTTGACGTCGATTGTTGTTGGGACATTTAACTTCTGTACTGTCCTTTGGTGGGGCACAGGAATAAGAGAGAAATCACGGTCGCTAACCTAGCGTTCGTGCACAAGGTTTAAATACTCGAATGGCGATCGACGGCTTTGACGAATAGACGATCCCCTAGTACGATAGCTTCGAATGCCCGAACTCACATAAACCCACGATGATTAAGGCCGCTCGTATCCAAGAAGGGAAGAGATCTCTGTAGAATGCCTCTCGAAAATAACCCACTGTCACTAAAGACACCATCTCTATCGCGAGATATCAGCCGATTATTCAGCCGTGTTCTCCGCACTCCCGTACGATCCCAAACGTATCGAAATCTGCTCTATCTTGCAGTGATGTTTCCGCTTGGGGTCTTTTACTTCAACTTGTTGTTAGCCGGGTCGCTAGCGGCAATTGGACTTGTGGTGGTCGGAATTGGAATTCCTCTCCTCGTTCTCCTCTTCGTGTTAGCCGTTGAATTGGCGGGGTTTGAACGGGTACTCGTTCGAAGATTACTGTGCGTTGATGTTCCTACGCCCCCTGCTGAAACGGACGGCTCGCTCTGGAGTCGAACGTGGAGACTCGTAACCGCAATCCAGACATGGAAGGCTATCGTGTATCTGCTCTCTGAGTTCGCATACGGAAGCGTTGTATTCGGATTCCTCGCCTCAGGAATCGCAACCTCAGTGAGCTTCCTTCTCGCACCATTCTACTACACACAAGCGCCTATTGCCGCATACGGGCCAATTCCACCGTCTGAATTTACACTCGATGTACTATTTGGGTGGGACACTCTCCTAATCGGACTCACAAGGACATTCCAACTCGGATCTTGGCAGATCGAGACACTCTTCGGTGCGCTGCTTGTTTCTGGGCTCGGTGTTCTTCTCTTGTTCGTAACACTTCTGCTCAGTAATACCGCTGCTCAGCTGTGGGGTCGATATGCACGATTGATGCTCACAACACCTCGCTATTGGACGATCCCGAACTGGTGATCAGTCATTATAGCGACTACTGAATTTGATTGTCTCTTACGAGCCTGTCTAAGAATTCCGCCTCACCGGTTCTCCTGACGCCAGTTGAAGATACCGCTGCACGCTGCGACAGATCGATTCACCCGTCGACAACAAAGAGAACCGAGCTCGGTTACCCGGCGATCGCGTCCACCACTTCGTGGCTGTCCGGCCCCTGGCCGGACCGCCACAGCTTCAACAGGTTGTGCGTCGCAGAAAACAACGACCACTCCGCTTGTGCTCCCGCCTCCCCGCGTAACAGGAATCGGTCGCAGCCGCGGGTGACGTGCTGACCGAACACTGCCTCGACGCTCTGGCTGCGCTTGCGGTAGATGCCTCTGCCTCGTTTCGTCCGGAGTTTTCGCTCCATGCGTTCTTTCAGCCCGTACCACTTGGGGATCCGCCCTCGTGGCGGATCCGCTTCCTGGAGTTCTTTCCGTCGCTTCCAGTCTTTGGTCGTCGCGATGAACAGTTCCAGTTGCTCATCGGCTAACTGCGCGTTCGCTTTGCTCCAGTACCCAGCGTCGGCAAGCGCCTTCTCCGGGCGCTTGCCGTTCATCTCCTCGCAGGTCTCCAGCATCGGCTTGAGCTGCTGGACGTCGTTTGCGTCGGTAGTGATCTCCTGAGCAACGATGACCTGTGTGTCGCAGTCTACCATTGCTTGGCCGTTGTAGCCCTGTTTCCACCCGGTGCTGGTTTTGAGCGTTTGACTCGCTGGATCTGTCGTGTTTGCCTTCGAGTCCTCCGGAAGCTCCACCTCCTCCGGAGGTGTGGGCTTCCGGCCACGCTTCTTTTGGCCTGATTCTTTCTCCTCCTGTTCTCTGTGGCGGATTTTCTCGGCTTGCTCCTCTTTGAGCTGCTGTTCGGTGGCGTTGAGTCGGTCCCTGGCTTCCCGCAATCGATTCAGTCGGTCCTCTCGCTCCCGGAGTTCCTCCGGGAGCTCGTCTCCACGCTGTTCGGGGCCGTATTCGTCGTCTTCGGCTTCGTCGACCTCGGCAGCTTCCTCAAGGATGTCGTGGATTTCGTCGGTTATCTGCTCACGAGTCCGGTTTTGGTCGAGGGCCGCGTCGCCCTGGACGCGACGGCCGTCCAGGGCGACTTCACCCATCTCAGCCATGCCAGCTTCTCGGCAAAGGCGAAGGATCTCGACGAAGAGGTGCTCGAACTCCTCGCGGTGGTTCTTGCGGAAGAGGGTGATCGTGCGGAAGTCCGGATGTTGATTCGCGGCGAGGTAGCGAAAGGCGATGTCACGTTCAAGGAGGCGGTCGAGTTTCCGGGAGCTCCGGACGCCGATGCAGTAGCCGAAGACGAGGACTTTGAGCATCATCACGGGATGGAAGGACGGCCGCCCGCGGCCGTCCTCCCGATTGTCCGGATAGAATGGGTCGAGCCGACCCTCGTTGTCGAGATGATCGATAACGTCGGAAACGTAGCGTTCGAGGCTATCCTCTTGGACCCACTCCGCGACGTTCTTTGGCAGGAGGTGTTGCTGATCTTGATCGTATCGGATAAAATTGAACGTCACGGATGAATCCTTACGCTATACAGGATTTTCTGCTAGATAAGGTCTACGTCATGTGAGTTCTCTGTCGATGTTTCTTGGACAGGCTCTTACGCCCTCGTTAAAGCGTATAAAATCACGGCCACTCCCGCGAGATGGGAGACGGTGATGAGAAGAAGGATTTCCGCATCAGTCGCCGCCGTCAACGCTGTCAACGTATAATTCACACCCACAGGAATCGTGGTGAGTAAGATGATTCCGGTAGCAAGATACAGCATCGGCTGGCTATTGTTCCGACGATACCCTTGGTAGGCGAGTGACGCGACGAACAAGCCCCCGATTGCGGTCGCTACCGCAAATACAGGAATTAGTCCTCCACCAGAGCCGTCAACGGTTAGGAGTCGTAGGCTCATTGGTATCATGGATCTACCTCATTCGAGTGGTCTGTCTCAAGCGTTGAATCGCTCCCTTTGTCTGGACGGGAGTGCTGATTGGATTGGCTGACGCCATAGATTGCATAGAGCATCGCCGCGAGCCCCAGGAGTTTACTGGTATTGGCTGCGGCTGAACGAAGACCTTGAGGGGTGTCTGTGAAGGTCGTCAGGGTGAACTGGAGGACAATCGGGCCAGTTGTGAGGAGTATGAGCCCTATTGCGAAGGAGAGCCGTGCGCGATTCTGGTTTTCACGATATCCTTTCACCAGGAGATACGCGACGATGAGCGCTAAGGTTGCGGTGGCGAGGAGACCGATGAGCGTGAGAACCACCACGACTAGCGAGCCACCTGTTGCTGCTTGGAGTGGAATGAGTAACAGCATGCTATCGGAACCCCTCGAAGAGATCGGTGAACCGATCGGCAGCGTTCTCTTCTCGATAGCTGACTTCGATCTTGAATTCACCGTCCACGAGTTCGATTTCGATGCGTTCGAGGCGCGCGATATACGTGTTATAATGATGGCCGTCTTTGTCAAGTTGGAGATGTTCGTCGAGAAGATCGTACTGTTGAAGACGCTCAATCCGCCGGTAGATAGTTGAGACAGATGCATCACACGCCTCGCTCAGTTCGGGTGCGGACATTTCTTGTCTGCTTGTGTGAATGAGGATGGCATGGGCGTATTCGTCTTCGAGAAGCGCACCGATTTCTCGGACGTCACTGTCCTCGGACATCCCTATTGAGCGGCACGGGCGAACGAAGATTCCGGATTAATCAGCGCTTTCATTACTTCCATACATTTGAGAAAAGATGAGCGAGGGAGTGACTTAAAAGGGTAGACATAGTCGCTGAACGAGCGACTGTGGACTTCAGATTAATGGGTGAACCATTTCAGCATACAATGCTATGTCCGTATTCAGTAGACGATCAGCGGAAAACCAGGCCAATGACAATGACGTGTCTGTTCTTGCACTAACTGATGGGAGTGAGAGAGCACTACGGATGGCTGAGTGGGAACTCTTTTTCACTGAGTTTCGGTGCGCTCACGTTCATCATTTTGAAGTGGTGAACTGCTGTGATTCTGGAGTAGTTCTAAAGCAGTACAAGAGCTGTATGAGAAATGAACAGAACAACAGAGATTTCGTATCGAGTAAGGTCTCTACGTTTGAGTCTGATCAGGTAGTCAACTCAGGTCCTGAAGTCTTTCATGAAAGACCATCAACAGCAATTCTGGAGTATGCCGCTACGCATCAGATTGACATACTCATACTTGCGTGCGAAGAAAAGGGCTCTAAGCACTCATTCCTTGAATCTATTTTCGCCCGGATTGAGAGAACTACGTCAATCACTGTTCTCTCCACTATTGTCAGTACTCATCGAAAAATTTGACTAGCTACTCATCGTTGAATCGAAACAAGAGCTTCCATCTCTACTACCCAAATTTCGACTGTACAGCGTCGCAGCACGACGCTAATCTACACCCATGAAAGCTATCAGATCGTCTCACCAATTCCACGTCGCTCATCTCGATAAATCGTCACGCGCGAACTCAGCTCCTGAGACACACAACAAAGGGTTAGGATGACCACACACCGGGTGTACAGCAATCTTAGAAGATCAATCCTGGGATGGGAGAAATTCGCCGTGGCTGTTTCGGAAGAGCTTGTAGACGAACTTGAAGGACTGGTCGATGAATATGCTGATATCGGTGCCTCTTTTGCTCTGAGATCGTGGAAACCATCCTCACTGCGTACTTCTGATCAGACATTGATGATGTAGCACGCGTTCGAGAACTCATTATACGCCATCGTAAAGAGGGCCTCTAACTATTGTAAGTCATACACCGAGTGCACGGAGTTCTCTACGCGTTATCGGTACAAACCCGACTCGTGATATGGCAGGTTACGGTTTATCGGGATGAGTGTTCCACGTTTGATGAACCGGCCCAGTATCTCTAGTTATGCGGTACAGATGTTCTATGTTTGTAGACCCCAAAATTTCAACACTCGACATCTCTCTGGAACAAAGCCACGCATCAAAATCATCCTCCGAGGTTGTATTTTCAAATATATTTGGGGCGGATTTAAGGTTCTGAACATGGTATTGCCTGAGGGTCAAAAACCCCAAGCTATAGGCTTCTGGAACGTTGATTTGGGAGTGTTCCAGACACACCCCCTGAGGTCTTGCAACCTAGGGTCGATGGGCGCAGTCCTTGACTACCTCAGTTCCAGACACACCCTTGAGGTCTTGAAACTTGCTGGGACAGGGGAAGGAAGGGGAAGGTCGTTTACACACGCGCAGCTCGCCTATCGGATCTGCTTGCGGGAAGCAGAGGAACGTATCAGTGACATTTTTTGTCAAAGAATACCCTGTCTGCGTATGGACAGGAGAGACAGATACGAATGAGGGTCATGATCGAGATGACCGCACGGCGTGACTACGAGTACGATAACACCTACAATCGTGCTCTCCAAAGCCGCATCTACGCCGATCTCGACGGGACAGAGTATGCAAACCTCCATGAGGAAACAGGGATCAAATTATTCTCATATTCCCCACCAATTCCACCACGAAACGCCGAGGAAGGCGACACACGGCGACTTATCGTCGCTGGGCATGATGATCACCTGATTACAACTATCGCCACGAAGCTTTGCCAAGACCCCGAATTAAATCTGTATGAGATGCCTTTTCACGCCGACCGCGCGTTTTCTATCACCACCCCGCTCCGAGATCAGGGAACACTCACCACCGGCACACCGATCGTCGTCCGATATTCCACGGAGACCGCCGACGAGTACGGCATTGACACTCCCTACGAGACAACCCACTGGCAGCCCGAACACGGGACCGAACTCTTCTTCGAGCGTCTGCACAACAACCTGGGGCGGAAATACCAGCTCGCTTACGACGAGGAGCCACCCGAGCCACCGTACTTCACCGGGTATTCATTCGAACGCACGATCGCGAAACCTCTCTCGTTCGACACGGAGTCAGTCACGTTCATTGGAAGTGAATGGACGTTCGAGTATGAGATTGAGAGCGGTTCCCACCGCAAGCTGCTCCAACTCGCACTCACCGCCGGACTCGGTGAATTGAATTCCCTCGGCTTCGGGTTTATGAACCGGGCTGAAGATGTCAACGACGGGGCTCCCGAACAGCCATGATGCAAGCCGCACTCCGAACGATCGGCCAGGCCATCATCGACGACGAGTACACTACCGAGTACGAACCCTACTACACGGCGAGCCCGATCGCTGGATCCAATAAAGACATTGAGTCCGTGGTCGTGATACGCTTCGAGCGGATCGCCGATCGCGTCGAATATCTGGGAACAGAGGTAATCCAGCCCGAAGACAGCCCTGAAGCCACAGCCAACACATTCGGGTACGTCTACTCGTCGGGGAAAACCGACAACAGCGTCACGAAACGTCTTACCGAAACGAGACCTGCCGACGAACGGTTCCCCGCCCTTGTTGGCTGGTTCGACGAAGACGTTCTTGGCGACGAACTGCTCTCACAGCCTGAAATCGCTGGCGTTCGCAACATTCTTCGAGGCGAACTTGGCGCGACCCACGAACAAATCGAGCAGGACATTACAGCTCTCGCCCACCGCATCGAGTATCGTGCGTTACTCACACTCTCAATCACTGAAGAAGGTGAGGAACGCTACGTCGGCGAGCTCGCCCCGTATAATGAGGGAATGAAGCAATGGGCAGCCCAAGACTTGCGAACCAAATCAACCGCTAAAGACAGCTACGGCTATGCACGCTGTAGCATCTGTGACGCGGAAACAGAGTGTTTCGGGCTCGGCGCGAAAATGGCCGAGCAGTACACGGTCAAACAGCAGTGGCCCTTCCCCGAGGTAAACAGTTCAGAAGCCTGGCGCAATCGCCCGCTCTGTCTCGAGTGTATCACCGCGATTGAGGTCGCGTCCGACCGGTTTCTCGAACCTCAACACTACGGCGTTCCAGGCATTCGCTGTCGCGTCATCCCCTATGCACTCCCCATGCCCGGCGCTGATGAGCAACTGAAGCGGGTGATCCAAGAAGCACGCGTTCACCTCAGCGGCAGTGACGACGCAGAACCAGACGGAGTACCCACCGAAGAGAACGCAACCAGTCGTGAGCGCCCTCTCTCGACAGCATGGGAGCAGTATCAGAACGCGGTCGAAACGACCGATCAGCCCGACGCCCTCCGACTCGCGTTCAGTCATATCATTCGAGAGTCAACCAAAATCCACGGTGTCGCGTGGATTGACGGCGTAAGCATCGATCAGGTCGTTACCCTCCAGACGGCGATTGAACAGCTCTATGCAACTGATCCCGTGTTTGAACAGGAGCTTCTTCCCCAGCCGGATCCCCCAACCGAACGGCAGCTGTTCTCCGGTGGCTGGCTATTCAGCTTGCTGGCCGGAACACGCGGAAGTGACCACCAAGGTCAATACATCGGCGACGAAACCCCGTGGGTAGAGTACACCGAACAACTACTCACGAACGGGACGATCGACTACACCGAACTCATTTCGGTGCTAATGCGGGAGATCCACGCTCGCTATCGCGACCGCCTCGGGACGGATACCAACTACCCGTATGATGGCTTCCACATCGCGGCGACGTATGGCTTCCTCCGCCTCGCGGAGAGCCAGGATATTCTTCAGGACACGCACACAGATCAAGATGAAGATGAGGATGGAAACACACGCATGACCACAGCCCCACTCGACGGCACCTATACTAGCTTCGGCGCTGGCCTCCAAGAGTTCGTCAACGCCCATCCGAGTATCGAACACTCACCAGGTCGGACCGCCGCATTCGTTCTCGGCGCGGTCGCAGCCCAACTCTCGAACTGGCAGGCCCACCGCAGCCTCAGCCAGACGTTCGTGCAATCACGCGACGTCGATCAATTGACCGCCGAGACACTGACACGCTGGCAGACTGATATCTGGGAGAAAGCAAAAATCTATCAGGCCCAAGCCAGCCGGTATGGCACCCCCTGGGCGGACGCCGAACAACTGTTCCACGAAGCCGTTCTCGCCGGCCAGAACGACGGCTGGCAGGCCACTGCTGAGGAAATCCGCTATCACTACGTCCTTGGTGTGAACATCGGCCCAAACATCAGCCAACGTGCCAAAGAAACCGACACACAACGTACCGACCCAACCTCAGCAACCAGAAGCGAGAACGAAGAAAGCGAACCGACCGACGACACTCCGACCCCTCCCACTGAGAACCAATGAGCCAACACCAGCAATCCGATATCAACACGGACTTGGACAGCATCGACAACCGTAGCGAGATCGTGTTCCTCTACGATGCTGTCGACACGAACCCGAACGGAAATCCGCTCACCGAGGAAAACCGGCCGCGTATCGACGACTACACGGGCGAAGCACTCGTCACCGACGTCCGGCTCAAGCGCGTCGTTCGAGATTATCTCGACCGTCAGGGCGAACCGATCCTCATCAAAGCATCCGGCGATGACGGCCGCGATGACAAAGACGACCGCTACGCGGTCCTGAAAGAGAAAATGGAGCCGCTGCTGGATGAGAACGGCCCGAATATGACCGAAGAGGAAGCGTTTCTTGCGGTCGCGACCGACGTTCGGCTGTTTGGGGAGGCAATGACCTTCGACGCGCCAATCACCACCTCGTACACTGGCCCCGTCCAGTTCAACTTCGGTCGGTCGATGCATGCAGTCAACGAATCGAGTCACGGGAAGACATCGGTCGTCGCCGCCAGCAGCGACGAGGACGACCGCAGCCAGGGTGGGAATATGTTTACCGACTACCGAATCGATTACGCACTGATACGGTTCCATGGTGTGATTAACGAGCACAACGCCGCTGAAACCCACCTCGACGCGGACGATATCGAACTCCTCGAAGACGGGCTTTGGTACGGGACCCGCACCGAGACGAACACAGCCTCGAAACAAGGCCACGAGCCACGCTTATTAGTCCGCGTCGAGTACGAGACCGACGACTACCATATCGGTGACCTCCACCGCGCGTTCACACTCGAGCCTGACGGGAAAGACGAGCGCGCGATGCGCGACATCAGTGACGGACTGGTGAACGCAACCGAGTTCATCGCACTGCTCACCGACCACGCCAGCGACATCGCGAGTATCTCGATGCGAGCAAGCCGCCGGCTTCGCGTGCGTGTCGGCGACAACGATGGCGGTGTAGCCGATCTTGAACAGGCACTCCACGACGCGCTCGATCCAGCGCGCGTAGACCTTACTACCGAATGATCAAGGCGCGTATGCTCGACTCTCGACTCCCTCCCACAACACGAGCCCCTAACCACGTCCGCGAGGAACCTGAGTATCCATGAACGACGTCCCGGATGAGTGTATTGTTCTCGAGATCAGCGGCGAGTTTGCCCATTTTCGCAAACCATCGACGACATCGCCAGCACAGACATTCGGTATTCCTCCACGAACAACGATTGCAGGAATGCTTGCGGGGATGCTGGGAATGGAGCGCGATTCATACTACGATCTGTTTAGCCACGAGAACAGCAGTATCGCCGTCTCACTGGAATCCTCAGTACGACGGCTTTCGCTCGGGATCAACATTCTCACGACCGACGGACCAGCCAGCTCACCCACCAGTGGTCGTCCAGGCACCCATATTACCGATCACCGCCAGCAAACAGTGTTCGAGGTACTATGCGATCCCGTGTATCGCGTCTACGCCAGCCTCGAAGACGAGACAGTAATGGATCAGATGGAACAGCAGTTCGCTGAAGGCAAATCAACGTACACGCTGTCGCTCGGACTCAGCGAACATCTCGCGACGTACGAGTACATCGGCCGGTTCGACGTAAGTGAGCACACGGGACGAGCGTCGGTTCGATCAGCAGTTCCCGGCGAGGAAATCGACCTGATTCCCTCGCCAGAGGCCAGATACGTGACCGAGCGGTCGCCAGCGTTCATGACAACGCGCGAAGCGGGTGGCCGGAAAGCAGATGGGTGGCAAACGCTCACGTACGAGAGAAGCGGGGACCCCCTCGACCTCCGCGAAACATCGTACGCTGTGGTCAACGGCAATGCAATCACCTTCTCTTAATATCCTCTCGCGCCGAAATCTCCTAATTCGTTCCCATCGACCTCCAGTGGAAGCACAGGATTGGCGGTCGACGGATATCGACCGCCGAAAACCCCAATCTATAGGCTTCTAGAGTGCTTATCGCCGACCGTTCCAGACACACCTATGAGGTCTTGCAACCTTGTCTTTGGGTTGTTGACACTGATCCTCATCCTCGTTCCAGACACACCCATGAGGTCTTGCAACGTTGGTACCTGGGGGCTAGTGCCTGCTCCCGACGGTTCCAGACACACCCATGAGGTCTTGCAACATCGAGTTCGCGTTCAACGCCGTTGGCGGGCCGGGGTTCCAGACACACCCATGAGGTCTTGCAACTTAGGAAGTATGAGTGCAGTCCTCGACTACCTAGGGTTCCAGACACACCCCTGAGGTCTTGGCTGTGTCACAAAGCCCTCTAGACATTACTCTCCACGTCAGAAGCATGCTTCAGCCGAGCGCCTATTACGCTGTTTAAACGCCGTACACCCGATGCACACGATCTTGAAGGAGTAAGAGGACGGATACCAGTCGCTACAACACGAAACTCTGGACCGCTTTGCGACGCGATCAAGATCTTCGCACCGAGGTGGAAAAGCCTCAGTCAGACGCGCGACTGACGTATTAGTAGGTCTGGACGTCGAGCCCGTCGATCCGTTCAAAGTGGTCGTCGCGTGTGACCACGGTCCCGCCGGCTTCGCGGACGGCGCCGGCGATCATGATGTCCGCGAGATTAATCTCTTGGCCGGCGGCGACGAGCTCCCCGTCGACGAGCGCCGCCTCTCGAGCGGCGGTGGGGGTGAGCGGTAGATGATTGGCCCACCCGAGTTGATCGACGAGGTCGGCCACGCCGGCGGGTCCCCGGAGCCGGGCGCCGCCACGGAGGACCTCGAAGAACGCGACTGACGGGATACGGTATTCGTGATCGCGGCGGTCGTCGAGAAACGCCTTCGCGTCGGCAGTCGCCGGGCGTCCCTCGTCGAGATAGTCGAGCAAGAAGCTGGTATCAGGACAGAGCACGGCCGTCCTCGCGCAGATCCTCGTCTAGCTCCTCACGTCCCTGCTCGACGGCCTCCGAAAGCCCGGTCCCCGTCCATGATCCGTAGCCGGCGAGGACATCACGCTCGCTCTCATCGTCAGGGCTCGGGACCCACCAGACGCGAGAACGGCCGCCGACCTTCTTTGAGGCGACGTCCCCCCGATCGGCGAGCGTCCGGAGCCGTTTCAGGGCCGTCGTTCGTGAGCACCCGAGTTTGTCGGCGATCTCCGGAGCAGTGAGCGGTTCGCTGTCGTCGTCACGCTCCATGAACACCTCGAGGACGTCCTCGGGGGTCACGGCCGGCGCCGGTCCTGGTTTCGCCATACGATCCCTTCGCGTGTGGGTGACATAACTCTTTGCACGTGGGGAGGATTATACCACACTACACAAGGGTGATAGTGAGATATAGGTTTATCATCCCTACTCACGTAGGAATCATTAGAGACAGACCCGTTCCTCGGGGCGTTCCGTTCGTAGGAATGCCCGGGTGTTGGACCACCCGAGCGGGGTTGTCTCTAGGGCAGACAATCATGACGACAAACGCACTTGCGGAACTTGAACCCGACGCACCGACCGCGAAGCGAGCCCAGTACGAAGCCTTCGAGTTCGCCCTCGAGGCGCCCGGTTTGCTCCGGGTCACGAACGGGAGTTATGGCGACGACGAGAAGGCCGACCACTCCTATACCGTGTGAACGTCGAGAACGGCGTGCCTGTCGCCTGTGAGTGTCCCGCCGATACCTACCGAGACGGTGCCTGTAAGCACCGCGTCGCCGTGGCGATCCGCGAGCCCGTTCTGGCGGCGGCGACCGCGGACGGCTCCCGGGACCGCGTCGCCACCGACGAGGGCGAGATGACTGTCCAGCCACGCGACCTCTGATGTGAACACTCCCCGGCGTGGTCGTGTCGCCAGGGAATATGGGGTGATCCATAGATGCGAATTAAGTTCGACGGAGGCACGCACCTGCTTCGAGAGGCCAGTGAGGATGTTCCGTATTTGGAGTGGGATAACCGGATTGAGGACTACCGTGCGCCCGCATATCGCTATTTTTGGCTCGACGTTAGTTCGGTTGATATTCATTGGTAAGGTCGATGTAGTCTCTTCTCGGATCATAGAAGGAGTATGTCACTAAAGGGACGGAGACCCCTCGTTTGGAGTGAGTCACTCTGTATATAGACAACTATCTAGCTAAACAAGCGTCTCCCGTCTGAGACGATGTAGAATGACGATAAACTATAACGCTTATATAAAGACGGTATACCACTAACACGAGGTGAACCTATTATTGCGAGAAGTTGCTAGTCTAATAGTGCTTGAGCTGTTTTCTCTTTCCCCTGTCTTGCCCCTACCAATAAATATAAAATAGAGTTTCTAGACTAGTAGTAGAACAGCGTCTCAACAAGAAAAGATGGTGGTATAGAACATATCTTCTAGTCAGTAGTCTCGTCGATATTGACGATCTCGTTGAATTCCTTTGGAGATTATGTCTGTTGTTGTAGTGCAGGTTCACCCAATGGAACTCACTCCAAACTAGGGGTGGGGGAGGTAGGTTAACCGACCATCAAATCATCACATCTGCACGCTCAATGTGGTTTGAGGAACCTCTTTTCTCCTTTTCTTGACAACCCTTCTCTAAACCGGGGGTGGAGAGAGGAAACTTCATGCGTTGTAACATTCTGTACGAAATACTGTCAGTCTTTTCTCATTCTCACTCCAAACTAGGGGGGTGATACACCGATAGCCCAAAGCTCACTCCAAATTGGGGGTGTTGAAGCTATACAATCAGTCCTATATTTCTGATCTAGAGATCCCTACTGAGGGAACTCATTCCAAACCGGGCCCGTCATCTTTATTTGGTTGTTCTTAGATGTCAGAGTATGGGCGACACAAATCAAGACGAGTTCTCGGTGGATCAGGTCATCGGTAACTCTCCTCGAATTTTCAGAGACAAGTCTCTCGTCTCAGTCGGAACAGTCCCCGACGAAGATCGAATCGTTGGGCGACAACAAGAAATCACCAATATCGCTCTCAGTCTCGAAGATATAATTTACAATGATGTCCCCGATAACGCTCAAATCTATGGTAAGACTGGGACGGGGAAGAGCTTAGTCTCACGCCACGTCTCTTCAAAAATCGTCGAACGTGCAGAAGCCAACGGCGTTCGCGCAGCTTCTATCTATATCGACTGCAACCAGGACAATACAATCACACGAGCAGCGAGGTCGCTGTATTTCTCGATCTTTGATGAGCTGGACAAGAAGTTCGGAATATCAGACCAGCCCGATGTCACCCAACCTCCGAAACGTGGGGTCGGTTGGAGAACATACACTGAGGAAATTTGGGGTCTCGTCGATGGCCACTACGACGGCCTCATCATCATCCTCGATGAAATCGACCTGCTGGAAGAATTCAATAAGTTACTCCATGCTCTCTCTCGCGCCCGTGAAAACGACGAGATCGACACGTACATCTCTATTATCCTGATTAGCAACAAGACCACACAATTCAGAAATGACGTCAACCAACGTGTGCAAAGCTCGATGGGTGGATCTGAATTCGTCTTCTCGGCCTACGATTCAGACCAGCTCAAAAACATCCTCGAAAATCGTCGCGATGCCTTTGAGGACGGTGTTCTAAGCGACGGTACGGTCTCTACAGCCGCCGAACTCGCTGCTGACGAACATGGAGACGCACGCAAAGCTATCGAATTGCTGAACAAGGCTGGGATGATGGCTCGTCGGAATATGGATGAGGAAGTCACTGAAGAACACGTTGAGGAAGCACGAGATCTTGTCGAGGCAGATCTACTCTCAAAGAGTATCAGTACGCTCCCGGATCAGGCCAAGCTGGTTCTCTACACGCTCGCAAAGCAACTCAATGGTCCAGCATCTACCGTCTCTACGTCACAAGTCTACGACCGTTATCAGACTGTCGCGAAAGACGTGCAATCGAACGTTCTCGGTTATCAACGGGTGTCGGATCTCCTTGATGAACTCGAGTTCCTTGGGGTAACCATTAGTGAACGAAAAGGCCGTGGTGACCGGAAAGGCATCAAGAAAGACCACGAACTCAACCATAGACCAAGGATCGTGCTTGCGGCAACACTCGCAGAGGACAAACGGCTACAAACACTGGAAAGTGTCGAATCTTCTGAAGACATTCTCCAGTGAACTGCTCCAGGGCCCATCCGTTCTAGGCAAACTGGAGAAGATGCAGAGACCGCCAGCTGTTAGTGGGGTGAAATCCGGTGGGGAGATGCATGGCTCTCCCCTCGGATTCGGTGATAGAGGGGCGGTTGGTGAAGACGTTTCCGAATACCCGGCTGTGCGAGCTGGCTCGCGCAAACAGGTTGGTCCAACGCGATGGCGGGAAATTCGAGCTGATACCCTGTTTTGGTCGCTCACACTCGGTTCGTTACCGGACACTATCGAACACTTGGAGAGTTCCGTCCAGAATACATCGACAGCTTCGGCGGAACATTTCGCTACTTATCGTTTCACGATTGGTTTACTGAGCGGCTCTGTGCGTTTCTCTGAGAGGCCGTCAAGGGGGCTCTTGAGTACCTCGAACAGCAGGAAGACCGTCTTCAGGGTGGATGATGTACCTACAAGCCCACGATTGAAGCTACACCAAGGGACGCGTCGAGAGTATAGCCGTCTCGCCTTGTGCAACAGTAGGATAAATACTCCCTCCACTGTTGCACAAGGCAGTGGGGATCAAGTGTCGGTGTTAGCGGATTCCATCCCCACCTCAGCGGAAACGCGGTGTCTCGTGACCGTCGAAAACCCTAAGCTATAGCCTCCTGGAATACTGATTTCCATGCGTTCCAGACACATCCCAAGGTCTTGAAACGCAGCATTCATGGATCATATCTCATCCGTAGACCGGGGCTGTCCGCGATGAGGACAGTATCTCTCCCAACCTGTCCAGGCGCGAGCGGCCCGCAACGTGTCTTTCAACCCTGTTACAGCTCCTGATCAGTGACTTCCTCCTACTTTCAGTGAACTACCCCGCCCTGCTTGGCCTTGCGGCCTCGCTGAGGACGGGGCTTCCTGTTTCGATGACGCGCTTTGCAGGAACCGAATCGGTTCCCGAAGGGAGCGCAGTCTCCGCAGGCGTTGAATCGAGGTAATCCGTTCCACTTATGCGAGTGTACGCCAATATCCACCGCTCCCAGATCGGATGGTGAGCCGTAACGCGCGTTCTACGATGATTTTCGACGGCAGATAAAAGCTGTCAAAATATCACTCGGCTTTGCACGTTGGAGATGCTACAACTTGTATCGCCAGACCAGCAGAAGAGTGGCTGTTGACCAGATATCCCGACGCTGGTTAAGCATCCGATCTCGTTGATAGCGCACCGATCGGTGCGAAAACGCGGGCCGGTCGCTCCTATCGAGGGCAACTCGTCGTTCGGCTCACCAGGGGAAATACGTCAGTAGACGGCGTTTCGTGGCTGTTTCGGTAATAAAAATGTCACCCACACTACGTGCAAAGCCGAGAATATCATCTAAATATGTGATTATCCATCAGGCCCCAATGCTTCGAGATCCTCCGTGGATATGCTACGGTTTAATACTTTCTCACCGGTGTCATTAATTGAATAAAATGGCCCTCCATCTTCATCAATATCCAATAATTCACAAGAGACAAGCAAATCTGCTCGTCTTCCTACATAATCGGGGGAATAATCAATGTTCTTGGATATTGCACCGCGATTCAGGCTCAGCCTCTGAGGAGGACCAAGTACCTCTAAGATTGCAATATCTACCGGACGTAACCACGACACACGGCTAAACACATTACTAATATCCATGCACAGACGTTTTAACTGCCGGGATTGGTTAAAAACGTTCGCCATTTAGAGCTTTTGAGTGCGGGATATCACTCACAAAGGTTAAGAGGATGGCTACTAACAGGCTATCACACGCACAACCTAAAACTCAAAAATCGCAATGGAATGAAAAATGAACCAAACATTACCAAAGGGATTAATAAGCCCTCGGGAAAGCGACTAGGTCAAATATAGGAACGCACCAGACACCAGCGGCTCAGGGTCGATAACCGCAGGAGGATGATTGGTACCTTCTCCTGGGTTGTTCGACCACATAAGTGTTCCGCTTAGATAGCGGGAGCGCTGTTCCGCAATACGAGATTCATCCGCAATCTCGGTGGAGTAGCGTCTGGTGTCGAGTGTTCTCTCGACCAACCTCATGCCAAACCCCGATATGCCTGTCTACGGGATTGACGAGCGCTCTGCCATCGGCACCGAGCCGGAGGTCCAGCTATGACCGAAGAGAGCGGCGCCCCCACGAATGCAGGGCTCCGGGCGGTCGAACCGCTCGGGCAGGCGTCGCTCTCCGATGTGGTCATCTCCGCCGTTGGGCCGCGTCGATCATCCTGGTTGCCTGACGTCCTCGACGAACTCTTACCGACGACGAGCCGCGCGATCCGCGAGCTCGTGGGGGATCATGATCCCCGCGTTTTCGCGGACAAGCGGCTGCGGTCGTCGTTCGTGCGCGAGGTTCTCCTGGACGATGTAATCAATGAGACCGGCGAGGTCGCGATTGGGACCGCCGATGCTGGCGTCGCTCTCGAGACCTACCTGGAGTCGCTAACGCGCTACGCGCTGGAATTCGACGGATTCGAGGCAGAGATCGAGGACTGGCCTCGTCAGTACCGCCAGCAACGCGTCGGGGATATCGAGACAATCACAACCATCGGGACGGGCCGCGGCAAGTGGAATGCCGGCCTTCCCGTCCTCGAGCATGGCTTCTGCGAAGTCCACCGTCGTGCGGAAATCGCGCCGACGGTCCTTCTCCTGCTCGACGGCCAAGAGTGGCTCTCTGTCGACGACAACCGGACAATCCAGTCGGCTCTCGACGCGATCACGCTGCTTGGCGAGGTCCTGGACCTCCGACTCGTTCTCTCACCGTCCTTGGAGCGCTACCTCGAGCAACACTTCCAGTCCTTCTGTGAGGACGTTGTGGGTCTTACTGAGGAGGGGGATGCCTCCACCACCCCACCCCCTGTTTCTGCCGACCCGACTGAGTCTGATCTGCTCGCCGACGCGTGGGATCGCCTGTGTAATCTCGACGGCCGGGGGGAAGGACGGCTTCGGCTTCTCGCGAATCTCGATCCAGATGGCGCTCGCGAACATCGAGACCTCAAGCAAGACGATGAGATCGACTTGGCTGCTGGCTCAGTGGATCGTTACGTCGGTGACCTCGAGAGCATAGATCTGGTGACCGTCGACGACAGTAGCCGATACAACACTGTCTCACTGTCGCCTCTCGGGGAGGCCGCACTTGAGTTCATCACTGACGACTACTCTGTTCGTCACCCGCTTCAGTCCCAACTCGACGCGCCTTACGCGGACCCCCCTTTCGACGACAAGTACAGTGTATCGCCCGAAGATGAGATTCCCCCCCAGGATGGCCAGGACGACGAAGACAGCTCCGAGAATGCATCTACTGCTGAAGAATGGCTGGCTGAGACCGGCAATCCTGACGACGGTGCCGCGTACGTCCAATGGATCGACGGCGGGCCAAGTGAAACGCTCGACGCGTGGACGATGCACGATCGACTTGCTGCTGGTCGCCGCGTCGAGGGCGTCAACCTCGTCGATCACGAAATCTCCGAGTTCGAGGACGGCCGCATCGCCCAACTCTCTTGTTTCGAGGACGACGCTCAGGTCGTCGTCCAGTGGGGCGGGTCGCTCCCTACACTGGCACGTCTCCCAGCAGCCTTACTGAGCGACCGCGCGTTCTCGAAGATTCTCGAACCCAGTGCAGTCGGCTCCGCGTTCGAGAACCTCTTCGAAGCCCACCTCGAAGAGGAGATCGAGGCAGTCATCCAGCGTGGGATGCAAATCGGCTGGTTCTCCGAAGACGAGCTGCAGTACGAGTCCTGGCGTAAGCGGTGGGGTCACGTCCGGACGGAGCTGCTCCAGCGCCTCGGCGAGGCCGTCGGAACCCGCGATTACGAACTCAGACAAGAGTTATACAACGACCTCCACGGCCTGCTCGCGTCGGCGACCGCGCTCTACCGCTCGCTTGGGATCGACGTCACGATCCACATCCGGATGCCGGATACGGCGATGCTGCGAGATGACGAGACGCGTCTCGGCGATTTCCTCTCGTTCATGCGCCACACAGTCCCGAAGCAAACCGCATACGGTATCCACAGCGGGAACCGGATGCTCCTCGAGGACCGACGCAAGAAGCTCCGGCAGCGGCTCCCATATGATGTCCAGGCCGACGACCCGACGATGGATCTCACCGCATCCTGGGTCGTCTCCGGTCCCCAAGCATCGCTCCTCCAAGAAGACCTCGAGAATGCGATCGGCGCCGCAGACGAAGACGTCCGCGAAGCCATCCAGGAAGGAGCGGAGACGGCGCCGACGATGGAGATTCCCGTCGTCGTCGCAAACGAGTTCGGTGCGATCAAGTCCGAAATTTCGCGCCACCTGGAGCGTAAAGGATTCCGCCAGCGTCACGACAACGTCGTCTCACTCACGAGGGCTTGCATGGCCGTTCTGGGTACGGAAACTCGGGGTGCGAGCCCGTTCGATGTCGCCGAAGCGCTGCTGCACCTCAAAAAGAAGCCGGGTCTCTCGCTTTCACTCGTCCAGCTGGAGAATGCGCTCGCGATGCTTCCGGCTGATCGTCTTCTCCGCGGCGAGAAGGCGACTGTCCAGAAGATGGTGAAAGCACTCCTTGAGGCCGACGATCCACTCGGTCGGAAGGAACTCATCGAGACAGCAGGGATCTCGGAGAATAGTTACGACCGGAACTGGCATGATCTTCGCGCTCTCGAGGCCTTTGGGCTCGTTGACCGACTCAACGATAAGCGCTGGCAGGCCCGTCTGATCCCGTTTTGGAGTGACGTCGGATCGAAATCGTCCCCAGAGGACCTCAAAGAGTGGGAAATCCCGTCAACGTGGTCGGAAGTCCTCTTCGAGGCGGTGTTTGTTCTTGGTCGCGACGACGATGTCGACGTCAACGACCTCTTCAGCTGGCCGCAGGATCTCGCCGAGATCCTCCGGGCGATTGAGTGGGAACACTGGAGTCCGATGCTGGTCTTCCTTTTCGATGGACTCTTCGAAAATCGCCAGACTGCAGTGATGGGGGATCCCGGTAAGATACTGAGAGATCCGAGGAAGAGAGGAGTCGCGACGATTGGGCGGCGCCCAACAGGAACCGATCCGAATCAGTGTGAGATTGTCGAGAAGCCGACAGTATAGGGTACATGAAAGCTTCTGCACAACTGCTAAACCACTAAACGAACGCCGAACGCCTTTGACCGGTTCGATGGCGTTCTTCGAGGCGCCACAATCGACGACGGAACGGTACCCTCTCTACAGGGATCGGCGGGTTCACATCGATTCTGAACGCCGGCTTCTGAGAACCAATACCGTTCCGATCCAAGCCAGAGCTACTCCTATATAAAGAAGAAAGGCGATACCCAAGAGAGGCAGAAGAAATTCAATGTCTCCTGCTTGTGCTGCTGTTAAGACCGTCACAAAGGGGTTTTCCAAAGTGAAGTGAAGGAGAATGAACGTTACCCCTACAGCAAACGCTGCTGGAAGAATCGGTAGAGGCGGAGTTCTTGACACTTCATTGGGGTTCTCTATCATATTTCATATCTGTTAGACATTACTACTTAACATTATCCATTGTTTTCCAACCAAATCTATTGAATTCAACAGTGCCATCGAGTGTGGGTGAGAAGGCTACCACTCTCCAGGCAGGGCAGGCCGAGTGCCTCGGGTCAAGCTCGGGGGGTCCATGATTATGGTGAGCCGTGAAATTTGCTGGTCTAAAACCGGCACCAGCAGAGCGTCAGATCCAGGGTTCAAGCCAGCGGCGGAGTTCATACGCGCTCGCAAGCGGAACCGGAAGGACCAGCAGCCCACCGAGGAAAACGACAGCAACGTCGACGTTCGAGATCGTGGCCCACCCAATGATTGCGACGGGCAGCGTCACGATCAGATTCCACACGCGCACTGTTCCGACACAGATTGAAACTCCAGCGTAGATAGTCGGTCCGTCGTACGTGTCTCATTAGCGGCTGAAAACCTCAATATTGTGGGGTAACCCTCTCCGAATTCTTTTCTCCTGGCCGAACACTTATGTAGAGTAATATGAGATAGGTCAGTATGGATCGACGGCGGCTGCTCACCGCCTCGGGTGCGTCGTTCGCCGGTTTGGGAGTGGCAGGATGCCTTGGCTCGGGATCCGAGGAGAGCATTTTCGAGGAGATCACGGGCGCAGGCTGGAACCTCGTAGTCTCATTCGCCGAAGGATCGGAAATTGAAGAGATCAGCCTTGTGACGCCCGACGGTGACGTGTTCACTGGGGGATCCCTCGAGTTGGGACAGCGCCGCATTGCACTCCCGCTCGTCGAGCACAACTTTGGCGAGATTCAATCGAGCTACCGCCCGGGGGATGAGTACACGCTCGCGGTTGTTGATGCCGACGACGAGCGTCACGAGCGAGCGATCACGCTTGACCCAGCTGTCGAACTTTCCGGTATCGACATTTTCGGAGAGACCAGGATGGGACAGGACCCCAGCACTGGACCATTCACCGATCTCCGCGGGGCTTCGACGACAGCACCAGCGATCACACTGGAGAATAACGGGAACGCCCCAGGCCTCCTTCTTGAATCAGGCGTCATTGGCGACCGGGTCCCAAATCCACGGCGTGGTCCGGGGAATCGCGACGATTCAACTCCGGATGGGGCGAGACTCATCCCATTGAATGATGATCGATATGGGATGCAATCGACGATCGACGGCGTAGTCGTTGGGGCAGACGAGACGACGCACGCCGTCACCGCGTATCACCCGTTTGCGTTCCCCGAGGAAGACTTCACTGAAGATGATCTTGCAACGGAGTGGGCGGGTACGGAAATCGAGGCTACGTTGGTGGTCGCGACATTCCCCGAGACCGAGCACCATGCGTCGCTCACGGTTGCGTTCAACGGCGAGATTTCTCGCGAGTCGAACGTATGGTATTTCGATGAGACACGACTCGTGGAGGGAGAGATTGAATGAGTCAGTATGAATCCCAGATCAACTCTCGCTATGACGATCCAGAGACGTACTCGGGGAAGAATCCGCCGGACTGGGAGGCACGCCGCAAGACAGTGTATCGACGAGACGACTGGACGTGCCAGAACTGCGGGCGACAGAGCGGACCCCACGCTGGTGACGACGGCGAACGCCTGCACGCTCACCACATCCAAGCGTACGCCAACGGCGGATCGAATCACCTGTCGAACCTCGAGACGCTGTGCGAGCCCTGTCACCAGAACAGCCACGAGCACAATATTTTCCAGGACGGCTGGGTCGGCGACGGGCCGACAGTGTATCGGATTGGGGCCGTGCGAGCGAGCCTACGAGGGATTCTCGCCGCGCTTTTCATGTCGATCTGGATTGCGCTGTTTGGTCGATTGATACTCTACGAGGGAGGAACTTCATTTGGATCGCTCGTGAACGAGGCGGGATTGATCGGAATCCCAACGCTGCTCGTGTTGGTAATCTTGCTTCCGAAGCCGCGAGTCGTTACGAGCCTCCTTGGGTTAGGGACAACAGGGATCACAGCGGTCGCATGGCAGGAGTTCGGGGCGAGTCCCGAACTGCTGGCGATGGCGCTAATGGTGTGGCCACCAGTTCTAATCGGACTGTAGGGGATCGTTCGAGGCCATTTGAAGGGGTCGGTTTAGCGAGAGCGTCTCAGAATGAATTTGAAGGACAGTGACCACCCGTCGAATGGTGTTTGATCGAGTTCCCATCCCTCTTGCGCGAGCTGATTGAGGCGCTGTTCCGTTTTTTCCTTCTTAATACGTCCGAAGAATGTCGTTGACGGCTCGATCACTTTGTACTCGTACTGGTCAGCCATGTTATTTGTCGTTGATTGGAGTTGGTATAGTTTTTAGGGGGCCCAGTGGTACGTCGGTTCAGATCGGGGGGAAATTTTATTGCTGATAGGTATCTAGTATTATAGAACAGGAAGAGAGATAATGGCACTCACAACGTACATCCCAGGGATGGCACCGGGTCGGACACCGCGCAATCTTGTCGTGCTTGTGGTGTACCTTATCTGCTTCCCGGTCGTGCCGTTCGTTTTGGCGTATGCAGCTTTCTCAAACTATAACCAGATTTCCGACCGGCTCGCGATGAGAAACACGCCTGGCTTCACTCCCGGGGGAGGTGCGAAGCCAGCAGCAGTCACACTTATTGTGTTGCTCGTGACGATTTCGCTGATCGCAAGCCTCGGTGCCGCTCCGTTCTTGGTGCTCGCCGACAGCGGTAGTGGGTCCCAACCTAGTACTCAAGCTAGTGCCGATGATGAACAAGACAGTGGCGCCGACAATCCGACGGCTGATGAAGGGGGAGGAGACGAAGAGCGGGGAGAAGAAGCAGGCGAGGGGGAGGAACAAATGGGGAATACAGCCGATAGTGATGATGGTTTTGGCGGGGAATCGCTCATGGATGGGGAATCGTTCATAGATGGGGGAGCCTCAGCCTCAGATAACCTCTCTGACGAGGAAAGGGCAGCTAACACGCAGGCGCTATTTGAAGATATGCTAACAGAAGCTGGGTATGAAATCACTGATGGGGAAATGGATGATGGAGTCATCCACATTGAATACCGCACGTATGCAGAAGATCGGGATGAGGCCCTCGCTGAAATAGTTGAGATTGCCGGCGGTTATGTTGCGTTGGAGGGAACCCTTCTAAACGAATTTGCAGAAGAAGACCAATATGAAGGTGTATTCAAAGAACAGACAGAGGGGCTCCACGTGACTATCCTCGATCCGAATGATGTTGAACAAGGGACATTCTCTATTGAAAGTGAATGGGCTCGAGCATTTGCCAACGAGGAAATTTCGGAGGAGGAATATTTAGATCGGATCGAGGAGACGATCGAAATTCCTGACCACTTTGAGAACAGTGGCGAGTTCGGCGACAGTGGGAGAGACAACAACAGTAGCGGCTAACGATGGACCACCGTTATTTGGCAGACACAGGCGAATCTTTTCCTCGGCGTGAGTATCTTCTTGCCGCTGGGGCTGGGAGTATCGCAGTTCTCAGCGGGACTGCAGGCTGTCTTGGGCTGGGTGACGATGAACAGCAATCTGAGTCCAGTGACGAGACGGACGAAAACAACTCTGAAAACGGAAGCGACAACGGGACAGAGGGGACTGAGAACGAGTCTGAAGACGAGGACGCGACTGACGAGGAAGATGTAGATGATGAGAGCGATGGTTCGATACTCGAGGATGAGGAGTCGGATGAGAACGACTCTGAAAACGAGAGCGAGGCGACCGAAAACGAGTCTGAAGACGACGAGGCGGGTGATGGGGATACCGAGAACGGCACCGCAAACGAAACTCAAGACACTGAAACTCCTGAAGAACCCCAAGAAGACGCGGACAATGAGACTGACCGGAATGAGTCTGAAGCTGATGCTGCCAAGAATGAGTCAGAGGACGGCGCTAGCGAGACCGACTCCGAAGGCGACCACGAGGGTTCCGGTACCGAAGACCCTGATGAGGGTGAGGGCCGGAGCTTCGAGCAGTATGCGATTGACGAGCTATCTTACCACGTCGACTACCCAGCTGACTGGGAAGTGGACGAGTCGAACGACGGCTACGTCCAAATCCTCAATAGCGATGAAACGGCGTGGATCTGGATCGAAACCGAGGAGGCTCGTCTCACACTCGAACAGGAGGTCCGAAATTACCGCGAAACTTTCGAGCCCGAACCGAGTGCTGAGATCCATGCGGACGACTCGGTGACGCTCTCGAGTGGGGAAGACGGCCATCGGTTTGTCATCGAGATGGCCGACAGAGAAACCAACCAACTCATCGCTCACGAGCTCTTTGCACATGCTAACGGCATTCAGTTTCTCACCTCTGTCATGTTTTCACGGTCGGAATACAACGAGGACTACGCTCAGTTAGCAGAGAAAATCCTTGCGTCGGTTGCTCTTGACTGACTCAGAGAACGGTTCTCCCAGGTCGAGATGATTACGTAGTGTTCACGATGACATCTTTGAGTTGATCGGCACCCACGCCACCGATGAGGCGATTAAGCCTGGTATCCCAGCCGACAGTGTTGATCTCAATATCGTGGGCCTCGAGGGAGTTTGTGTACGGCGAGACGTAGATCGCATCCGTGTTTTCGTGGAGCGTGATTGTTGAGTTCTCGACGATGGCTGGGCCGGCCGGTGCCGATCCGCCTTCGCCGCGCGTCCCGAAGCCGTACGTCCCTCCAGCCCCGCCGCCCTCGGCATACGAAATCTCGACTTCACAGTTGCGAACGATCTGCGGGCCATCTTGGAGTAGGATTCCACGCGGGTTGATGTAGACACCCTCTGGCTTCTCATTGATCAAGACGTGGCAGTTTTCGATGACGGAGCCTGGATACGGCCCGTTGAGGGCTTCCTCTTTGCTGTCGGTTCCATCCAGCCATTCAACGGGTTCCCAATCATCGCCTCCATTGTTCCGGATTTGGGACCCACCGCCGTTCCAGACGGTGCATCCAGAGACGATCTTTCGGCCGGTGCCCCCTCGAGGATAGACCGTGTTATCGGGCCAGGGGCCACAGACCATGTTGCGGATCACGGTCGTCCCCTGTTGATCGGGATGGCCTGTGAATCCCGTCGAGCCCCAGCTTTGCCCGAAATCGGGATGCTCAGGTCCCTCATCGAATCGGCGCTCTTCTCGCGTGTTGATCGTATCGATGTAGTGGAGCCCGCCCCCGCGCATATCGATCGAGTCAACGAGAGCCACCGAGTCGGGCGTGGCGCTCGCGACGCGTAAATTGGCGAACGACCCAAGCGAATGAGTTCCCTGAAAGGCGATATTCCGGATCTCAGCCTGTCCATCGATGAACGCATTGAGGCCCTGCATTCCCGCGTTCTCATGCCACCCCCAGTCGAAAATGAGACCGCCGAAGACGAGATCGCCATGTGGGTTCGTTGAGGTCCCGATACGGAACATCATCGTAGAGCCGGTATACTCGCCCCGATCGACAGTGTGTCTATTGATTGCCTTCACTTCACCGTGCCGGATAGTCGCGTTCTGGCCGATCAACCCAACGTTCGAGGTCCTCGTCCGTCGGAAGGGGCGATTCATCTTGTATTCGCCTTCCGGGAGTACGATCAGTCGGTCGTTGTCCCAGGCTTGTCTGAGAGGGGCATCGATCGGCTGTTCGCCCGATGAGTCCGCACCGAAATCGTCAACGAGATTGACGACCTCGGAAAAGCGATCTGCATAGTGATCTGGCCGAAGGGCGGTTGGCGTATCCGTCTCCCCAATGTTGGGAGGGACAGAGTTCCTTTGGTCACCACAGCCGGCAAGTGCCGCTGCACCAACTGCGCTCCCGATCCCCGCCAGGAGCCGACGGCGTGTTAGTCTGGGAGATGGCATACGGATTGTTCCCCTTTACCAGACTAGTGATCACTCCTAGACTATTCAATTTATCTATTATTTATACCTGAAACCCCCGGGGAATCAATTCAAAACAACCAGCCATAAAATATTATACAATTTATATATTATCTATGTGGCATTACCAATAAATATTTTCACCTAGCAATACCATATATTGAACTACTGAAGACGAATAGATTTTGAGCAAGCTATAAATGTCTCTGCCTAGACGTAATCTCTATGGGTGAACATACCAATAACCAAAGGCGACCGACAGAGGTAACTCTCCGAGCACTGGCTCGAGTGAGTCCCATAGCAGCCCAGATCGCGATGGTCACCGCAGGGGTACTGATGTTGATCCAGCCCGTTGTTGCCCAGTCTGCGTTTGAAGAAGCAGCCGAGGTTGCTTGCGGGGGTGCATTGGGATCGGCGGTTTTCCTCGCGTTCGGATTGTTGACATTGATACTAATACTAGCTGGCATCGCCCAAATTGCGATCGGCTTTCTCGGTTTCGGAGGTGGCGGCCGTCGAGGCGAGCGCAGTTCGATCATCAACGGATTTGTGACTCTTCTCGGAGGGTTATTCCTAGGAAGCATGTCAGCAGTACTTGATTATTTAGGCATCAATATCAGTGGGTGCTTGCAGGGCGAGATCTTGTGGGTAATGGTGCTGATCTGACGATCCACGCATGAGCTCCCGGTTGTTCATCGGTCAGAGATGGTTGGTGATTGCGGTTTTAGGGATGTTGCTCGTGAGTGTGGGGCTCTTTGGTACGATCGGGGCCGGAATCGTTGATGCTCAGGAAAATGAAAGTAACGAGTCTGAAGACGATGGATTTGGGATTGATCCTGGCGAGGTAGCGAATGCAACGAATGGGTCTGGTAGTGAAGCAGGTGGGAACGAGACGGCCGAAAACGAATCCACCAACGCGAGTGAAGACGATGGATTCGGTATCCAGCCAAATTCTATTCTTACCGGTGAGGAAAATAATGAAAGTCAATCAGATTCAGAGGACGAAGATGGCAACGGTGGAGTATTATCCTCAGCGGGGGATGTTGTCGAATCTGCGGGCCAGTTTGCGGGTTATGGTCGGGATGTTGCTGAAGAGCACATTCCTGGGGCAGCACAGGCTGGCCACATCTATGATACGCTGACTAATCCCTCAGACGAAGCAGTCCAATGGTTCAATTCGTGGGTGGCAGCGTTCGTTGACGGGGTGTTGTCGGAAGTGATTGGGGCCATCAATGCGATACATGCTATCGCTATCCAGGTTCCAGCACCGGGGGAGGCGGAGGACCCTTCGAGTTGGGCCGAGCCAGCGAGTGAGCAGTGGCAGACTGTCTTTGCGGTAATCTCGTGGCCGCTCGTGGTCGCCATAGTCTGGCTGATGGCACAAGTAGGCGTCTCGTTTTCCTACGATAGCGCCGAAAAACGCCGTCGGGGCTGGAAGCGTATCGCTCTCGCTGGCGTGATGGTCTTTGGGACGTGGGTGTTCGCGCCGGCACTCCTGCACTTGTCTGCGGAGATGGCCCAGGCAATCTACCCTGATGGAGAACAATTCGTCACTCCGGACGGTGCGATCCGCTTTGGGCTCGGTCTCTATCTTCTAGCAATCTTATTGATATTCAAGGCGATCGTCGTCGTCGCAGCACTCGTCAGTGTCATCATGCTACACTTATTGACATATCTTTCTGTGCTGTTTTGGCCGATTTCGTGGGCTGCATGGGCAACCCACGGTCAAGCACACGCGTATGGAAGTTTTGGGCTGTTCGTTTTCGGATCTCTTCTCGCCCTCTCGATTGTCCAGTCGATCATCTTGCGGTTCCTCATTTACCTGCCGCTCGATGGGTCAATTGCCGGAACCGCTGGTTCGATCGTTTTGATCCTCTTCGGGCTGGCGTTCGCACTCGTCTATCTTCCGTGGAAAATGCTCGAAAAGGCGCATGTCGCCGCCGCGCTCAAACTTGGGAAAGGGCCCACCCAGGATGTGAGTCAACGAATGCGGCACGCTCCTAGCGAGGTACACCACTTGGCTCGGCATTACAGAGCAGCATATGAGCAGAAAACCAGTGGTTCCGACAGTAACGACGGCAGTGACACTGTGCTTCCGGCGCCGTCGGATACGAACAATGGAGGCGGAGATGGAGGTGGAGGCGGAGATGGGGGCGGAGGTGGTGGTGAAGACGAGACGAGTGAGCAAGAGTCGCCGCGGACTCAGGATGGTGATTCCAACCAGGAAAACCGCAGGCAAGGCAACAAATCGCGCAAGAAAACGACGTTCAGCGAGACGCAAAAAGATCGGATCAATCGGAAAGTGAACTCGTAAAACAACCACCACTGCCCCACCACTACCCCATGACAACCGACACATCACCGACCAACGCGGATACGACCGACCGAGATCCGTCACAGCTCGCCCTGCCGTACATCGATTCGTCGATCAAAGTGCGAGGGTACAAGCTCAAACACATCTTCTACGGCGCGCCTGGAGGAGTCATCCTCTTTTTCGGGATTTTCACCTCACCGTTCACGAGTGGCCCTGGGCTTTTCTGGATGACAGCAGCCATCGGGATCCCGCTGGCGGTGATCGGGATGACGGTTTCTTATAGCACGGATTACGAGACGACGACGGGGATCGACCGGGCTCGGGCCGGCCTGCGGTCGCTCGTCCTGCGTTGGCGGTACCCGAAAAATCACCTTGAGTCGTCGGTCGAGCCGATTCACGGTGTCAAGCGAATTTTCTCGAACGGGTTCGCCGAGATGGAGGACGGACGGTATGTCGCGCTCGTTCGCGTCGATGGTCGTAACACTGAGCGACAGTCCCAGTCGGCTGTCAACGACATGGTTCAGGATTTGACGTTCGCGATTCGCCGCGAGATGGATGATGTGTTCGATTTCTTTGTCACAACGTTTGATACTGATGTCGATAAAATCACGGACAAGTACCGTGAGCAACTCCACAGCGGGCGATTTGGTGGCGACGAGTGGATAATCGCTCGCGATTTGCTCGAGGATTACATCCTGTATGAGGAGGAGGAGGCCGAGGCGTGGGAGGCTCGCGAACTCCGTTCGTACATCGTTGTCGAGGTCGATCCGACTCACCTCGAGCACCGCCGCCGGTCGGATAGTAGCTCGCTCTTCTCGCTTGGTGGAGACGAGCCCGACGCACGCCAGCGCAAGCAAATGCGACGGCGACTGCGTGATCGAGTTGCCTCCGCGAAGACTGTCGCGGGTTCGGTAAGCGGATGTTCGGGTGAGTTAGTCGACCCGGCCGAGCACGCGTTCTTGCTTGCGAAATACTGGGCCGGAGTTGAACACCGGCAATTCACCCCTGAGTCGGCATCCCAAGTGGCGAACCTCTCGGTGTGGCCCAATATCAAATCGGCCGAATCGGGATCTCACGAGCACGAGCAGGCAGAGACGGACAGTCACCGGCCGGGAGCTGTCGACGCACACCTCGACGAGCAAGCTCGAATCAGCGCGGAGACAACCACCGCAGGTGAAGACTTCGACGAAGCGGCTGATAGGCAGCTATCGCTCGATGCGGTTGCAAACGTCGATACGGTTGAAGTCGCGGGCGATGGCGGAGCGACCGGGTTGGAGGCGACGGATAGCGTTGTCACTCAGCTGCTCCAATCACCCGCTGAAGCCGGACGTGCTGAGGATATGATCGACGATGCGGAGACAGCAGCACAGACGAGCACGCTCGCTCGCCTACGTGAGGGCTTGTTCCACCCGCTCTCGGATTCGGACACTGACAGTGGCGTGGAGTCGTCGCCGCTTCAGAACGCCCTCTCTCCCGGAACGATCGATGTTCATGGCGATTTTGTCGAGGTCGGCGATCAGTACGCTCGCACGTATTGGTTGACTGGCTGGCGAAAGCGTCCCTCGGGGAACTTCCTCAAATCGTTGCAGACGCTCACGGGCGTGGATTTCGATCTACGACTCCGTGCACGCCCGGTTGAGAAGGCTGATGCGATCGAGCGTCTGAAGCCGAAAATCAAGGATATCGACGCGGATATCAGCGATCGACAGGAGGTCGACGATATCGAGTCCTCGGTCATGACCGAGGACGTTCACTACTACCAGGGGATGTATAAGCTGCTCAAGCAGACGACGGTCCAGCCGTTCGATCTCAACGGCTATCTCACTGTCCGGGCCGGGTCGAAGCGAGCACTCGATCTGGCCGAAGAACAGATCAAGCAGGGGTATGAATCCCCGGAGACGCTCACGCTCGATGTCGCGAAACGTCGCGCACTCGAGGATGCTGAAGAGCCCGTATTGAACGCAGTCGAAGACACTCCTGCGGAACTGTCCGCGATATCGTCATCGCGTGCGGACGAACTGTTCAAATCGGGCGCTCCGGGTGCTCGCGACCAGTACAATGAACTCTCGTGGAAGGACCACACGACGATGGTGTGTGATGGGGCGCTCGGTGCTCTGTTCCCGTTTGCCCGGTCGACCGTCCAAGATGAGGATGGCGTGGAGTACGGCCGCTCGGAACATCACGGACAGAAGATCATCGCGAGCCAGTTCGAACGAGGCGGTGCCGGGCACAAGATCACGCTAGCGGACTCAGGGTCCGGGAAAACGTATCACGCAGGCAAGCAGGCACTCCGCTGGTGGCTTGGCAAGGAAGATCGAACCGTGATCTTCCTCGATACGATGGGCGGTTTCTATCAGCACACGGAGGCAGTCAACGGCAACCGAATCGTCGTCGACGGGAATACGACGATCAACCCGCTGCTGATCCAGGAAACGCCCGAGACGGTGATGGAAACGAAGGACGTCGATCCGTTCGGGATGGCTCGCGACTCGGCAGTGAGTTGGATCCTGTCGATCATCAAGGCTCAGGGCGGCGATCCCGACGATTTCAAACATCTGGTGAGCGAGATCGTCACGGAGACCTACCGCGAGGCTGGGATCTACCCCGGTCGCCCGGAGACGCATGGCCGGGAGAGTCCGACGATGGATGACTTTATCGAGAAGACGACCACAATGCTCGAGAACCCCACCGAATACACGCTCTCCGGGCACAATATCGAAGGGGAGGAAGTCAAACAGGAGGTGCGGCAATTCCTCCGCAAGTTGGTCGGCTTCAAGAAGCATGGGCGCTACCAGCACTTGATTGGGGAGAGCGAGGTAACCCTCGAGGAGGGCCAGGTTAACTACCTGGACCTGCAGCAGATCGAAGCACTGGGCACGGCGGACAAGTCGACGATGCTCCAACTGCTGTTGCGCAACGTCTACGAGATGGTCAAGCGCGCGCCCGAAGAGACGATTTTCGTGGTTGACGAAGCGCACTATCTCTTGCACAGTGAGGAGATGCTCCCGTGGCTCCAGCAGGCCGCACGCCACTGGCGCCACTACAATGCGGGGCTGTGGTTCCTCTCGCACCGACCGGACGAGTTCATCAGCGGCGACGAGGACGGAGCCGGACACAAAAACGCGATCCGAGGACAGTGTACAACGACCGAGTTCTTTCGGTTGAAGGATCTCGATTGGTCGGTCGGTAGAGCGTTCGGATTGAACGAGAGCCAATACAACTTCGTGACAAGTCAGGCAGTGACAGGAGAGGCAGATGTGGGCTATTCGACCGGGATCGTCGGGTTCAGTGACGAAGAAGAGTGGTACACGTTCGAGGTCGCTTCCGGGGACTTTGAGGACGCACTCCTGAGTTACAATCCGGACAAGCACGGCGCGTTCAAGTCGTACATCCGCCGGTTTGTGAGCGATCCCGGTGCCCTCGATCGGGTCTTCGGGGCTGAAGATTCCAATGAGGAACGCACTGATCGGGCGGTAGGGAAGGACGAGGACGAGGAATCCGACGGTCACACGGACGGAACCGACGGCGACGAACGCACTGCTCAGGCGACGAACAAGGACGAAAACGAGGAGACAGGCGACGGGCCAGGTCCACTTGAGTCAGCTCTCGCGGCAATTCACAAGGAGGATCAGTCGGCAGCTGACGAGACTACTGACAGTACCGCCGGCACTGCGAACGCACTCTCCGCAGATGATGACTCGACCGGGACGACGACCACAGAGACAGACGGTGAGGACGAGTCAGCAAACGAAACAGAAGAGCGCGAGACGCCGACAGAGGCGACAGAAGACGAACAGGAGGAACGTAGTACCGAGAACACTGACGACGAACCAGACGACGAGGCGCCCGAGGACGAGAGTGAAGACGAGCGCCAAGAGATCACGACGATCACGGGTATCGGAGAATCCTACAGCAGTCAGCTCCGTGAGGTGGGGATCGAAACCGTTGACGACCTCGCGGCGGCGGATCTAAACTCCCTTGAGGAGGAGGAGGTGCTCATCTCCTCGACGCTTTTAGAGAAGTGGATCGGTACTGCTCGGACCGAGTGTACCACCAGCAGTGACACTGCTGCCGATGAGCAGCCAGGTAAGCCAGACAGTGGTGGATCAGCCCCTGGGGACGTGGAGGTGAGTCTCGATGATGACGATTAGGACAGCAGTCCCTGAGTGCGACTGGTCTGTGGGACCCGTGTTCACCCGTCTGCAAGTTCACGAGGTGAGATTTGAATGACCAATCCAATAGACAACAATCCAACGGACGACCAAGCGGACGACGAGCGAGCGAGTGAATCTGCCCACGAAAAATCAAACAACACTCCGAATCTCGAGTGGATCGTTGCAGAAGACGACCGAGTAGCTGGCATTGCCGACCTCGACGTTCGGTGGGCTGGCACGCCGCTGGCTCGGAGCGGTCTTCGTGCGTACGTGGGCGCGATCCTCCTCGTTGGGCTTGCAATCGCCCTCGCGACACCCAGTGTCGCTGGATTCGCTACGGGGCCGGCCCTCATTGGGCTCGCGCCGGTCGAGCTTGGGCTGGTTGTGACGACCATCACTCTTCCATTGTGGTGGCTTGGGGCGATCCCAATCATCCTCGGAGTCACGGGCGTTGTCGTCGGCCTGCTTCCACTGGTACGGTCGGTTCGAACCGAATACGTTCTCACTTCAGACACCCTCTACGCGCGTACGCGAGGGATTCGACGGGATCAGTTTGCGAAGCTTGCTCTCGAGCGTGTCGTCGAAATCACTCGTCACCAGTCGCTCGTGGGACGACTGCTCTCCTACGGGACGATCACGTTCCGGACGGTCGAAGCCGAGATCCCAAAGGTGGTCTGCAAAGGCATCCACAACCCGAGGGAGGTCGAAGCGAACGTCCTCACTCTCGACGCCTCCACTGACTCTCCGCTCGATCGCAAACAGGAGTACGTTCGCGTCATTCCCTCGACGGGCGAACGGGCGCCCTCAGAAATCGTCAATCAAATCCGCCCTCTACACGCCCTGAACCCGACCGAAGAATCATTCTGGCAGCGGATTAACCCGTTCGCCAGCCCTGACCCACTGACGTTCGATTTCACCATCTACAGCAACGGAACGGATTCGCCAATCGAGTTCTATTACTCGACTGACCAGCACCTCTCGACGCTCTATGATCGGCTCAACTCCGCCTACCCGGATACTGTCGAAATCGAACGCGTGACCGTCGATCTGGCCGAGAAACTCGTCGCTCCAGAACAGTACAGTTACGAGGAGTTCGAGACAGCGCTGGAAAAGGGGGCGCTTCAGACCTCTGTCGAAGAGGTCGAAGCGATCACCCGCGTTCACGGCGATCAACCCCTCGCTGCTGATGGGGCCGGTATCAGCGACGGCCCGGGGACGGGGACGGTATCGGGAACGGGATCGGAGCCGGAGTTGGGGTCGGAGTCGGGAGCCAACACTCTGCTTGGAGGGCAACTCCCAAGCGTTGATCTTGACGCACTTCGGAAACAAGAGGAGGAGGAAAACCGCGATCCAGGCTCACTGAGATTCGGACTCGACACCCCTGTTGATACCGGCGAGGGCGTTCTCGCGCGGCCCCACCCAGACGACGTTGAGCCGTATAGTCTGCGGTGGACTGGCAGTGGCGACCCGATGACGCCGATCAGGCTCTTCGACGAGGAACTTGATGGCGAAGACTTCACGAAAGATAGCTCACACGCGCCTCTCACTGTACTGATCGACCACTTCGCAACGACCGATCATCCGATCGTCTTCCAAGCCGCGTTCGAAGGCGAATCGGATTCGACTCACAGTGGTAATCAACGGATTGAGCGTATCAGAGGCGACCGAGAAACGTGGGGAGATGTCATCATTCAAGCTATCGAGGACCTCATCTATGGCGCCGAACCCCAGCAAGAGCACCATCCACAGGAGTCCCAGCCGATTCCCGAAGCTGATCGTGATCTGATCGACAACCTCCAAACAGAAGACTTGGGGCATACGTTCACGGCTAACCTGCGGGTCGTAACCGTCCCCGCGAAGTCGGCGAGCAGTGACACGTCCGAGCTCAAACAGTCGCTCCGAAGCATCAGCACGGTGTTCGACCCGCTTGAGGGGCGATTCTATGGCATTGAGAGCGAGAAACTATACGACAAGGGGCTGGTCGCCCGCCGCAGCCGGACGTTCTCACGGCGCTGCTTCAACCGTGTCCTGAATCGAGACGTCGTGACTGGCAAGCGACTCGGCCGCTCGACGCCCGACCTCCACCTCGATCCGAACGAACTCTGCAACATGATCATCGTACCGAGCACGGAACACCTCACGGACGAGGCAACGAAAGAAACCCACGCGAATCCCGAAAGTCGGACCTCGCTCCCCGGCTTGGACGCGGCCCAGCGCCGCCAGTACACCACGGGAATGGTGCTTGGTCAGGACCCCACGAGTTCCGTTGATGGGCCGCTTCGATTACCGCCAGCTCTCCAGACACGCCACTGGCTGGCTTGCGCTACGACTGGGGCGGGGAAAAGCCAACTCGTCAACCGGATGCTTCTCTCGCTTGCGGAGACGACGTTGGGGCCGAACATCCTCTTCGAGCCGAAAGGCGACGGGATGTGCGTCAACTACCTGATGGGCCACTACAAGAAATACGGCTCGCTCGAAGACGCCTACTACTTCCGCGAGCCCGAAATACTCCCAGCAGTCTCGTTTTTCGACCTCCGGCCCGCGCTCGACGCCGGCCACGATCGGGAGACGGCAGTCAAAGAGAAAGCCGACCACTTCCACGCGTTGATGCGGATGATTATGGGGGCGGACCGTCACGAACAGGCGTTCGTCGCGAACGAAGTGCTGACGTTCCTCATCTATGCGCTGTTCGATCCCGTCCACGGTGATGACGTCTTCGGGTTGGATGATCTGGTCAATGCCGCAACGCGAATGCAGCAGAATCAAGAACTGCCAGACATTTCGGATATCAATCAAGACATCCACAAGTCGTTAGCCAATCAGTTCACCAAAGAGGATCATCAGTTCCACACGACAATGGGTGCGGTGCTCAACCGACTCAACCGGCTGAAAGAGGATCGTCACCTCCACTGGATGCTGCGACACAAGCCCGGTCGAGAGGCCGACAGCGACCCGCTCTATGGCTTTCACGAACAGGACGTCCACTTTGATTTCCGCGATATTCTCGACGAGGACGTGACGGTCCTGTTCGATATCGGCGACCTCACGCTTGACGCCCAGCGGGGGTTGACAACTATCCTGCTGAGTGATCTATGGCACTCCATCCAGCACCGACAGCAACCATCGTCGGACCACGTGGTGAACGTCATTCTCGAGGAAGCAGCACCGTTCATCGCGACCGAACTTGTTGCTGACCAGTTACTCCCGCAAGGCCGGTCGGCGGGATTGAGCCTGGGATTCGTGATGCAGTACCCCGAACAGGTCCGAAGCTGGGATGATGGAAACGGGGCGTACGAGGAACTGCTGACGGAAGTGCATACGAAGCTCGTGGGGGATATCTCGATCACGGATCGATTTGCGAAAACGTTCACCCACGACGACCTCTCGGTTGAAGACGTTCGCAATCGGAACAACCGAATCGCGTCGGGCGAGTGGTTCACGAAGCTCGCGAGCCCGCAGTTCGGCGAGGAGCGACCAGCTCCGTTGACGTTGCACTCGCTACCGATAATCAGCGGCCATCCCGAGAGCGACGACCCGCTGTCGGACGCCGAGCAGAAACGGTTCGACGAAGACATCCTGCCGGAGGTCATCGAACGGACTGACGAGGAGTACGGCCTCGACGTGCCGACCCACGAGGATACACTCGAATGGTCGCCGTGGAGCGATGCCGGGACAGGACGAAGTGTCGGATCGCCACCAACACCAGACGGATCACCGGAACCGACACCGGAGGGAGATCCAGAATCGGAGTCGGACCAAGTAGGATCACCGGGACTAGGGACAGACAGGGACCCGGAGTCAGATACACAGGCAACTTCTCCTAAGGCCGACGCTGATGGGACGAATGCCCCTCCCGAACAGTCGGCGGACGAGGAGAATGAGGACGCCGAAGGCGCTGACTCGAGAGAGGAAGACGAAAGCAATAGCGAGAGCGACGCCGACCAGTCATCGGAGGGGTCGATGGGGGGTTCATTCTTCGGCGGCCACGAGGAGAAGGATACCAACCCGATCGACGACGAAACGCTTCGAGCACGGGGACTCTCTCGAGATGACGCCACGTTCCTGAAACGGGTGCTGGACGCGATGAATCGGGACCTTCCCGGCTATACGCTCTTGGAGGGGATGGACGAGTTGGAAGACGGTCTCCCTCAGCTTGATGTTTCGATGCTGATCGAGCGAGGGCTCCTCGAAAAAGCACGGGTGAACCGGCGGCCGTACTACACACTCCTTCCAGAGGGGAGAGAACTGCTTGACGAGACGATCACGGCTGAAACAGGCGTGGGCGATCTCGGAGAGAAGACACCCCACAAAGTGGGCGTTGAACTGCTGTTTCAGTGGCTGAGTGAGCAAGAGGATGTCGAGCGCGCTGAGCGGTATTACCAGCAGGACCCAGAGGCGATCTTCGATGTCGTCGGGTTCGATGCTGATGGCGATCTCATCTGGGTTGGTGAAGTAGAAATGACATCGAATAACCCCACCGCAGTAACAGACGACTACGACAAGATGGCCGCTGTCGATGCGGACGCCGTATGGGCTTTCTCTTCGAGAGATGATGCTCGAAATATAGTGAATCTGCTTGCCGACCACGATCGAGTTTCTGGCCGAGTGGGTGGGCGGGCAGCACGTACGATTGCACAAATCCAAGAGAGAGTCGACGAATTGGACGCAGACGGGCTGACGACGGTCCAAACGTTCCGGCGGCTGGGAGACGAAATAGGCGAATGAAACTTCTCGAGTTACTCCAGAGTCTCGTTTCCGAGCTGGGCATTATCTCAGCGTATCTCTCCCAATACATGCCGATCTACAGTTACGGGGGAGTGATGGAAATCAGCCTCAGTCTAATCTTTGTGACACTCATCGTCTACGCGCTGCTCTTGCCCGTTCTTTTCATTTTTCGACTGTTTGTTGGGACGATCCTCACTCCGAGTTGGACGCCGTTCCCGCGACGTGGTGATGGCGTCGTGGTCGGTGTCATTTCACTCCTGGCAGTAATCGTGATGATCGACTTTCTCCAATTCGCGGGAGGAGGACTATGACGTGGAGAAAAGCAAGCCGCGATGAGATATATACGTACTACAACCAGGAGTTCCCCGCGTACACGGATCAGATTCCGGGGTTCATAACAGCAACTGGGCCGAAAGAATTCGGCCTCAGCTTTCGCGATCGGCACCCGATTCGCAAAGACGGACGGCCCGACCGGGACTTCATCCGACGGGCGACGTGGCGGACGGATTCGACTGGCGAACAGCTCTCACACAACTTCGACGGGTTCGAGGATGTTCTCTCGTTCATCCAATCCCCTGCGCGCCACGATCCCTTCGGTGACAGCGAGTACGCACTCGCCGACCCGGATCTTCTTGTGAAATCAGATCCCGTGTCGGCAGGCGTCTACTACGGGTTAGATAACTGGGAGCGTCCCTGGGTAATCGCTGTCGACATCGACGCGAAAGACATTGCCGCAGCACGGGCCGAACGAGAACTCGCGGAAGTTGAAAGCGACTACGACACTCACCACGACGAGCGCACCCGTGACGAGAAATTGCTCGGTGAATCCGGCATCAAAGCGGCTGATCCCGCGGACTATCCCTACGCGTTCGAGGACCTCGAGCGCGCCATTGAATACGGCTTTGAAACGCGTGATATCTTCGAAAGCGAGTTCAGCGCCGAGGAAACGATGGTCGTCTACTCCGGACAAGGTGTCCACGTCTACCTGCTCGACGACGATCCCGAACACGACTACGACGAGAGCAGCCGGGAAGTGCTCAACGATCTCCTAATCGAGCGGTACGAGATCCCAATTGATCCTGTCGTGACCGCCGATCGAAGCCGCCTACTCCGGGTCCCCTACTCATTGCACGCGGAGGTGTGTCGCGTCGTCCAGCCGATTGACAGCCCCGCGTTCAATCCACGAACGGACGCCCGACCACAGTTCCTCGAGTGATCACAATGGTTGATCCACGCAACACCGAACGAGACGCCTACCTGGTCGCCGCTGTCCCGACCCAGTACACGATGAGCGAACTCGTCCAGCTATTCGACCGGGGGTACGATCGCTACCTCGTCGACGACGAACCAGACCCTGACACCTTGCTTTCGGATGTCGAACACTTCGGAACCAGTGCGTTTGAGCAAGCCCAACGCGAGCGAACCCTCGAGCGATCGTTCGTCGATTGGCCCGCGACACTCGTACTGCTCGCAACCATCGGGGCGATCTGCGTGATAGAACAACCGCGCTTTGAAGACACGCCCGTTCGGCGTAACCAAGTCATTCAGAACATCCGCGAACTGTTCGCAAACAACCTCATCTCACTCATCCGTGAGTACGACGACCCCACGCTCTACCAAGACATCGCGGAAGTCCTCTACGCGAAATCACCCAGCGAAGACGGGCCACATCCGGGGCGGGTCTGTACCGACGTCACCACCATGCCCCAGTTCGAAACCGACGAATTCGACGAGGACACTCTCTATATCGAGGTCCCGATGGCAGCCGCCTCACGGGCTTGCCTCACGCGGACAACCGACGAGGCGACCAGCGCCGAGGAGACAGGCGAAATCCGGACACAGCTCGCAAACAACAATCTCTATATCCCGATCGAAGATTTCGAGGCCAAATACCAGGAGTACGCCGAGACCGGTTTTGCTCGCTTGCGCTCGGCCCAAGAAGACGAACTGGGCGAGGACGAACGCAGTTGGCTGACGGCCAACGAAACAGCGGTCAGCGACCGGACCGAGCGAGCCCTTCGTGGCGGCCACTACGAAAAGGTCTGGAAGAACTGGAACCGTGGCGAACCCCTCGTGCGTCTCCTTCGATCGGCCATCAGCGCGAGTTCGCACACCCAGGTCGGCGAATTTCACACCTCGAAGGAACTCTACGATGCCCTCGATACGTACGACCCTGACAATAACGGAGAGCAAGCACAACTACGACAATTCACCAATCCGCGGACGGTCGGCAACACGCTCGCGAATCACGATTCACACCAGTCAGTAACGATCGATCGGAGTGGCCGAATCAACACCTATCAGATTGCTCACTCGAGTAGTGGGGCGCGTCCGATCGAAGTCGACGATCTCGAAGATCTGTTCGAACTGCCGTGTCTGGCCGCCTTGGATGAGCGCCTACAAGACGAAAAACCAGTCCGAAAAGATCTCTTTAATATCGTCCGCATGATCATGTGGCTTCCTCAATACCAAAATACATCAATCGAAGAAATCATTGATGATATCCAGGATCTCTTCAGCCGCTGGCCGTGGCATGACCCCGAGATTACCGAGTACCAAATCAAATATGAAGCCCGTCGTGGAGAGCGCGGTATTGGTCCCCAGGGCACGACACCACTCCCGATGAACTGCGATAACGACGACATGCAACGGTACTGTATCGGGCAGGATCAGTGCCCCTACTCGATCTACGGAAGTCTCCCATTTCCCGACGATATGTACGACCAGCTAGAAGGAAATGGGGACTGGTTTTGAGACGCTTTTCTCTACACGTTTCGCTGTGTAGATGGGTCAAATATCACACTGGCAGATCGCTCCTTTTCGACCGATGAAATCAGTATTTGTAGGGGTGGAACAAACGGTCTGATTAGGTTACTGAGTTCAATCATACTGATCACTCGTTGAAGTAGTTCAGCCTATCTGCAAAGCTCCACTCTGGCAATCACCTATTCAATAAGAAAAATAATAATATCCTATGATATTGGTGGGATTATATCGCGTCGGGCACGATCTGAGGGCTGAAACTCCAAAAATCCCGGCTTCAGTGGTTTCAGACCATCCACCGGACATTCAGTCTACATTTCCTAATCAAAACTCAGCTGTCATTATTCTCCTGATTTTGGCGATATTGCCGGTTTCACCCCCTCGTCACGCACCTTTTGGATTCCACCTCCAAAATCCGGTTTTGTCACACACCTTGAAACGGCCTGAGAGGTGCGGGACGGGCCTCTACTCCATTTTGCATCCGTTAAATCGCGTTCGTACACCTGAAAATCGTCCAAAGGATAAGAGGGGTATGCAGAAACTGAGAGGTGTGTGACGGGGTGTGAAGAGTGGACGGTGAAGGGGGTGGAGAAGAAGGAATGTATCAGAATGCGTAAGAGGGTGTGAGCGGGTGGGATGGGAGAGACAGGGTGCTCAGAGAGAAGCTAAGATGAGGATGCGAAGGTAGGCAAAGAGGGGTAAAAACAGGATGGGTGGTCAGCTGGGAGAATAAGGTGACCGAGGTGGGTGTGATAGAGGATGAAGAGAGGAATCACACCGGAGAAGAGACGGGGGAAGAGGATGACAGAAATGAGGAGGGTGAGCGGTGGATGTATCAGATAGAAGAGAACGAAGTGACGGGGGTGGATAGAAGGGACGAGTAGGGGTGGGACAGCGGGGGAAGGAGTGGACGGGTGCCGGGCTCGAGGGGTACGGGGGTGAGAGATAGCCTCGAGAAACAGGCTCGAGGAAACCGTTTGAGGATGAGGGTGGCGCAATCGGAGGCTGCCGGACGGACACTTGCAGGGTGGTGTCGGTCATCCCCCAAGAGGGGTAGAGGTCTCATGAGTTGGAGCGATCGGAACGAATCAGACGACGAATCGGACGGCGAAACAGAGAGTGCGCTAGACGACGAGTTCGACGAGTGGGTTCGGGAGGGGGGAGAGCCAGGGCCGAGGGGTCAAACGGGATCCAACGCAGACCACGTTTCGAGGGGACAGGAGCCACGACAACGGGGGGTAGCAGACGACCCACTGGCGATGACGCAGTGCCCTCGGTGTGACAGTCGTAGGTTTGTCTCGAAGAAACTGGTGTATGAAGAGTTCCACTACAGCGAGGGTGGCGATCTCGAGCGGCATCAGAATCGGGTCCGTGCTGAGTTCGAATACACGTGCATTGGCTGCGACAAGCGGTTCCACGAACTGCCGAAGGGGGCCCGTTCGTACTACTCGGAAGTGGCCGTCCTCAAGCAGGATCTTCGAAAAGCGATCCGGGTGCAAGTGCGAACGTGGGCCGGCTCGGTGTGTGAGTTCGTTCGCCGCCCCTTCAGAGACTGACTCGAGGAACGTAATTCGACTGCACGATCCAGTGTCCAGCTATGACCGTGATCAATCCATCCTCAGAAAGTACAGAGACGTGCGAGAACTGTGGCAGTACGGAGGTTCGGACTGTCGCGTGTGCACTCGGTCCTGGAGAAGCAGTCCCCGTCACGTACCAGTGTCAGAGTTGCGGACACATGCCCTAGGAGTCGGTAGGCAAGCGTAGACTGGCTCGAGAGAAGAGAAAGAGAGCGGAGAGATCGAAGGGTAACGGAGGGGGCGATCGGTACCGGCGAGACGAGACTGGACGCCCCGCACAGCACCGCCCACCCACGAACCCCCACCCACCTCCAGGGTCCGGGCGGCTCGCTCCCTGCGGTCGCTGCGCTGCCGGGCTTTCCCCAGCGTTCCCAGGCCGGCTCTGTTCGGATCTGGATTGTTCGTCCGTGACGACGGCTGTTCACCCTCGACCAGCCGGGATGGGGATGATGATCGCGGGAGACGGTGTAGATGGATGATGATCGCGAGAGGGGGTGTGGGCGCGTGGATACGACGAGATCGACGTCGACGGCAACAGCGACAGTGACAGCGACAGGGAGATCGGGAGCCCTCGAGACGTGAGGGGAGCAAGCGGAGCAACAGGCGCAGGTAGAGTATATACTGCCCCCGAAAGCCCTCGGTCGCTCGGCATCCCGCGACCGCCGCTGCGCGCCTCACTGCGTTCGGTGCTTACGGGGTCGGGGGACGACCGAGACGCCCTCGCCCTTTCGAAGTCCACCAGGAGGGGTGAAGCCGGGGACGCATTACACCTCGAGGATTGGTGTGTGCGAGACGGGTTGCTCCTGCAGGAAGGGGGGTGGACAGAACGGGCTGGCGCGACTGGGAGGGGGGTCGCTCGATCGGTAGCGTTGGATGGCAGTTTGAGCGTCATCAGTGGTGAGCGCGGGGGCCGGAACGCCGGATGGCTGGTGTGTCGCCTCTCCCGTTTCCTTCGATCATCGCGCCGCCGAGAATGCAAGATTCTCGGCTTCTGGCCTCTTGCTGCGAGACACCGCAGCCAGCAGACTCCCTCCGGTCGCCGCGCCTGTCGGCGCGGTCGTGCCGCCGATCTGCAGGCAGCGGGTCTCTCGCGGGCGAGTCCAGGCGCGAGATCGAAGTCCAGATTCCGACTCGCCCGTCCACCGTACTGCACCGCACCGCCGGACGGGCTCGCGGAACTACGGGAGACCACAACTGCCCACCTCCCTCCAGTCTTCTCTCGCCGCGCCTTCGATCACCGCACCGCACCGGGCCGCACTCAGGCGCGTCGGAGACGGCTCACGGATCCTTCCCACGCTCGCCTTCTCCGCACCGCTCGGCAGGCGAGCGCGGGTCCCGTCCGTTGTGCCGCCCGGAGGGTTTCCCACAAACGTGTCCGTTTGATCTAGATTTAATTGAGATCGCTTGAAGGAGTCGGTCCAGCGTTTGCCGCGCGCTCACGCCGCACCACAACCGGCCGCGAGCGCGCGTTTCCGCTGGACTGCTCACCGCACAGCACCGCGATCGCATCTCTCAGCCACCCGCTTCAGCCAGCGGACTCCTCGCCTTCCGGCGAGCTTCCGCTGACCTTCGGGGTGGCTTCGAGACGAGCACCAACAAGCGATCTCAATCATAAGATGGAGGTGAACTTCGTCAGGAAGGACAGCAGCGTCGCCTGACGGGGTGCCGCAGAAGGCGCTAATCACCGTGTCTGACGTGACGATTCGCTCACAATCGGAGTTGGCACTCAGAAGAGTTGGAGTGAAGACGCGGTGGAAGGCGCCTTCGGAGTAATCAACAATGAGTTCTACGAACTACAGCGGTGATAAAGGTTCCGACGAACAGGACGATGATCAGGCGGTTGCAGGCGAGGACGAGCCGTTCGCGGATGACATCGTGGACGAGACGCCAGAGTTCGCGGCGTCGGTCGATCAGGAGGTCAACACGAAGGTTGAGACCGAGCACCCGGAGACGGTGGTCGGGCGGGAGGAGAACGAGTACGGGCATCTCCCCCTCGCCCAGGAAGAGGAGATCCGGGCTCGGGAGGAAGAGCTCGATCGGATCAGTGCGAAAGCGACGTTCGGCCAGCAAGAGGGGCGTGAAGAGCGCACCCGTGAAGTGGTCGTCGAGCAGCGGCGTGAGCGGCGGATCGAACGGGTCGATCCCCGGTCGGAACTCGAGCAGACGGAGGTTGCAGAGGTGAACACGCAGTCGGTGCGGATCACCGAGAGCGTGCGCAGTGGACCAAGCCGGGCGGCAGTGAGCCGTGGGCTGGCCGAGAAGGTCGAGAACGGAAAGTCGATGATCGAGGCGACTCTCGCACAGATGGAGGAAGTCAAGGCTGAAGCGGGGACGATCGTGGATATCGCGGACGTCCCGGAGGTCGAGACGGGCGAAGTGGACGTGGAAGGCGAGATCATCGAACTGTGGGATCCCGCGGATTCCTCGCAACAACAAGTGGGGCTGATCGCGGACGACACAGAGAAGATCAAGTTCACGGTCTGGAAGAACTCCTACCAGACGAAGGTGAGTGAGGGCGACACGGTGCGGTTCAAGAACGTGAAGAAGAACTGGTACAATGAGACGTGCAATCTGGCCGTGACCGGGTGGAGTCGGATCGAATTCCCCGAGCGCGGCCGGTGGTGGACCGGGGAGTAGCCGACATGCCCCTCTTTTTTCGTGTATACGACCACCCGCTCGCTTCGCTCGCGTCCTCCCCAACCGACTCCCTACGGAACACACTCTGTGAGTGTGTCCTTCGGTCGTCCCTCGCGCGTTCTGCGCTTCTAGCGAAGCGCTTTCATCGCGCGCCACCGCTCCTCGCAGCCCCGCAGGGAAGGGGTGGACGGAACCGCTTCGGAGAGTGTGACAGCAGAGCGCACAGACAGTGGCGTTACTCGCCCCCTCGAGGGGTAGAGGGAATCAGAGATGAACGATCGACCAGACGGCCAGCCGGAGGCGATTGTTGTTGAGTTCAAATCGAGGGACAACCCGCTGTTCAAGAAACCCGATCGCGATCCTCACGGTGAAGTATCGGCGCTTGCAGCCCGTTCTGGAACACGGTGCGACAGCTGCGGAACCTACGGCCTGGTCCCGACGGCAGCGTGCGATGACGCCATGATCCGAGACGTTGATCTCATCTGCTCGAAGTGTGGGTGAGTTCAATGAGACGACGCCCAGCCGGTTGATGAACACGAACAGGAGCAGGAGCACGAATGGACGGACAACGCCGCCGCCCGGTGGCGTTGATCGACCCCCAAGAGGGGTAGAGGGTTTCAGAGATGTCGATACATGATTCAGTTAGCCGATCCGCGACTGCACAGAGACTCGAGACGCCGGAGAGCATCGAGCAGCGATTCGACGCGTGGGATTGCGAGGAGGGCAGCGTCCGATCGTGGGCACTGGGACGGCGGCAGTGTGTCCTCTCGTTGGTTCGATTGCTCGCTGACGACACAGAGGAGATGTCATTCGCGACGCCGATGGAGGTGACGATCGCGCCGACAGCGGTGTACCAGCGATCGCCAAGCTGGCGCGAACGCTTCGGCGGGACGTACCAAGTGGCCGTCTACCCGAATGCAAATCCGGACTGGGGGTCGGTCGAGGCTGAAGTCGGAACGCTCGCAGACGCACTCGCGGCCGCAGAACGCCTCTGTAGCGACCTCGAGGAGCAGCACGACCTACAGAGGGCGGGAGAAGAAAAAGAGGAGCGAGAGGGACGAGAGGGCGGAGAGATCACCCTCTCGTGGCGGGGACCGAAGCCGATCGTCTAAGGGAGGGGAAGTCGCTCAGTCGTCGTCGTTCCGCTCTTCTTTCAGCCGTTCGATTCTCGAGGGTGCGGAACTGCTCACATCGCTCACAGGGCCCTCTACCGGCCGCTGCGTACGCTCGTTGTGGTTCCGGGTTTCCCCTTTGGTTCGCGCTCGGACGCTGCTGATGCGCCTGAGCGCGCGTCTCTGTGCGTGCGTTGGCGTCTCCCGTGATCCTGCCGCAATCGTGGCCCGCCCAGAGAGCGTCGGCACGCCGCTCTCCTTTTCTCTTTCCCTCGAGCGAGCAGCGGAGGTCCAGTGGCGTTGATCGACCCTCAAGAGGGGTGGAGGATTTCAGAGATGTCGACGAGTGACAGCTCGGCTGGCGGACGTTGCACCGAACTTCAGACAGAGGCGGCCGGGGCGGTGGAGTCGCTGTTCGCGGGCGGCGAGTTGATCGATGCGGCGGAGATGGTCGGCCTGGAGACAGAGTTCAGCGTGACGTCGCTCCAAGAAGAGACGGAGCAGAAGTTCTGGACGGACGACGAAACCACACACAAGGGCGAGGTGGAGACGCTGGAAGAGGGCGCACAGAGAGCGCGGTGTCCGAACTGTGAAGAGGAGGTAGGTGTATCGGTCGTGATCCAGCAGACGCGGGCCGCAGACGAGGCGGGAACGAGGCTGTACAAGGGATCGTGCGGGTGTACGTGGCGGCGAGGAAGTTAACTCGGTCGCAAAGCGCTTTTTTTTCGTGTATACGACCACACGCTCGCTTCGCTCGCGTCCTCCCCAACCGACTCCCTACGGAACACACTCACAGAGTGTGTCCTTCGGTCGTCCCTCGCGCGTTCAGCGCTTCTGGCGAAGCGCTTTCATCGCGCGCCACCGCCGGCAGTCCCGCAGAGGTCAAGGGGAAAAACGGTATTGCGGCACATCCCACAACGTGAACATCCCCCTTCTCCAAACGAACCTCATGAACGAATGCGCCAATTGTGGTGAAACCGTCACCGACGACTACCGGCGTGTGTTCGCGGACAACGACGGGACGCTCCACGGCTGCCGGCACTGTCGGACTAGCGGTTCCATGATGGAGGGCGCTGGTGCTGGCACCGACAGGGAAGCAGGCCTGTGACCCGCACGGAGTGGACCGCCTTCATTGGATCCGTACTCGTCGTTCGGGTTGTGGATGAAACCGCCAGAACGGTCAGACTTTCGTGGCAATCTCTTCGATCTGGTCGCGGTGGGGTCCGTCGCCCTCGAGGAGTTCGCCGGGTTCGAGGCGATAGGTGACGCCGAGTTTTTCGGTGACGACAGTGTGTCCGTCGGGTTCGATCTCGGCGGGCAGTCCATGGTCTGTGAGCGTTTCCTTGAGCGCGCGGACGTCAGCGGAGGGCTCGGGATCTTCGGGAGGTTCGTCAGCATCTGGTGCCGTCTCTTCAGCATCTATCGGTGGCTCGTCAGCGTCCGTCGTGGATTGGTCAGAGTCGCTTTCGGCCTGGTCTTCACCATCTGTGTTTGTACTCTCGTCGTCGGTGTCGTCGGCTTCGTCAATGTCGTCGGCTTCGTCAATGTCGTCGGTGTCGTCGGTCGCGACACTGGTGAGACGGGGGGCGGGGTATGCGTAGTGAGAGACGCCTCCTTCGTTGAGTGTGCCGAGTGAGAACGGCTCGTCGTGATCAGCCCAGTCGGGATCAAACTCGGCGAGTTCATCGCGGTAGGCCACGACGACAACGGCGGCATCCTCGGGGTAATCAGGATTGTCCTCAGCGACCGTCGTATCGTGGTAGGCGTTCCACTCGTCGGCAGTTTGTGGCGGGCAGTTGACGACGATTGCCGTGTTCGGATCGTCATCCGGTGAATCGCGATCGATCACTGGCTCACCGATATCATAGGACTCTCGACTCATGCTCACTCCGATGCTCGGCTGTTCTGCCTCTTAATTGGTACCGTCTTGATCCTGGTCTTGATCTTGGGGGCGGTGTCGGGCGTGTGCCGACCGATGAAACTCTCTGAGTTACCCCACAGGGGGAACGGAACGCGAGAGAGTGGGGTAACTCAGAACCCTACCGCTGTTCCACCGCACCAGCTGGCCGCTGCCCGCACCGTTCGGTGGCGTTGATTTCCCCCTGAGAGGGGTGGAGGCGAACAGAGATGGAGATGCAGTTAGACACGAGAGAACAGACGGAGACCGGAGGCGAGAACTGATGGACCGAGACGAAGCCCACCGCGAACGCGATCGGGTCGCTAACCCCGACCCCCACGACGTGCCCGGCTTCGATCGCGCGACCGGGATCGACGACCCGATCCCGGACGCCGAGTACGGCGCCATCCAGCCCGACGATCGTCCCGCCCCGAGAGATGTACAACGTCGCGACGAGGGCGATGGCCCGGCCGACATCGGCGAGCTCGAGCGCGAAGGCTGTCGCCGCTGTGGGGGGTCCGGCCAGATCACGAAGTCGGTCGCGGGCCGTTCGGGGCTCGTCCCTTGTCCCGGCTGCGAGAACGTCCCCGACTACGCGGTTCTCGACGAAATCCCGGAGGATCCCGAGGGGCGGATCGAGGAAATCGAGGCTGAGATCGGGGCGTTGGACAGGGAGAAAGAGGCCGTGGCCGACCTGCGTTCGGGGGTCCTTGGCGCAAAGGACAGACTCCTTAGCGCCGCCAACGACGACCTCGTGGGCGACGAGACATCGATCAAGCTGGCATTCCTCGCGACCCAGGTCATTCGCGTCCTTGAGACGATGCAGGACGATCGCCACTACAGCTACCAGCGCGAACAGCTCGGCCGCGAGAAGGCCAAGCTCCGAACCTATCTCGACCACCTGGAGGACGGCAACAATGCCTGATCCCGGCGCACACATTTGCGTCTCGGAGTGGCGCGACATTGACGCGGCGCCGTCGGTCGTCTCGGGACAGGACAAGGAGCGGGTCGCCCAAGTGCTCCGATCGACGGACTGGGCGACGGTCGTCTGGACACCGACCTGGATCCTCGAAGACCCCGAAACGACCGTGCTCACGATCGGCGGCTCGGAGAACCTGCTCGTCGGGGAATGCGACGATTACAGCGAGGACTCGTGGCGGCTCTCCCAACCTCAGCACGAGGACACCCTCGATGATCCGAGCGCCTATTTGGCGAAGTCGCAGGTTGTTGTCTTCGAACTTACGGGAGATTCCGACCACCTCGAGTCCCCACAGCGGGGACTCGCCGACTTTGACCGGGACGATCACAGCCGCTGACGCGCCCGGACCGCATGGTGGTGTCGGTTCTCCCTCAGAGAGGGGTGAGGGTTTCACAGATGGCCCAAACCGAGACAGAGCGGTTGATCGCAACGTGGTCAGACAACCCGTACACTGGAGTTCGAAAGCGTCACATCACAGTGACGCATCGAATCATAGTGAACTGGTATCCCGGCAGTGGATGCGACATTCGCCACGAGATCAAATGCGCCGATCGGGGATACAACGACTGGACGCCTGCCGAAACATGGGAACTGCGGAGCCACGGCGTTGAGAAGATCCAAACGCAGACTGGGAGAGGATTGCCGTGACGACGGAGGGTACTGACAGCGAGAGGGACAGCAACAGAGACAGCGACCATGCGGCTCGCACCGCACGGTGGTGTCGGTTCCACCTCAGAGAGAGGTGGAGGGTTCGATAATAATGACGACAGCAAAGCAAACCAAGAACGCAGTCGACCGGATCGGATCCCAGCCACTCGTTTCGGACGCCTGGGGCGCGGATCGGGGATACGTTATCGCAGTCCTCGACCGGAGCGCAACGAGTGGAACCATCTTTCAGGTCATCGACGTGGCGAAACATCTGGAGATGGATGGCGAAATTCGGATCGTGACTGAGTTCATGCACAAGGGGGAGAAACGCGAGACGATTCATTTCGAATCCGTCGAGAGAGTCCAACCACCTGTCTCGTGAGTTACCCCACGGGCGAGAGACAGCACCTATTCGTGGGGTAACTCAGAATCTTGGCGCTGTTCCACCGCACCAGCTGGCCGCTGCCCGCACCGTTCGGTGGCGTTGGTTAGCCCCCAAGAGGGGTAGGGAGGCGAGCTGACGTGCAAGAACTCGTCCCCCGGAAGTGATTTCGAATGCCACTCAGAGAAGTGTACGAACGCACGTTCGACGAAGACGTACCGCTCTCGGAAGGGGACAGTGCTCTTCCGACCACCCCGAGTGACCGACGCGAGGAGCGGGACGAACACCGACTTGTCGGCCAGTCCAACGATTCCAGCGAGGAGGTCCTCACCGAGGGGGAGTCATGACGCTCGATGCTGCTGAGGGTGCGCCAGCACGCCAAGTGGATCTCGCCGACCGGTTCCATAGGCTGGCGATCGCTGAGTGTGGCTCCGATGGGTGCAACATTCTCACACGAGTCCACAACGACGGAACGATCACCATGCAGATCGCTCCAGGGGCCGGGAGCAGCACCGATCCGGAGGTCCAGACGCTCAGCCTCCCGCGAGGGCACTGTGGCTTTGTTGGGAGCTACAGTGGGGCACCCGGCCTGTCGATCGACGTACACCGCGATTACGTCGAGGAGACCGACGAAGCGTCCATCCGTCGTGACGCACTCGCTATCCTCGAGGTACTCTCGCGGGAGGTCTGGGACACTCGCCACCGAGTCGGATCGAGGTAAACGAGAATGGCAGACTCTCACTGCGCCGAGTGCGGCTACGAAGGGCAAAAAGAAGGACCGCTGCCCCAGCGGGGCTCGGACGTCATCCCGATCTACGAGTGTCCTGAGTGTGGCGACGTCGCCGCGATCGGCTGTTCCTGTGACGATCCCGACAGCCACGAGCCGTCGGGTTCGGCGTAACCGCCCGACTGCACCCACGTGGTGTTGGTCATCCCCCCCGACGAGGGGTGGAGGGTTCGAAAAATGACAAATCGAGCAGACGAGACCGTGCGTGCCGTGGACCTGTTTTGCGGCGGTGGAGGCCTTTCAACCGCCCTCGCGGAGGCCTGCGAAGAGTTAGATCGCGACGTCGAACTCGTCGCAGTCAATCACTGGGGGAAGGCCATCGAAACCCACCAGCGAAACCACCCGTGGGCAACGCACTTGAACGCGAAAGTCGAGGAACTCCACCCGCCGGACGTCATCGACCCTGGAACCGTCGACATCCTCATCGCTGCTCCCGAGTGTACGCACTTTTCGGCGGCTCGAGGCGGGAAGCCGGTGAACGAACAGCAGCGTGCGAGCCCGATGCACGTCCTCGACTGGATCGGCAAACTCCAACCCGAGTCGGTCCTCCTCGAGAACGTCCCCGAGTTCAAATCGTGGGGGCCGATCGTCGATGGTGAACCGACGCGTGACGGGACGAAATTCGACGCCTGGAAGACCCAGTTGGAGGCCGACCGTTATTCGGTTCGCCACACAACGTTGAACGCAGCGGACTACGGTGACGCGACGTCTCGCCGCCGCTTCTTCGTCATGGCGCGTCGGGACTATCGTCCCGAGTTCCCCGACCCAACTCACGGCGAGAACGGCGACGAGCCGGGTACCGACGAGTGGCGTAGTGCAGCGGAGATCCTCGACTGGAACGAGCTCGGCGACTCGATCTGGACGCGCTCCCGGCCCCTGTCGAACAACACGATGCAGCGGATCGCCGAAGGCATCCGCCAGCACTGTGCCGACAGTCTCGCCCCCTACGCAGACGCCATCGCCGAGATCACGCCCGAGGACGTCGAGCGGATGCAGGAGGACGTGGTTGCCCTCGACGACCTCGAGGACACAGCCGACGAACGCGACGAACCGTTCCTCGTCGAGGGGCCAGCAGCCGGTCCTGACGCCGATGAGACCCAGCTCTCGACGACGATGGTGATGGGCCAGCACTCGAACGCGCTGGCGAAGGACGCCACCGAAAGCCCCGTCCCGACGGTCGCCACGCGGGGGGCGATTCACTGTATCCACGCTGACCCGTTCGTTCTGCCACGCAACGGAGCGTTCCGAGGGCTGCACAGCAACCCCACGTACGAGCCGGGCGAGCGTCCGCTCCACACGGTGACGGCGAAAAACCACGACGGACATCTCGTTTGGCCGTTTTTCGTCCCGTACAAGAGCGAACGAGAGGGACAGAAACCCCGAACTCACGAGATCGAAGAGCCGTACCCGACGATCACTGCGACGGGGTCAGACCCGTACCTTGCTCGCCCGTTCCTGGTGGAATACTACGGAAATTCCGACGCGAAGTCGATCGGCGATCCACTCCCGACGGTGACGACGAAAGATCGCCACGCGTTGTGCATCCCAGACTGTTACCCGTGGGGACTCGATCTCCGCTACCGGATGCTCCAGCCGAGAGAACTCGCTGCGGCGCAAGGTTTTCCCAGCGAGTACGAGTTCGCCGGCAACAAGACTCAGACCACGAAGCAGATCGGGAACGCTGTGCCGGTCAACCTCGGCAAATCCCTCGTGAAGCAGTTGCTGCTCCCGACGAACCAGCCGACGATGAGTCAGTACGAACAGCCGGAGACGGTCGCCGACGGTCGTGGAACTGCCGACGACTAGCGACCGCGATTCGGCAGCTAGCCGACCGCGTATCCCCACCGCAGTAGTGTAGATTGGTCCCCGGAGAGGGGTAGAGCGATCATGAGTTGGAGCGATCGGAACGAGTCAGACGAGGAAGCGGACGACGATCAAGTGCAAGGCCGCGGCGAGGAGGTGCAGGCCTAATGGACCCCTCCGATTGGGACCCCGACCCGAGTGCCGGCGAGTGTTTCACCGCAGCCGACGACAAAGCCGAGTTGGAACAGCACATCTCCCCCCGTTGGACGGTCGAAACGTTCGACGTGTGGGGGCCTACTAAAACCAACCACGGGGGAACAGTCGACTGGAAAGTTACGCTCTCCCATGAAGCGGGGGTCGTCGTAGAGTTGGTGCCGGCAAGCACTTTCCCAGACCGCGCCCAGGGGAGGACCGTCTACAACAGCCACCGACTGTACCGAAAGGACCCAGGCGGAACACGCGAACTCGTTGCAGACGAGCGAGAAATGCTTAATTCCGACCATCCAGGCGACGTGTTCGCCACGGTGGTCCAAGCTGCCCAGGAGTTTTCATCCCGGTACCAACTCTGGCACGGGAAGCCCCGCGAGGAGAACGAATCACCGGAGGTAGAGGGCTGATGGCGACCGTTCGCGAACGCAACGAACCAGATCACCAGGTAGGCGCATCGGCTGAGTTCTAACGCCTTGTGCAACACAATTGCTGGTGTCCCGTCCATTGTTGCACAAGGCACCCAGCAGCCGGCGCCGTCCGGTGGCGTTGGTCGCCCCTCAGAGAGGGCTGGAGGGTTTCACAGATGGTTCACACAGGCGAACTGGCAGGAGCACAGCTACCGACGACCACCGACACCAGGGGTGGGGCGTGATGGTCGCCGATCTATTGACCCACGTCGACAGAGCTGAGGCTGCTTCGGAGACGTTGACCGAGTCCCAGGCGTGGGAGCTCCGAAACGGCGTTCGGGCTGCCATCGAACGCGGTGAGAAGAGCTTGTCTAGTCCGTCAGCAGCCCTCTCAGCAGATCGGTGGTACCATTGGGGCATCGGCGTCTCCGTCTGGCTCCACGACAGCGGCGTGGTCGTTCTTCAGAAAGACGGGAACACGATCGTTACCGACATCGCGATGCTCGAGCACGTCCCACAGGTGCTGGCTGGCGCTCACGGGAACATTGGACGGATCACCCGGATCGACCCCGACGGAAGTGAGGGGTGATCAGCATGGGAATCGTCGAAACCGAAGATCGCTACAGTGGCGCGTTCGACGTCGTGACGTGTCCGGTCTGTGGGTCCGATGACTGGACCCATCTGGTGTACCAGGGCGTGTTCTGCAGGCACTGCAACACGAAATGCACGCTACGGGAACCAGCCGGCGATCAGGGGTTCATCGCAGAGTTCGACGGCCAGTACACGTGGTCGGTCGACGACGGCGAAAAAATCCCCGATACCGAGGAGTATGGTCCGGTCGCTTCCGGAAAGTGGCTTGGAACCGAGAGCAGCGGCTACCACCAGCACTGGTTTTCGGCGCGCGCAGACTACGTTCACGACGACTGTGAATGGGACCCAGCATGGAACCGGGAACCAGAGAACGAGGACAAGGATGCAGGTGAGTATAGTTACCCCACGACCGAGAAGTAATTAGCACTTGAGGTTTTCATTGAGAATGTGATCGGCACTACCTCTACAAAGGTTGAAACTTAGGTGTGGACGATCGGTCCGTCGGGTGTATCTCATTGATGACTGAAAACGCCAAACTCGTGGGGTAACTCAACCAGACCAAGTCACCTATCAACCCAGTGGCTGCCCGGTCGCACGAACGGCCAGCCGGTGGTGGTGTTCGTCCCTCGCAGAGGGGCAGAGGGATGATGCGATCAATTCGTCCTGACGAGGAACCTCAGATGCAACAACAGTGTCCAATCCCCGCCAACGAGCCGCCTGACCGAACCACGACGTCGGTCCCTCGAGTGCAGTGCTTGGGGACGTCCCGGTCGCACGACCCGACGTTTCTTACGATTCGCACGGCCTCGCCACTCGTGATGGAGTGTCCGATCTGCCAGCTCACCATCCGGGTTGATCCCACTGAGGACGACGGTGATCACGATGAGTGAGAAGAAGACCGAAACGGAGATCATCGACGATCTTCGCGACCGAGGGATCGCACAGCCGATTCCGACGAACGACACGGCTGGCGACCCCTGTCCAGTCTGCACAGAACCGATTCCCGAGAACAGCCACAAAACGCTCAATCTTGGGCTGCCAGACTACTGTTCGCTGGCCTGTCGATTGGAAGGTGAAGACAGCACAGAGACCGAAGACAGTGGCTGATACCGATGAGGCCGCCCCCAATCGACACTGGATCCCAATCACACAGTCGGTGGCGTTGTTCGTCCCCTCGGAGAGGGGTGGAGGCGAACAGAGATGGCAATAGAGCCAACATCGACAGCACAGACCGACGGTCGAATCGACTTCGATCAGGCAGTTCAGACGGCCCTCGAGGACGCGAACGATCCAACGAGTCACGTCGAACGCGACGCGGAGACGTTCCACCCGAGCCAGATCTGCATGTGCGAGCGACGAGCCTACTGTTCGAAACTCGGGCTCGACGATCAATCCGACATCCTCGGCGTCTTCCAGACAGGGACGCTGATCCACGAGTTCCTCGAAGAACGGTTCACCGAGCAGTTTCCCGACGCAGAAGTCGAGCGTGAGATCGAGTACGAAACCGAGGACGTGCGGTTCGTCGGCCGGGCCGACTGCTATGATCCGGCGACGAACGCGGTCTACGATTGGAAGACGCGCAGTTCGTGGTACAACTTCGACCCGCCGGTCGATCGCCACCTCGACCAGATCCACGTTTACATGGCCGCCCTCGGTGCCGACTACGGCCAGGTCGTCTACCTGAACAAGGGCTCGATGGAGGTGCGAACGTGGCCCGAGGACGGCCTCTTCGAGTTCGATCCCGAACGCTTCGAGGCGATCGTCGAGAAAGCAACCCGGATCCGTGATGCGATCGACGCCGAGGGGATCGCCGAAAGTGCCGAGGAGATCCCGTTCGAGAAATGCGATTGTTACTTCTGTTCGCAGGAGACGCTGGATTTCGACTGACTGGCTCTCGGAGCATTGGCACGATGGCGTTGTTCCCCCTTCTTCGAGGGGCGGAGGGAAAGTCAACGATGGTCAGTAACAGCATACGAGCGCGTTCTACATCGAACACCGACCAGGAGCGGACCAATCGCTATCAGCTGAGGCACACCCAGGACCCATGAGTGAGCAAACTACCTTCAGTACGGGTGATCGGGACGAATCCGACAGCCGTACTGCTGACGAGGCGACGACCGATCGTTCCGCTCGTCGGAGCTCAACACCCGAAGACGCCCAGATCGACATCCTCCACTCGGAAACAATCGATCAGTGGGTCACAGAACGTGAAGACGCTAATGAGTCCTACGGCTACTTCCACCTGTACGTGGCTGCCGAGAGCGACCTGAGCGGCGTGCAGCGAGCACTCTGCTGGGAGACACGGATCGAACACGCCACCGACGACGCTGGGGAACCCTCTCCTCGGTTTGGCACTGGTGGGAGTCGCGCTGCGAACGCCCGTGACCGGCTCCTCGAGTGGAAGCTCGGCTTGCTGGCCGTCCCGTTCCATCCGGAGTTGCGGACAATCCCAGCCGAAAACCTCCGCGTGTTCGTTGCCGACCCAGCCCGCGAGTATCTTGCTGAGAAGGGCGTCGAGATCAAAAGCACCGTCGAGCAGGTGAATGCCCTCGACGAGCACACTCCCTCCAAGGAGCAACTGGTGCGTCGGCGCGAGTACGCGAAGATGAAACGTCTCACCGGGGTGTCAGGGCCACTGGAGGGACGAATCCGAGCGATCGAAGACACACTTCGGGCACGCTTCGAGTTCACCAGCCGCTACGGCTACGACGTCCCCGATCCCGATCCTGTATACGCCGAGACGTCGCTCAACACGCTCGAGGAGATGCTCGAACGGGCACGCCGTGATCACGCCGAGGCAGAGAGCCGGTGCGAGGAGCTTCGCGACCAGATCAGTTCGGCAGAAGCACAGTGGAGCGAAGAAACCCGAGTAGCACTCCGCGAGTAAGCTCCAGTTCCTGGTGTTGATCGCTCTCCTGAGCGGTGAGAGAGTCGAAATGATCACTGCCAGCGAAGCTTCAGAGCCGATCGTCGCAAAGTTCACCCCCGAACCAACGCTGACCCTCGACTCCGGGTCGGCCAGTTCCAGCGTCGAGGTGTTAAACGATCCAGAGCAGACTAACACGATACCCTGTTGCACGTTCAAAATTAGTTCGCCGGACGGGACGGGTGGGCCTAAAATTGACCACCCATCGGTGGTGCTGACCCGATGCTGTTACGTTTCTTGATAGAAACACCTGTATCAGCTCGGAAATCGCGCTGACTACTCAAGATACGAGCACAAAAGCGAGCCGTCTGAGAGCGACGCCTCTCAGACGGCGGCACCTGTTTTTTGGACAGATGGCGCGGCGATCAGATGAGCCGACTTGGTGAGCGTATCAGCCCTGGTTTGTTCTGGCGGTGTGCAGTGAGAGACGCTGCGACAAGTGCCACTGCAGAGAGAACAACGTGCGTCTCGACGTTGTTCTCCTTGCGTGCCCGGACACGATCAAGACCGGTGAACGACTTCATCCGGGAGAACACCCGCTCGACACCTGCGCGCAGGTGTCGATGCATCCGCTCTTTGATCGCCTGGAAAATGTAGGTCTCCTCGACGCTGCCAACCTCCACGCCGTACTCCGAGAGTTGCTCTTGTGGAAGTCGCTCCAGAGCGTCGTAGGGAGTGTCGATCTCCTCGCCGTGGTCCTCGAACAGCTCTTTGATTTCGTCCTTGATCGTCGCTAACGGCGACGATCTGCGGGGATTGATCGACGTCAGCAACGGACAGTCAAGACGATCTTGGCAGAACTCACGGTTGTCCTGACTGTCGAAGCCGGCATCAGCCAGTGCAGCCTGGAGTTCGTCGGTGTCGTACCGCTCATCGAACTCCTCGATGAGCGGTTCAAACGCCGTCGTATCGTTCCGTTTGCCGGTCTCCATCGTGATGGCGACCGGCAACTCGCTTGCGGCGTCAACGACGAGAAACACCTTGTAGCCGTAGAACGAGCCTTCGTGTTTGCCCCAGCTCGCCCCTTCAACGTCGTCGTTTTCGATCTCGTCGCGTGTGTTTGCCCAGGCAGCGATGTGAGTGCCGTCGATGATGATGAACTCTCCGGCATGGTCGTGATCAGCGAGCAACTCGCCACACATCGACTGGAGGCAGTCACGGAGTTCGTCCGGCTGGAGGTCGTTGAAGGCCCGCCAGAGGGATGTCCCGTCGGGGACATCCTCTGGCTCGACGTAGTCGAGGGCCTCCCTGAACGAGTGATTGCGCCGGAGGCGGCGTTCGAGGGCGTCGAAGGAGTCGCCCTCGAACTGCCGAAGGACGAGTGCAGCTGCACGCTCAGGAGGGATGGATTGGATCTGTGAGACAGCAACCGAGAGGAAGGTAGCAACGAGTTCATCTCGGTAGAGGTAGCCGTCTTCGGTTGGTTCTTCGGGTGTGACATCGGTCGGCTGGTCGGTGCGGCGTTGTGCCAGCTGGTCGTCCCTTCGGGACGGCCAGCTGTGGAGGTAGAGAGTCGTGTTTTGGGAGTCAACGGCATGGATTTCTTGTTGGTCAGCGAGGTTGCGGAGAGGCCGATAACAGCGACGCCCGAGAAGATCGGTTGCTTCTGCTGGCGTGAGTCCGGATGGACGCCTAAATGCGAGGTGTTTGAGGGTTGGCTTGGTGTCCTCTTTGCGGTGGAAGACGGCAACGCCGTCATCCACCTCGGGCCGCCAGAAGCCGTCGTGGGTTGATCGGTGGCCAACGACGTGTTTGCTGGCGACGTATCTGCCGTTTGAGTTCAGCGAGGTGTAGAAGGGATCTTCGGAGGCGATCTGATCGATATACCACGCTGGCACCGAGGTGCCAGCGCGGAGTTGCTCCTTGGAGACGACTTCACCGTGGGTACGGAGGAACTGACGAACAGCAGTCTTATGAGAGGTGGTCGTGTTTTCATTCATGTCGGATCTGGTAGTAGACATACCTTTGATCCGACTTCTAGTCTAGTTAAAGTGACTATTTTTGGTCGTAGTGACCACACTGTGAGAGGTCGGAGCTAATTTCGAAACCGTGCAACAGAGGGTAGAACAGATGCCGTGCCGACCCATCGGGTAGGTCGCGACGGAGCTTTTCGTCGACGTGGAGATTCCAGGTCGTGTCGGTATCGAAGCAGGCGAGGACGGCTTCCTCGTAGCCACGATCCTCTCGCGATTCTTGGAGTTCGACCTGCGTGTTGCAGTGCTTGCAGAACACACCTTCGAACGGAATGTGACTGAATACCTCGTGCCCGCAGACGGGACACCAGAGGAACTCGAACAGTGCTTCGCTGTGGCGGTCGATGACTTCCAGACTCATCTGTGGATCTGGCCCGATTGAGACGGGCCACCCCTCCCGGCCCAGAAATAAACGCCATCACAGATGCGTCCGTATCAATCAGCGCTCGGCGCCGTACACGATTCGCGAGGATGCTTCGTACCCACAGTTCCGACACTCGAACCAGCGCTGGACCTTCGCGCCGTCAGCCGTTTTTCCACCGATTGCCACATCGCTGTTCGGACACTCGGGACAACTCAGTTCGGGCGCTGGCAGTTCCCGGAGCTTGTCACGGAACGATTTCGCGTCCTTCGTCTCGTACCCCCGTGACCACACGGGGTAGCCGTTGACGAGGATTGCGCCACGCCACTTGTAGCGGTACGAGTCCGGTGCTCGGTGTAAGACAGCCCGAGCTCCGGTCTCGGTATTCCGGTATGCGAGTGTGGGCGACCGACTCTCGCGCTTCCAATTTGTGATCCGGGACATCTGTTAGAAGTGGACGTCAGCGGGCACGATCCAGAGCTCCTCGCTCTCCTCCAGCACTCGATCCAGCTGCTCACGGTGACGGATACCGTTCGCATATTCGTTGTACAGGAAGATCGTTGGCCCGTCGTAGGCGCCGACCTGGTGGAAGGCGTGCCGAGCGAGATCTTCGTCGCGCATGATCTCCTGATCGGAGAGTTCGTCAAGTGCTTCCCTCACCCGGTCGAGGTTGCGCTCGAACTCCTCTTTCGTCGCCTCCCAGCCACGCTCAAGCAGGTCTTGGCCGTCATCGGAGTCGACGGGCACCGCGGTCGGGAGATCTCCCCATCGCGCCTTCCCCGCAACGGACGTGTCCTCCTCGTCGAAGGTCACATAGTAGTCGAAGACGGCGCCGGCATGTGGGTCCGCGCCGACCAGGCGATCGAACACCGTCTTTCCGGTGACCAGCGCGTCGTCGTGCGTCGATGCCTCTACCAGTGCGTAAATCACCATATGCATCTCGAACACCTCGAAACGCCGACGCATCGGGAGTGATTGCTCGCTCGCTCCTGCTGCGCCGGCACCCATCGCCGGTGCAATAACAAACACGGCTCTCATGAGAACTCATAACTGATGATTGGCATCTGAGGCTGTGTGAATGGCTGAACGTAGTATGAGTGGCTTGAGCTATATTGGGTGTGTGATTGATTAGAACAGAAGGGAACTTTTACGGCTGAATGTGTTTGGAATGAAATGAGGATCGCAACCAAATCGGACTTCTCCTCAACACAGTACTGCTGTTTTCGATTCTAAGTAGTTCCAAATACAAAACCAGATACCTGAAAGCAGTCGATCCTACGCGATTTCACCCGGAACGCGTCACGAGTCGGTCAGAAGTTGCCGAAGCACGTAGTGCAGGATACCGCCGTGTTCAACATATCGCACACCGGCGGGCGTCCCGACCTGGGCCGTCACCGGGAACTCGACCGACGACCCGTCCGACCGCTCCGCAGTCACCGTCAACTCGGCCATCGGCTCCAGCCCGTCGTCCAACCCGTAGATAGCGAAGACTTCTGACCCGTCTAGTCCGAGCGCTTCACACGAGTCGCCGTCCTGGAACTGCAACGGCAGCACGCCCATCCCGACGAGATTGTCCCGGTAGATGCGCTCGTAGCTCTCGGCGATGGTTGCGCGAACGCCGAGGAGGTCGGTTCCCTTCGCCGCCCAGTCACGACTCGAGCCGGTTCCGAACTCCTCGCCCGCCATCACGACGAGGGGCGTCCCCTCCTCGTGGTAGCGCTGGCTGGCCTCGAACACGGTCGTCTGCTCGTCCGTCGGCTGGTGAATCGTGTAGCCGCCTTCGACGTCGTCGAGCATCTGGTTCTCGATGCGGACGTTGGCGAACGTCCCCCGCATCATCACCTCGTGGTTGCCCCGGCGGGCACCGTACGTGTTGAACTCGTGAGGCTCGACACCGTGGTCCATCAGCCACTGCCCGGCGGGGAGGTCCGAGCCGAACGGTCCTGCGGGGCTGATGTGGTCGGTCGTCACCGTATCACCCAGTGTCAACAGACACCGTGCATCCTCGACGTTGGAGACGCTAGGTTTCTCCAGTGGGAAGTCCTTGAAAAACGGCGGTTCCCGGATGTACGTCGAGTCCTCGTCCCACTCGTAGACCTCGCCAGTCGGCGCATCCAACGCCTCCCATCGTTCGTCGCCCTCGAACACGGAGGCGTACTTCTCCTCGAACATCGACGGGTCGACGAAGTCGTGGACGGCTTCGTGGATCTCGTCGCTGTCCGGCCAGAGGTCCGACAGATAGACCGGGTTGCCGTCCTCGTCGTACCCCAGCGGGTCGTGCTCCAGATCGATGTCCATCCGACCGGCCAGCCCGTATGCCACCACCAGCGGTGGGCTGGCGAGGTAGTTCGCCCGCACTTTTGGATGGATGCGTGCCTCGAAGTTCCGATTCCCGGAGAGTACGCTCGTCGTCCAGAGGTCGTGTTCGTCGATCGCGGTCTCAATCGGTTCGGGGAGTGGCCCTGCGTTTCCGATGCAGGTCGTACAGCCGTAGCCCACGACGTTGTAACCCAGGTCTTCGAGGTACGGCAAGAGTCCCGATGCTTCGAGGTACTGGGTGACGACGCGGCTGCCGGGTGCGAGGCTGGTCTTGACGTAGTCCGGGACGTCGAGGCCGCGCTCGACGGCGTTCTTCGCCAGGAGCCCGGCTGCCAGCATCACGGACGGATTTGACGTGTTCGTACAGCTGGTGATGGCGCTAACGACGACGCTCCCGTGCCCGATCTCGATTTCGTTGCCGTCGAGGTTCACTGTAGCGCGCTTCGTGAGGGGTCCCAGATTCTGTTTTTCAGTGTCGCCCGCTTGTTGAACGCCGCCGTCAGTTCGTTCGGCGTCGGTTGGTTCTCCGGTCAACTCGGCCTGGGTGTTGCCGCCCTCTCCGAGCCACCGGGCCAGCGCCTCCTCATCGATTTCATCGAGGGCTTCTTCGAACTCGCCGTGGAGTAACTCCCGGAAGTGGCCCCGCATGTCACCCATCTCGACGCGGGACTGGGGCTTCTTGGGGCCGGCGAGGCTTGGAGTGACTGTCGAGAGGTCCAGTTCGACTGTCTCGGTGTATTCGGGATTCTGCTCGCCGAACAACCCCTGGGCGTCCAGGTAGTTCCGGACGAGTTCGATGTGTTTCTCGTCGCGGCCCGTCAGTTCGAGGTAGTCGAGGGTGGCCTCGTCGACGGGGAACATGCTGATGGTCGAGCCCTGCTCGGGGGCCATATTGGCGATGGTCGCCCGGTCAGGGACGGTCAGCGTCTCCACGGCGGGGCCGTAGAACTCGACGAATCGGTCGACGACGCCGACGTCCCGGAGCAGTTCGGTGACGTGCAGTACGAGGTCGGTCGCTGTCGCACCCTCGGGGAGTTCACCCGTAAGTTTGACGCCGACGACTTCGGGGAGGTTCATCGTGATGGGCTGGCCGAGCATCGCGGCTTCGGCCTCGATGCCACCGACGCCCCAGCCGACGACGCCGATGCCGCCGATCATCGGCGTGTGACTGTCCGTGCCGACGAGCGTGTCCGGAAGCAGCCAGTTCTCGCCGTTCTGCTCGCGTTCGTGGACGACCTGCCCGAGATACTCTAGGTTCACCTGGTGAACAATTCCCGTTCCAGGTGGGACGACGCTGAAGTCGTCGAAGGCGTTTTGCGCCCACTTCAGTGCCCGGTACCGTTCGCTGTTGCGCTCGTACTCCAGTTCGACGTTCTTCTCGTAGGCGTCCTCGCTACCGAAGTAGTCCACTTGGACGCTGTGGTCGATCACGAGGTCGATGGGCACCTCGGGTTCGACGAGAGTTGGGTCGCGGTCCTTGCGGTCGACGGCCGACCGGAGCGCCGCGAGGTCTACGACGGCAGGGACGCCTGTGAGGTCCTGGAGGATGACCCGGGACGGCTGGAACGGAATGTCGGCGTCGGAAACGTCCGGTTGCCAGCCAGCGAGGTCACGGATGTCGTCCTCGGTAATGTCCTCCCCATCGGCGTTTCGGAGGACGGATTCGAGCATGACACGGATGCTAACCGGGAGTTTATCAAGTTCACAGAGGCCTTCCTCTTCGAGGACGGTGAGGTCGGCCATCTTGTAGGTCGTTCCATCGGCTTCGAACTCGCGGATCGCATTGAAGGGGTTCATTATTGTGGAATACTTCAAACGGAGTAACGGTTATTCTTGTCCCCGTTCTCGGGAGACGGGATTCGAGCAGTTGGACCTGCCCGAAGGGGTTCAGAGAGCTCGTTGCTCTCGCGTTCGACGAGTGGTACAGTTCTGCATAAGGTGGCACTGCCTTCCTCGCTAGTGTTCATGGGTTCAGGCACCCGTTTCTTGGCCAGTCTTACTGTCCATGCGTTCAGGCGCGATTCGTGACAACCGCATCGCGTTCCCGGTGACGCCGAGACTCATCCCCATGTCGCCGACGATGACCGCGACCGCGACGCTCACCAGTCCCAGTGGGACGCCGAGTCCAAGCAGGGCCTTCACGCCGAGGCTCGACCAGATGTTCTGGCGGATCACGCCGTTCGCCGTGTGCGACAGCCCGTAGAGATACGGCAGCTTGCCGATGTCGTCGCCCATCAGCGCGATGTCGGCGGTCTCGATTGCGGTGTCCGTTCCGGCGGCGCCCATCGCGATGCCGACCTCAGCGGTCGCCAGCGCGGGCGCGTCGTTGATGCCGTCGCCGACCATCGCCACGTCGCCGTACTCCGCCTGTAACGCCTCCACGGCATCGACCTTCTCGTCGGGCAATAGTTCTGCGCGATACTCGTCGACGCCGACCTGTTCGGCGATCGCACGGGCCGTCCCCTCGTTGTCGCCGGTCAGCATCACGACGTGCGCGACGCCGAGTTCGTGCAGCCGTGCGACCGCCCGTTCGGCGGCCGGCCGCACCTCGTCGGCAATGGCGATAATGCCGATCAATTCGGTATCCGTGCCGACGAGGACGACCGACTTCCCCTCATTCTCGAACCGCGAGATCGCGCCGTCCTCGAGGTCGGCACAGTCCTCGCGTTCGCACTGCTCGTGGGCCACTTCGGCGACTGCGCCGCCGTCGGCACGGAGGTGGGCGTGCGACAGGTCGAAACCCAACTCCTCGAAGAGGGCGGGCTTGCCTGCATAGTACGTCTCGCCGTCGATGTCTGCGCTGATCCCCTTCCCGGTGATGCTCTCGAATTTCTCGATACTCGGCACGTCATCGCCGGCATTTTTCTCGGCGCGTTCGAGTATCGCCTCGGCGATTGGGTGTTCGCTTCGCTGCTCGAGTGCAGCCGCGTGCCGGAGTACCGTCTCGTCGTTCGTACCGCCAAGCGCTACGACGTCCGTGACCACGAGTTCGCCCTTGGTGAGGGTACCAGTCTTGTCGAGGGCGATGGCGTCGACATCACCCATCGCTTCGAGGTGGTTGCCGCCTTTGATGAGGACACCGTTCTTCGCGGCACTGGTGATCCCCGACACCACGGAGACTGGGGTCGAGATGACAAACGCACACGGGCAGGCGATCACCAGCAGAGTAAGCCCCCGAATGAACCACGCCTGCCAGTCGCCTGCGAAGGTGAACCCGTAACCGGCTAGGTCCACCGACACCGGATCAGCGATAACCAGCGGCGGGATAGCGGCGGTCAGGATTGCCAGCACGACGACGAGGGGTGTGTAGTAGCCGGCGAACTGGTCGACGAACTGCTCGGACTCGGTCTTCTTCGCCTGTGCGCCCTGGACCATCTCGATGATCTGCGAGAGCGTCGACTCCGAGGCGGCCGAAGTGGCCTCGAACTCGAGGTATCCTTCCTCGTTGATGCTGCCCGCGTACACTTCGTCGCCGGCAGCCTTGTCGACGGGGACGCTCTCGCCCGTGATCGGCGACTGGTCGACTGCACTCTCGCCTTCGATGACCGTCCCGTCGAGCGGAATCTTGTCACCGGGGCGAACAACCACGGTCTCGCCCACCTCCACTTCGTCGGCGGGCACCGTGACTTCCTCACCATCGCGAAGGACGGTCGCCTCGTCGGGCGAGAGTTCCATCAGCTCGCGCAGGGAGTCCCGTGCCCTGTCCATCGCATAGTCCTCGAGCAGCTCGGCGATGCTGAACAGGACGGCCAGCGTGGCGGCCTCGACGAAGTAGCCGATGCCGGTCGCTGCGATGATGGCCGTCCCCATTAGCAGGTCGATGTCCAGACTCCGGTTCTTCGCGGAGTAGTACCCGCCACGGACGACCGGGATGCCACTGGCCGCGACGGCGCCGAGGAACAGGACATCTGCGATGTGGAGCGGGTACTCGAGGACACTTGCGATGGCGATATTCTGTCCTGCGAGGAGGAACTCGAAGAGGAGCCCGACGGTGAGGAACGCCGCGCCGAGCCACGTCTTCTTCGCGCGAGGACTCGTCCAGACCTCCGATGGTGGTGCGATGTCGACGCCATCGGCCGCCTGGTTGTCCTCATCATCGCCCTCGGCGTCCGAGCCCCCGACGACCTCGTAGCCGGCGCCTTCAATCGCCTTGACGACGTCGGCTTCGCTAGTTCGATCAGGGTCGTACGTGACGTTGGCTGTGCCGGTGGTCGGCTGGAGCGTGGCGTCAGTAATGCCGTCGACACGCTGGAGGCTCTTGTCCACCTTTTGGGCGCAAGAGGGACAGTCCATCTCGGGGACGACGAGGCGAGCGGTCAGCTCCCGCCGCTGCCCGCCGCCGCTCGTCTCCCCCGCTGTGTCCGGATTCTCTGTCATCACCTCACGGTAGGTGCGTCAGATCGATAAGCCTTTGTTGGAGTATTCCAAATCAAGGGTCAGCGTGTTGCTGGGGGCTCTTCGGGCAATCGTTCCCCGGCGACGTGCTGCTTCGCCAAGTGTTCCTCCGCCCGGCGGAGCCGGTAGGTGAGCGTCGACCGCGGCACGTTGAGATGCTCGGCCAGTTCGCCGACGTCGACCTCACGTGGGGACTCGTAGTATCCGTGTTCGACGGCTGCCTGAAGCGCGGCCTCTTGCTTCGGAGACATGTCACTTTGCGTCTCGTCGACTCCTTCCCCCGACGCCGTTGTGTCCGCGGTTCGGAGCATCTCCATCTGGGCGCAGTCCCCGACGGCGATTTTGAGGGCGTCGAAGAACGCGGACACGTCGCCCTCTCCGGAGTGGATGAGTCGCCACGTGTAGTGGTGGCCCTCGTGACGAGTCTCAAACAGCACGCCGTCGCCGAGGTGGTCGCGGGCGATGTGGGGGACGGACGCGCAGGAAGGGGTTCGCTCCCAGTCGGAGTAGAGGACGAGCGTGTCGTCCATGCGGTCGAGAACGCGGGTGGTCTGGGTGGCATTGCAGTCCTCGGTAGCCAAACAGTCGGCGTAGTAGTCGCTGGTGCGAAACGCGTCCTCGATGGCGTCAAGGGCATCCGGGCTGCCGGTAGCGTGGTCAACCCGCCAGAGACGCTCGGCAGTGGCGTGCAGCGAGAGCGACCGGACACGGGCGTCAGGGTGGTCGGCGAGGGTGTCCGCCACCCTGTTGCAGCCGGGCTCGTATTCGAGAGCGAAGACGAGTTCGCGCATACCTCGTCTAAGGCCTGCTACGACATAACCCATGGCCTGCAGCGTTGTCGACCAGTAGACCTCAGATTACGTCGTCAGGGTCGTGAACTTCCTGCATTCGCTGTGCTTCGGCCGCGTATTGCTCTTGGAGGTCGGGGTCATCGACCATGCCAAGATTGCCGGGTTCAGCATCGACTGCTGCTGTCGTGTCTCGGACGTCGGTGAAGGACGTGAGTGCGCGTTCCTTCCGATAGTACTGTTCTCCATCGGGCGTCGCGTAGGTGAGGATGATCAGGTTCTGTTCGTCATCGGAGTACGTTCGTTCGACAAGCCAGACACGAAGACCGTCTTCAGATTGATTTGACATACTTGTGTGTTCCCCGGTATCCACTAAGGGATTGGTGTTACGGCTTGCCGAGACTCGCTGTCTCGAAGGGTGATTCTTCGGTCGGAATGAGCAGCTCCTGTCGGTCTCCGACTCGCTCAGCGAGCTTCCGTTTCAGGTACTGTCTCGCCGTCGACGGCGTGAAGACGCCCTTGTCGAGCATGTCGCCAACGACGTCTTTGAGGGCCGCGAACTGTCCCTGTAGGTGGCCGTCGCCGCCCGGCTCGCCGTCGTACCAGCGCACCGTCGCGAGCGCGCCGTTCCCGACCGTCTCTCCCTGTTCGACCGTCTCCGAGTCGTACTGGAGCCCGAACCACAGCGTCCGATAGGCGGTTACCTCGAACGTCGTCGACACCACGAAGAACGCCTCGTGGTGGAGGTAGTCGAGATGGTCCGCGACGATCTCGTCGAGGGTGAGCCCGGTGGCACGGGGCTTTGGCTCGACGACCGTCGACGGTCGTTCCTCGTCGGCGAGGTAGCCGTCGACCGCATCTGCCTCAAGGCCATCGCCCAGTTCAGCCAGCAGCTGTTTCGCCCACTTGGAGTCGGTGTCGTCGCCACCGAACGGCGACTCAGCCGAGATTCGCTGCTTGAGCTTGAGATTCGCTGCACCCCAATGAGAGTAGTGGAGCGTATACTGTCCGTCTGTCCGTCCGTACGCAACGAGTGCGCGATGACCCATCGAGTAATCACCTCACGGGGCGACCGCGACTGGATCGCCCCGCACCCCTCCCGGGGGACGAACAACGCTACTCGTCGATCAGATCGGGGGAACTGAGGTCCGCGTACAGCACCTCACCGTCGCGGACGACGTACCGTTTCGCCAGCACGGGAAATCGGCACGTGGTAAATCCGGCTGTCTGAATGTCGAATTCTTCGTCCGGTTCGAGATACTCCGCGAGCGACCGGAGGAACTCGTGGGTGACGATGCCACCGTCGTAGTCAGGAAGCCCGTTCTCACGAGCCTCGTATACTTCGAAGCTGTCGTAGCCCCAGATGATCAGTTCGCCGTCGTCGTCCACCTCCCAGTTGAGCGTCCCGAAGCAGTAGCTCTCACAGAGCTGGCGGACGGCCTGTGGGTCTGTTACGAGCGCGCCGGTCGATGTCGTTGCGGCTTGGAGAGTTGCCATCGGTTGTTCTCGGGAGCTGTCTCGCGCCCCCGCACCCCTTCAGGGGGCGAGCAACTGCTCACGCTGTGACGGCCACATGACGTTGCGCTGCCGATGCGTCGAGCTGTCAGGATTCTCTGTTGACGTCACCGTCCCTCGTCGTATTCGGTTGGGTGAGAAAATCCACCTGCTCGAGGAGCGTCGTCGCGGTGCTAATTCGCTCTTGATCAGCGGGCTCCAATTGGTCGCTGTCGATACTGGTGAGGCTACTGAGCGCGCGGTGGAGTCGATAGCCGGGGGTGTCTCGTGGGTCCATGTGTGCGCCTCCGCCAATTTACGGCGCGAAAAAAAACACCGGCGGGCAGTCAGCGGGGCGGTTCGGGAGTGATCACGAACTGACCTCTAGTTAACCAACAGAACGAGTCGATATCAGGGTTCGTTGGTTAAACTGACTCGCTCTTATGTAGAGCTGCGGAATGCCCCGTAGTTACACTATAGTGGCTGATCTTGGAGAAATATGTCTCAGCCAGCTTTCGGAAAGATGCTGCAACAACTCGTTGGGCTTGGAGTAATTGAATTGCGGACAGAGCCGCTCGATGCCCGCATCGAGCGGCGACTCAAGAAATTCTGGGAGCGTACTCCCTGTCCAGAATGCGGTGATCCAAGCATCCGAACGTGGCCTTCATCCGATCGGATTATTTGCCGAAGCTGTGGGTTCAAGCCGGTCTATACCTATGGAACCCCCTTTCACGAGAAGCACCTCTCCAGCGGGGAGGTGCTTCTCGCGGTCATTCTCTATGCTGATACACTGTTGAGTATCTCGAAAATCGCGACACTGCTCGATCGAGCGTACAAAACCGTGTACTACGCCATTCGAGAGGTGGAAGCCGCGGTTCATCGAGGCTTCCCAGCTGTCTGGAACCAATTTCAACAGATAATCGATGGACCGGTACAAATTGACGAGTCAAGTAGCGTCTGCTCGGGGTACAAAGGCCAAGACCCGCCGCGAGACAGCCGTCACCGCGGCGGGTCGTCTCGGTCGGGACGCTCACGCTGGCGTGGAAGACACGGTGACCAAATAACGCTCGTCGCGGCGTGCCGCGACGTGCTCCGGGTTATTCGTGGTCGGCCTGGTATCAGATACGAAACCGATCTAGATCCAGTCATTCAGGAGGCTACAGACCTCTCCCAGCCTCTGGGAGAGGTCTGGACTGACGGCCTCCAAGCGTATCGACAGATGGAGTACACTCACCAGATCGTCGTACACGACGAGACGTATGTTTCGCCCGATGGTGTCCATATCAACCAGGTTGAGTGCCTCTTTTCGCTTGTCAAACCATGGCTACGGAAATTTCGCGGCCTGTCCAAGCACGGCTTGGAACAGGCCGCTCACACATTTGGACTCATCCGTTCGTTGAATCTCGCCGGCGCATCCCTCCTCAGCGTCATCGACTGCCTTGCTATGGGGGCATTCCACAGCTCTACATAAGATACCCTGTTGCACGTTCAAAATTAGTTCGCCGGACGGGACGGGTGGGCCTAAAATTGACCACCCATCGGTGGTGCTGACCCGATGCTGTTACGTTTCTTGATAGAAACACCTGTATCAGCTCGGAAATCGCGCTGACTACTCAAGATACGAGCACAAAAGAGAGCCGTCTGAGAGCGACGCCTCTCAGACGGCGGCACCTGTTTTTTGGACAGGTGGCCGGCGGTCAGATGAGCCGACTCGGTGAGCGTATCAGCCCTGGTTTGTTCTGCCGATGTGCAGTGAGAGACGCTGCGACAAGTGCCACTGCAGAGAGGACAACATGCGTCTCGACGTTGTTCTCCTTACGTGCGCGGACGCGATCAAGACCGGTGAACGATTTCATTCGAGAGAACACCCGCTCGACACCTGCGCGCAGGTGTCGATGCATCCGCTCTTTGATCGCCTGGAAAATGTAGGTCTCCTCGACGCTACCAACAGAAACGCCGTACTCCGAGAGTTGCTCTTGTGGAAGTCGCTCCAGAGCGTCGTAAGGAGTGTCGATCTCCTCGCCGTGGTCCTCGAACAGCTCTTTGATTTCGTCCTTGATCGTCGCTAACGGCGACGATCTGCGGGGATTGATCGACGTCAGCAGCGGACAGTCAAGACGCTCTTGGCAGAACTCACGATTGTCCTGACTGTCGAACCCGGCATCAGCCAGTGCAGCCTGGAGTTCATCGGTGTCGTACCGCTCATCGAACTCCTCGATGAGCGGTTCGAACGCAGTCGTATCGTTTCGCTTGCCGGTCTCCATCGTGATGGCGACCGGCAACTCGCTTGCGGCGTCAACGACGAGAAACACCTTGTATCCGTAGAACGAGCCTTCGTGTTTGCCCCAGCTCGCCCCTTCAACGTCGCCGTTTTCGATCTCGTCGCGTGTGTTTGCCCAGGCAGCGATGTGAGTGCCGTCGATGATGATGAACTCTCCGGCATGGTCGTTATCAGCGAGCAACTCGCCACACATTGACTGGAGACAGTCACGGAGTTCGTTGGGCTGGAGGTCGTTAAAGGCCCGCCAGAGGGATGTCCCGTCGGGGACATCCTCTGGCTCGACGTAGTCGAGAGCCTCCCTAAACGAGTGATTCCGCCGAAGGCGGCGTTCGAGGGCGTCAAACGAGTCGCCCTCGAACTGGCGCAGGACGAGGGCAGCTGCTCGTTCAGGAGAGATGGATTGGATCTGTGAGACAGCAACCGAGAGGAACGTCGCAACGAGTTCATCTCGGTAGAGGTAGCCGTCTTCGGTTGGTTCTCCGGGTGTGACATCGGTCGGCTGGTCGGTGCAGCGTTGTGCCAGCTGGTCGTCCCTCCGGGACGGCCAGCTGTGGAGGTAGAGAGTCGTGTTCTGCCAGTCAACGGCATGGATCTCTTGTTGTTCAGCGAGGTTACGGAGAGGACGATAGCAGCGGCGCCCGAGAAGATCGTTGGCTTCGGCTGGCGTGAGTCCGGATGGGCGCCTGAACGCGAGGTGTTTGAGCGTCGATTTGGTGTCTTCTTTGCGGTGGAAGACGGCAACGCCGTCGTCCACCTCGGGTCGCCAGAAGCCGTCGTGAGTTGATCGATGGCCAACGACGTGTTTGCTGGTGACGTATCTGCCGTCAGAGTTCAGCGAGGTGTAGAAGGGATCTTCGGAAGCGATCTGATCGATATACCACGCTGGCACCGAGGTGCCAGCGCGGAGTTGCTCCTTCGAGGCAACCTGACCATGAGTGCGGAGGAACTCACGAACAGCAATCTTATGGGTGGGAGTCGTGTTTTTACTCACGTCGGATCTAGTAGTGGACATACTACCGATCCGACTTCTAGTCTAGTTAAAGTGATTATTCTAGCCGATAGTGATCACACAGCGATAGATCGGAGCTAATTTTGAAACCGTGCAACGGGCTAACGAGCTGTGATTTCTGCGGAAGGGTTGGCGTGGTCGAAACAGACCACTGCGAAACCGCCGAGAAATTCGACCTGCCGCTGATCTGCACCGACTGTGAGTGATCGATCTGTGTGTTCACTTCCTTTGCCTACAGAACCACTCACGGGCGCTAAGAGACGGTAACACAAACCATGCCAGCACATCCACTTGATCGCCTCGAGACGACCGAGCGGACGCTCCGACGGGCTCAGTACGAAGCCTTCGAGTTCGAACTCGTCGAACAGGGCGTGCTCGTTCGCAACGCGAGCCACGAAAACCCGAGCAAACACGAGTACCTCGTGAGGATCGACGACGGCTTACCGGACAGCTGCACGTGCCCAGCAGACGAACACCATCAGGGGGCGTGCAAACATCGAGTCGCAGTTGCGATCCGCTCACATGTCCTTGAGCCAGCCTGCGATATCCAGCGGGTTCGCGATCACTCCGCTCGGCCAGTTTCTACTCAGTGAGCAATACTTGCGGTCGCGTTACATCCGAGTGCGTACTTACCAACAAATACACTGTATAAGTGGATGAAATCAATTCGCAGGTAGATTATGACCTCCTCAGAAACGACTATGCTTCTGATCCGAGCGGGTGCGTTCGATCAATTCGATTGTTCATCCACTCGCCAATGGATCCACCGATTGATCCGATTACCATCATTACAACCGTCAGAATACCGAAGGTGACCATACCCGCTCCAACTGAAGAGACGACCATCAGCCAAGAGTCACCGACAGCATCCACAAGGATTGAATGACCCCACCAGTCAACGACTGTCGCTCCACTCTGCCAGAAGAGAATAGGGATTCCTCCAGTTAGCCCGGTTACCATGCCTGCATGGGTTCCTTTGATTGGCTGTGACTGGTATAGATACCCTGAAATTATACATACAACGAACAATGGCATTGCTTGAATGGGATCAGGCGTGAGTACCCAATTAACCCCGAAAGTAAATGGAATCGAAATGATTCCGAGGAGGACTGCTGTGCGAAACTGTCCGGAATTTGTGTTCTTACCGGATCTGAGGAGTGAGGTCATGTTCGTTCACCCACTAGTTCGTCCTACTGACACAAATATGTTTCTCCCCTCAGGTGAGCTATTTTCAGGCTGATCGATATGTGCTTCGCCTGTATGTAACGCGAAAATCAGACCAGAGCACGCTGGGATTTTCGCGCCCTGACCCGCTCAAGAACACGACTCGCATAGGAACCATTTGAGTTACCCACGCTTCCGATCGCAAAGCGGTTACGTAGGGTGACTGCCCACTCGAACCACTCTCAGCAGCCCGCCTGTGGTGTCGGTCTCCCCCTGAGAGGGGTGGAGGGTTTCAGAGATGGCACAACACCGCCAGATCGACGCGATCGTACAGCGAGCTGATCACTACGAAACCGACACAGGCCGCGAACTCCGCCAGCGGGCCGCAGCCCGAATTCGCGCGCTCCGAGATCGAGACGCCATTACCGACGGCGGAACGGTTGCCGACAGGAGTGAACAAGGTCGTGAGACGACGGCCGAATCGCCGTACACGTACCACACCGAGCCACCGGAACAGGGTGGCAAAGCCTACGTCCGGTGTCGGGATTGCCAGCGTGAGCTCCTCGTCGACCTCGGTGGCCGCGATCGTCTGCCCCACGCACCGGGGTGCCCCCAGCGCAGGGGTGAGACCCAATGAACTCCCGTGATTCCTGGTCGAGCGAACGGGTCAAAATCGAACTCGAAGACACGCTCGAAAACCTCGACCGTCTCGAAAACCACCTGCCCGAGCCGTTAACGCTCACCGAGTCGATCGGCGAACTCGAGACGACGCTCGCTCTCTACGACCAGCTCACAGAGACGGAGGGTCACGATGGCTAAGTGCGAGAACTGCGGCGGTCACATTAGCGACCAGTACAAACGCGTGTTTGCGGACAACCAGGGCACGCTCCATGCCTGTCCCCACTGTCGAAGTCAGACAGATCGATACGACGGAGCCACCGCTGGCCTCAAAAATTAACCCACTCGCCAGCACATATCGAAACCAGACCCCCCGATGGGCTCTTCAGACAACGCAGAGAAAGCACTCGAGCAGTTCCAGTCGCTCGCACTCGTCGAAGACGGGTGGATCCCCATTCAGGGGTACCTGATCCTTGTGTTAGATCGAGACGCTGACGCTGGCCTCTTCGATCTCCTCGACATCGCTAAGCGGTTCGACATGGATGGCGACATTCGTATCATCACCGATGTTCGCCATGACGACGAGTTGCGCGACACCATCCATCTCGAGTCGGTCGATCGCGTTGAACCGCCTCTCTCGTGAGTTACCCCACGTCCTGGATCAGTCCCGACAGCGTGGGGTAACTCCGTAGACTGTTCCCAGCGGGTCCGCACCGCGCGGTGGTGTTTATTGGCCCCCAGAGAGGGGTCGGGAGGCGAGCTGAAGACGTCACTCGTCCCCTGGAAGTGACTTCGAATGCCACGTAGAGAAGTGTACACACGAACGTTCGACGAAGACGTACCGCGCTCCGAATGGGACACCACTGTTTCCAGTGAAACCGAGGAGAGAGAGCACTAATGGACCGTGAACTCCGCGATCTCCATCGAGGCGCTCGCGACGAACGCGGGCGTATGCTCTCGGATCTGGACCCGGATCCTCACGACGTTCCCGGATACGATCGGGCGACTGGGATCGACGATCCAGTGCCCGACGCCGAGTACGGTGACGATCACCCGGAACCGACCGAGGGCTATCCCGAAGAGACTGGCGAAGAGCGCATCACGTTGCCGATCCCGGACGGTGTTGAGTACGATGTCGACGACCTCGAGGACGGGACGATCGTCGTTCAGTGGTGGTGCCCGGCCGACGAGAGTCCTGATAATCCGGGGGTCGATCGGGATGACTGACGAGGAAACCGAGGTATGCGTTTCGGCGTCGATTATCTGCGATCACGCTGAGCAGCTCCACGACGACGTTCACGAGTCGGGCCGGTTCGACGACACAAAGTTCGACTGCTGGGGTGCGCGGGCGCTCCTGCGCTTGGCCAAACTCGAAGCCGACCGTCCTCCTGAGGACGCTCCCGACCACGAACACGAGGCCTACGCTCACAAACGGGCGGCAACGATGGCTTCTGTCGCGAGCGAACTGCTCTCGGCAGTCGCTCGCTCCGACGTCGTGACTGATGTGGAGACGGGCCGGCTGCTCGCCGGGACGACCACAACGCACGAACTGGTTGCTGACCACCAGCAGGCGGCCCACTGGGTCCGCGAGAAAGCACGCCGAGAGCAATGAGTCGCTCTCACTGTGCCGAGTGTGGCTACGAAGGGCCGAAAGAGGGGCCGCTGCCCCAGCGGGGCTCGGACGTCATCCCAATCTACGAGTGTCCCGAGTGTGGCGACGTCGCCGCGATCGGCTGTTCGTGTGACGATCCAGATAGCCACGAGCCGTTGGGTTCGTCGTGACCGTCTAAACGCACGCAGGGAGTGTTGATCGTCTCTCCTGAGGAGCGAGAGATGAGTTCCATAACGACGTTAGACATCGATCCTGTCCTGGAGCCGCTCAGAACTATCGAAGCCCAAGGGTTCAGTCGCCACACGGTTTTCCGCGACTGGGTCCGTTTGATGCTTGCGGCACTCCAGCGAGATGACGATCAGTATCTCGAAATTCTCGATACGTACGGTCGGGGCGAACATGTCGCTGCGCACTTCTCGGAAGCATTTGGTGAGCTCCTGGCAGCGATGGCCGACTCGAATCAGGACGTCCTCGGGATGGCCTACGAAGAGTTTGGCATGCAGTCCGATGCGTTCGGCCAGCACTTCACGCCCCACACCGTCGCTGCCGGGCTCGCTGAGATGCAGACCACCGATAACGACCCAGATCCACCAGTCACGATCGCCGATCCCGCGTGCGGCTCCGGCCGATTGCTCATCCTTGCCGCTCGAACCCACGACGTCCAGACGATCTGTTTCGGGCAAGACAAAGACTCTCTCTGTGCGCGGATCGCAGCTCTCAACTTCTGCTTCTTCAATCTCGATGGGGTTGTCGCCTGCGGTGACTCGCTTCAGATGAAAAAGCGGCGTGCGTGGGAGATCCAGAGCACGATCTGTGGCGGGGAAATCCGCGAAGTGGACCCCGACACAGTTCCCTGGCCGGAGACAGCACTCCACGCGGAGACGGATGCTGCACAGGCGACAGAGGCCACCGACGGAGCGCCGTCCGAGATCGACGGACCATCCTCGGAGGCTTCAAGCAACCGGCTCGCTGTCGAACAAGGCGACGAAGCAGCCACCCAAGCCGACCTCGACGCATGGCTCGACTCATCCACCGACTAGCAAGCAGCCGCCTCACCACTCCAGTTCGGCCCCCCTGTGTTGTTCGACGGTCCCGAGGGTCGAGACCGATGGCATCAGACATCGATCCAGTGAAAGCCGCTGTCACGTGCGAAGAATGTGGAATCGCACAGCCCCATCATCCAGTCCTCGCCGTCGAGTGTCCCGACTGTGGCGCCGCGGCCGGTCGGAAATGCCAACGACCGAGCGGCCACCGAGTCCGCAACCCACACGCGGACCGGGTCAACGCTGCCTACGACGCGGGCTACACGAAGTGTCCATGCAAAACGGACAACGCCGTCATCTGCGCCGGCTCGATCGTCCCTGAGAACGTCCCCTTCGACACCGACGCGGTGACGATCAAAGCCACACCCGACGAGATGGACCGACTCGATCCCGATGTTCTCCCCGAACTGCCCTGTTCGCTCGGCGACGACGGGCTCCCTCCAGTTGGATCGCAACGTGCTCGACACTCGAACGCGAGCGAGAATCCAAACAGCCAGCAAACGCTCTCGTCTTTCGATGGCTGAAACACCGCCTCGATCGACAACACGCACGTCCTCGAGACCCATCGTCGAATCTGGTCGTTACCCCACAAACGTGATGACCCTTGGTCCGTGGGGTAACTCCCATCAATTCTGCCGAGCACTGATCTGTGCGCGGCCACGTTCACTTTCACCCCGGTTCCCGGACATTAACTAGACTCCAACACGAAACATAAACCATGAGCTACTACGACGACGACCGCTGGGAGTTCGACCCCGAAGGCGAAGGCCGAATCGAGCCCGATCCAACTAACTCGACCGCCGTCGACGACGGCAGCTACGAACGCGGTGAGGACTCCCTCGAAGACGACCACATGGACTATCCGGATACGTCCGGCACGGAGTCGGGCGATGGGGGAGACTCCACTGAACACCACTGTGAGTGTGGTGCCCCGCTTGATCCCGGCAGAACGAAATGCGACTTCTGTCTCACCAAGGAGGTCGAGTACGAGAAGTCAGCCGACGCCGATACCGATCGTGAAGTCATGGGCGTGATTCACGTCCTCGTCGACGCGAGCAGCGAAGCCAACGCCGTCTGCATCGCCCAAACCGTCTTCGAGGATATCGCTGAGGATTCGTCGACCACGTCGATCGACGGTGTCGACGAGTGCGAGCTCGTCGCCCACCTTGACGACGACCTCGCCGATCGGTTCGCTCGCAAGTGGGGCCAGCTGCCCGCTGCTGCCCCAGTTGACTCGATTCCCGGCCAACGTCAACTCGACACGATCCGACAGAACGCCGGCCACGACTATCTTCTGTCGAAAGACGGCAACACTGAGAACAACCGCCCGACGCTCGATCCGGTGCTGTTCGATGCCGACGGTGAACCGATCACCGACATTGAGGAGGTCGGCCAGCTGATCGCCGGAGGCTCGCTCGAGCGGACCCGCCTCGAGTGGGATACGGTCGACGCCAGTGACGAGCCCGGCCAAACCTGGATCGTTCCTGCAATCGCCCTCGAACACGTCGTTCGGTCAGAATCCACCGAATCGTCTCGCGAAGGGGGAACGCGCCGAACACTCGCCTGCCGGGAGTGTGGCGAGTCTACACGGCATACATTCGATGGCGTCGAGGAGATTCCCCACCCGGAGTTCAACGGGACGCCGATCTGGAAATGCACGCGGTGCCGGTCGCACCGGCACGGCCCCGACCCCGACAGCGAACCGACCGACTCGCGGTCCGAGTGAACTGCCTCGGAAACAGGCGTTGAAGCACGGCCTGCCTCGCCAAGTCGATTGCCGCACCGAGTCCAACCCCCTCGGTGGTGTTGATCGTCCTCACAAGGAGCGAGAGGATTCTGATGAACGGAGATATCGATCAGACAGCTGACGGCAACGACTCGGCGAGTGAACTCACGCCGAAACAACGTGTCGAGGCCACTAACCCACGGGTGTTGGACGCCTGTATCGCCACCATCCACGATCTCGAGACGCTCCAGGCGTGTGTCGCCTACGAAAACCAGCACCAACAACGCGTCCCGATCCTCGAGATGCTTGCCCGACGTGCCGAAGAACTGCGCGAAGAAGACGAGTCGTGAGCGATCCCACAGCCCATCCCGACGATTACAGCAAGTCGGCTGGGTTTCGCCGCCTTGTGCAACAACGGGCGGGATACCGGCAACGATGTTGCACAAGGCTTCCAGCAACCGGCGCCGTCCGATGGTGTTGTTCACTCCCTCAGAGAGGGGTGGAGGGTTGACAGATGGCAAATCGACCAGAGATCACGATCCAGCACCAAGCCGCGTTCACCGACGACGGTGAGCTCGAACTGACCGACGAAAGCGTCGAAACCTCCCTCGAGGATTTCGGCGCTGACATCAGCCATCGCGACCAAGAGACGCGTCTCGATCGCCCCGCTGCCAGTCAGTTCGGTGTCGACGATCGCGTCGAAGTGCGCCAGTCGGAGGCCGACGACACCGATCAGGCGTCACTGTTCGCGGATACCGCCGACGACCAGCAAACGCTGACGGGCGAGGACGCCAGTGCACAATTCCTCTTCGATGACTGACCACCAATCTCCACGCAGGAACCCGAGAGCACGCGTTCTCGCGCTAGCCGCAGCGGCCCCGAATCCGCCGACCAGTGGGGAGTACGCACACGGTGAGCCGTGTCCTCGCTGCGGGGCGGCAGTATTGGCTGGACGGTTCGACGAGAAGGGAGAGCAGTTTCTTGAGTGCGAGCGGTGCTTGTACCGTCCAGATCAGACCACCACGAGTTCGTAACCAACCGCGTGGTGGTGTTGATCCACCTCACAGAGGGATGGAAGGTTCCACAGATGGCAGATCATCCAGACGAAACGCCAGTACAGTCCAACAACCAGGTGCGACTTGTACTCACGATCGACGGGAACACTCTTCCTGACGACGCTTCCCCAACCGATCTCGCTGCGCTGAGTCGCGAGCTCACCGCTGAGGACATCAGCCTCAGCACGGGCCACCAGTACACAGAAATCGACGATCGCTGTCCAGAGTGCGACACGAAACTCGAAATAACCAGGGTCCAGCCCGACGCAGAAAACGGGGCACATGCACCCACTCGTTGCTCAAACGACGACTGCGAGTGGGCCGGGACGGCGGTCTATCGGTTGATCGACCTCGAGAAGCGGGCTGACGGGATCCCCGAAAGTGCCGTCGCGAACGGGGGCGCACAACCCACGTATTACCCCTACTGAAATGTCCTCGACAGACCCATTCGCCGACTGCGAACTCGGAGTCGAGGACATTCTCGGCACGCGAACGTTCGAAAACGTGCTTTTCACACCCGAGACACCAACGCCAGTAGACGTCCGGACCGGCGAGACGCCCGACCGCTCGAACACGACTCTCGAAGGCGCACGGGAATTCGCCGCAGACGTGGGCGAGGACCGAAACGCTCCGTACGTCCCGTTTGCGGCGTCAGTCGAATCTCAGATCGAAACCTGCTGTAAACCGTACACGGCGGCCGTTTTCTACCACTTCAAAGCAACCGGCTCGCTTGCACGCCACCGTGCGTACGCCGCTGCCTACGACTCCGATGCGTTCACTGTCGAGTTCGACTGTGATTTTGCCACAGGTGATCTCACGATCACCGTCGAACGCGTACATCCTCCCTAGCGTAGCGTTGGTCGTACTCAGCTTCGCTTCGAAGACGCCACTATCCGGTGGTATCCGATGGTATCCGGTGGCGTTGGTTCCCTCCCGACGAGGGAGCGGAGGAGTTAGAACATGTCCGTTCAGACCACGACTGCCAGCACAGGCGACGAAATGACGTTCTTCTTCGGTGCAGCAGGCGGCTCCGCCCAGAAAGCGCTTCGCACGCTCGGTGAATCGAACGTGATGCTCTCCTACCAGACGAAGAACAACCGACCGTGGGACGGCATCGAGACGCTATTCATCGACTCAGGTGGGTACAGCCTGATGCTCGCAGAAGGCACCCACGAACGTGCCGACCCGTACCTTGATTACGTCGAGGAGGTCGATGCCGACCTCTTTGCAGTGCAGGATTTCCCGTGCGAACCCGACATCCTCGACGAGTACGAACGCAGCGTCGAAACCCACCAGCGGCTCACGGTCGAAGCAGCTGCGGAGGTCCTCGTTCGCTCCGACGAGCGGGGGATCGACGCCGAGCCTGTGACCGTCGTCCAGGGATGGGAGCCTGAAGAGTACGTTCGTCACGTCGAGATGCTCGAACGCGAGGGCTGTCTCACCGAACACGTTGGAATCGGGTCGGTCTGCCGGCGGAACGCGACTGACGAGATCCGCGAGATCATCCGTGCCATCGATCAAGCCACACCTCCCAGGACGAAACTCCACGCGTTCGGAGTGAAGCTTGAGGCACTGCGAGACGAGCAGGTTAGGAATCGGCTGTGGAGTGCAGACTCCACTGCCTACGACTACTGGGTCGATCCCTCGCCGCTGCCCCACTGGCAAGCAGTCGCTCGCGAATATCTCGACTACAAAGAGAAAATCCTGCGAACAACACAGGGGGACGAGGACGCCCCTCCAACGGTCGATCCCACCCAGCAAACACTGGGCGCAACACCGATCGACGAGTAGCCAACCGAAGGCGAGAACGGATGAGGGTCTCCAAACGAGCGTCGACCAGTTCGAAGAGCGTGAGCAAGCACTTCGGGGCCAATGGCAGACAGCGATCGAAGACTCAATTCCTCGAACCTGCAGCCTCCGTCAGTTGCGGTGTTACAAAAACTCGGCATGCTGGTCTTCCCATTCCCGGTGCTTGCCGATTGCCTGTTCTCCCGCGTCGCTGAGTGCGTAGTAGTTGGTTCGACGGTCGAGTTCGCCTTTTTCGACGAGACCCTTCTCGGCGAGTGTATCGAGATTCGGATAGAGACGCCCATGATTGATCTGCTGGCTGTAGTATGTGTTGAGCTCTGATCTGACCGTCTCACCCGAGGGTTTGTCAAAACTGGCAATGGCAAACAACAGGTCACGTTGAAAGGCTGTCAAATCGTCCATGGTTCGGGATTATAATACGTTCAATATAAATGTTTCACTCTCAATGAGAATAACGAGTCCAGACAAGCTTCGGTATGATTCTGAGAAGCGGGAGAAACGAGAGACCAAGAGATTTCAGGATCCAGCGGTCTGCCCGCTTTCCCAGTGAGGGTCGGCAGTGGTGTCGATTTCGGTCCCCACAGGGGGTGAGATCAATGAACTCGAGTTACACTGGAACGAGCGAGGGTCCCGACGAGTTCCGGCCCAAAGACGCACCGTTCATCGTCTGGAAAGGTGAAGCGAGGACGGACGTAGCCAGATCCGGTCCCGAGTATCCCCTCCTGGAAATACATATCGATAACGGGGTGTGGACCGTGGTCAAAGTGTTTCGTGCAGTCTCGACTGGAGACGAGACGGCAAGTATCGAACTCCCCACGGAAGTTGTCGGTGGGGAGTCGTTCGAAACCGGAGCCGCCGCGTTCCAGCGAGCGCGCGAACTGCTCCCCGACGATCCCCACTACGCCAAAGCGACCGCTGACCCAGAGACAGATGCCGAGGAGGAGGACACCACCACATTAAGCGATAACGCTGAGAACATCAAACACAGGCAAGACGAGGCGGAGATCGGCGGTTCTGACGAGCAACGTTCGCTCACTGATTGGTGAGAGAGGGGTCCACGCAAAGTCGTCCATCGAGGACTGATCTGCCATTTGACGCCCACAACAGTTTTCCTCGAAACTGTCGAACACCCGAACACGAGACCTCAGTGGCTGGAATTCCCCTCTTCGATGTTGTTCGAGATGATCTCGAGCATGTCGTCACCTACCCGTTCTGTGTTGGGTGTATATTGATCGTGATCGGTTCGATGGCCGCACTGGGAGGATCCATTGTCGCCCAGTACATCGGCGGCGACGTGCTGGTAGCCTGGCACATCTTTTCGCCACTAGGAAACTCGTTTGGAGAGTTCAGGTGGCTCTCTCCGATGCTTGGAGAGGAAACGATCTTGGTCAGCGTAGTGCTCCACGACCAGTTCTGGGTTCTGCCGGGGCTCATCCACGCGATCGGACTGCTTCTGTGCGGTGTCGGGATCGGGCTGGTTTTGTGGGCCGCTCTCAGGTAACTCGACTGGAGGACCAGCAGACGGACTGCCGGCCATAGTTCGAGACTCCCGCTACTCGTCAGTCCTGCTGGTGTTGTTCACGCACTCTGAGAGCCGTGCGAGCGCGGGTGAGAGTCCTCGAAATACCGATTCCGGAGAGATTCACTCATGTCAGAACCAACCAGCCAGCACTCGGTCGAACAGTTCCACCATTGCCTCGAGACGGGAGACGAATCAGGATGCTCCTGTCCGATCCACCGTGATCGAGAGCGCGAACCGTTCACCGCTCCACTCGGATTGTCCTTCGCCGACCGGGTGAGTGTAGAACCGATCACGCGCCAGCAAGCCGCCACAATATACGACGCCCACCACGCCTATATGGACAGCCTCCCGTCGGTGAATCTCGCCCATCACGGCCTCTATTACCGGAGCGAGTTGATGGGCGCGATCACGTACCGTTACCCGCTGCTCTCGAAAAAGCGACTTCACTTCGGACCTGACGGCAACCTCTTTCCCGAGCCGATCAGTGACTCCGACATCGACCGATTGCCACCCGAGTTACGAACCACTGCTCGGCGGATCATCCCCGCTGTCAGCGACACCGACGTCGCAGCCACGACAGTCGTCCCTGGCGATACGATCGTCGAGGCGGCACGAGTCTGTCTCGGCGTTCGGATGGCGAATCTCGCGAGCGCGACCCTCGCCCGAAGCCAAGAGCGATTCGTCCAGAGCCCCGCCTGTGAGGACGACGTGCGCTACCTGCTCACGTTCGTTCGTGCGGACTACGACGGGGCGATGATTCGAGCGTTGCGAGACAAAGGGTGGATCTGCACCGGGTGGACAACACCCTCTCAAGCAGGGAACCGCGAGGATAAACCGATCCGCGAACGCTACAAGTGGCGGTTTCTCTGTCCGGTCGACCCACCCGAATCGCAGGCAACCGTCGATCAGTGGTTGTCATGAGCTAGGTTGCCGACAGAGGTGGCTTCGGCACCGAAGACAGGTCGACGGAGCCGGTATATCGATCTCGAAGCTGGGCGCCACGATACCCACACACGAACCTGAAATTCGGATTAACGTGTCCGTCATCTATTAGTATTCGTCATGAGGGGATTGATGTATCCTATGAGCCAGGCGGCCCAGCTGGAGCGACCGTACGAGAACTCCTCGACGGATAAGACCGCAAGGGGTTCTCATTGAGGTTACGTTTATTTCATTTGAACCTGATGGGTGGAATATGGACCGCCGACAGTACCTCGGCGCTGCTGGAACGGCGCTCGCAACGGCCACCCTCGCCGGCTGTGTCGGCTCCGGTGACGAAGACGCGGATGGCGTTTTTGTTGAGACCGACGTGAACGGCCTAGACCTGGACGTCGAGTTCACGGAGGACTCCGACATCCGGGAGGTGAACCTCATTAACGACGGCGAACTCGGGAGCCACGCGACCCTCGCGGCCGGCGAGACCCGCACGACGGTCCCGCTGATCGACTACGGTACCGGCACCAGAAGTGTTCGCGGGATGTACCGGCCGGGGGAGCAGACCCTCGTCGCGATCGACGCGGACGACGACGAGCACGAGCATGACCTGACTATCGAGCCTGCGTCGGAGATCGTCGGCGTCGCTATTCTCGAGGAGTATCCCCACCGACTGGCGTTCCGCATCGAGAACGACGGCACCGGCCCCGACGTCCTGGCCGACGTCTCTGTCACCGGCGACGACCTGGCCCAACCGTTCGACGTCGAGGACGGGATCGACGCGCACACCTTCCTGGAACCGCCGGCAGAGGATGCCGCAGCGGCCGCTCACCTCCCGCTTCCAGCCGGCGAGACCATCGAGGTCGTCCCGTCCGATGACTTCCTGGGCTTCCCCGTCGCCGTCGACCGCGACCCCGATGATCCAGAGGAGTACGACAGCGTCGAGGAACTCCAAGAAGAGTGGGGCAGTGAAACCACCGACATCGATGTGGTCGTTGAAGCCACCGTCCACAAGCTCCTCGCCGACGTCGAGATCCGCTTTGAGGGCGACCTCTCTGAGCAGAGCGGCCTGAGCCACTTCCACAATTTCACCGACCTCGAGATCCTCGACGTCGCGACCGACACCGAGGAGTTCTAGCCGACCGGCCCCCGCTGACCCCGGCCCTCCTGACCTCATCCGCAAAGCTTCCGACGTGGGGGGTTCCTCGAACTCATGAGCATACCAGTTCAGCGGTACGGCGATCAGCAACTCGTCCCGGCGATCAAGATCGTGGTCGGGAGCTTTCGCCCGGCCCGCCCCCGTCCTCGTATAAAACCTCAATCCTCGTCTGTCTCGTCATCCGTCTCCTCGTCGCTGATCGTCTGTGACCTTCCCACTTCAGACCCGTACTGCACGGCGTCAGGGTTGCTGAAGGAGAGCCAGTCCTCACGTGTAAACCCGCCGGGGTGGTTCTCGTTGATGTGTTCGGCTAGCCCGGCGATCCCCTCGATCGTCCAGGTGCAGTCGGGGGACGGGCACTCGTAGAGGCCGTCAGTCATGCGTATTTCTTCCGCCGCTGGCCTCACCAATGTTCGGGTCCCGGTGGGTGGTTGCTGCCACTTAGAGGTCGACGTACTGGTCTTCCCACTCGCGGCGCTCTCGGATTGCGTCGCTTCCGGCCTCAGTGAGTGCATAGTAGTTCGTCCGGCGATCGAGCTCGCCCCTCTCGACGAGTTCGTGATCAACGAGTGTGTCGAGATTTGGATAGAGACGACCGTGCTGGATCTCGGAATCGTAGTACTCCTGGACTTCGTCGTTAACGGTTTGGCCCGAGGGCTGGTCGAAGCTGGCGATCACGTACAACAGGTCGCGCTGGAATCCAGTGAGGTTATCCATACTCAAAGATGGAACTTAACGCACACAAAAATTACGGATTATTATAATAACGGGCTGGCTGATAAAATTGCCTTCCGGACGCCGGAGGTGTTGATCGACCCCCGAGAGGGGTGGAGGGTTTCAGAGATGAACGATCGACCACCAACGGCAGTACAGACCACGAGCAGAGGCGAATACTGATGTTCGACAATCTTCCACCGGGTGTCCATCCCGAGAATTGCGAACCTGATGAGCCCGAACCACCTGCAGATCCGGATCGCTACTACGAGGCCCGGATCGAACGCGAACTCGAACAGGAGATGGAGGCCCGCTGATGGGCGCTGTCACCTTCGAGACGCTTGCGTTCGGCACGACCGCCGACGAGGCGTTCACCAGTGCCGTCGAGGACGCCAAGCACATGCACGGCCACAGCGGCTACACGGGAACAATCGCCGAGAAGACGTCTTTCACCGTTATCCCCGAACACGAGCACAAAGGCCGCCAAAAACTGACCGTCGCTCGTGAACTAATCGATCAAGAGGACCAGCGGATTCAGCGCAAGCGTGGTCCCGCCGGGGCGATCAACTGTTCTGGAACGAAAGCCGCCAAACGGTATCGCGAACAGCACGGACTCGAGGGCAAGCACGGCGATGTCTGGCTCTTCTTCGGCTGGGCCGCCCACTAACCGATCGACACGGCATGGTGTGTTGGTCACTCTCCTGAGTGCTGAGAGAGTCGAACTGGATCCCTCAGAGTTACCCCACACGTGCCGGCGACGATTTCGCTCGTGGGGTAACTGAGCGGCAACTTACCGTCCTCTCCGCGAACTAACCGATGTCACGATCAGTACACCCCACGACAAGCAGTGGCGACATCGCTCCAGAGGTCGAACACGCTCGACAGGCAGACTACGTCGCCTTCCTCCACCGTGCACCGTTCGCCGTCGACGCTGCGAACATGGGGTTTCTCACTGGCTATCGTGAGGACTGTTCCTACCAGCAAGACCAGTACCTCGATCTCGAGCTCTCGGTGGGGATGCTCGATAACGACTTTCGCAATCCCGACCTCAAGCGCTATATCGAGCGCTTTCGCGAGTGTGAACCCGACGTCGGCGTGATCGGTGATGCATATTCCACTGAAGAGGCCAACGAATACGTCCAGGCCGTCCGAACGCTCCAAGAGGAGTATCCCGACACTGAGATCATCATCGCCCCCAAGTGTCGAGAGGCACTCGACGTCATTCCCGACGATATCACGCTGGGATATTCGTGCGGAGCCGCAGACCTCCTCGCTTACGAGTTCTCCGATCCCGCTGACTGGCGCGGGCGGCGCGTCCACCTCCTCGGCGGCAGTCCATACAAACAACTTGATGCGATCGAGCAGCTCACCCGGCCAACGCTCACTGGGGATCCGCCTGCTCAGATCGTCGGCGTCGATTGGAACGGGCTGCATCGTGGGGCGCAGTTCGGTGAGTTCTGGACCGCTGACGGCTGGGACGACAGCGGTCGTGACGCCGATCACGTCACCGTTCGGAAGCTCGTGCGCCATAGCCTCGGTCGGATCAAAGCCTTCTGGCAAGCACAGGGCGTCTGGCCCGAGACGGGACCGTCCGGCGACAGCGAGCCTCTTGAGTACGAGGGGCCGACGCCGAGCGATCTCAAACGATCGGCGTGTACAGCCTGTTCAGCGAACGTCTGGACAGCTGAGCGTGGCCCGATTGTTGCCGAGTACGGTACTGGTGACGTTCGAGGGTACTGCTCACACGAGTGCTACTTCGAGCACCGAACGCGGAACCGCCTCGAGGAAGCCGTCGACGAACGCAGTGTCTTCCTCCCCCAGTGAGCCAGGTTTCACTTGAAATCCGGTGTGTGCCGACGTGGTGTTGATGTCCCCCTGAGAGGGGTGAGGCGCTTTCGAGCAGGCGAGAGCGTCAATACGAGTGATTCCAATGTCTGTGAATACAGAGTCGACAGCATCGTTCGACGAGACCGAGACGCGAAGCGACGAGATGAACAGCACGATCGAACAATGGGTCGAAGACCTTGCGAACGACGTCGACGAGGCGGCGGCCAGCGAGGAATTCCAAGAGTGGCTCGACGTCCAGAGTCGCTTCCACGACTACTCCCACCGCAATACGCTGTTGATCAAGCTCCAGTGTCCCGAGGCAAGTCGCGTTGCTGGGTACAACACGTGGCGAAACGAGTTCGACCGGTATGTCCAGGAAGGCGAGAGAGCGATCTGGATCTGGGCACCGATCATCACCAAGCAGTGTCCCGAATGCGAAAACTCGCCGAGTTATCACGACAACAGCGACTGTGAGTACAATGAGACACCGCCCGAAGAGTGGTCGAAAGGCCTCGTCGGATTTCGACCCGCCTCTGTGTTCGATATTTCCCAAACGGAAGGCGAGCCGCTGCCCGATCTCGAGACCGAGGCGACTGGTGACCCCGGTGAGCTGGTCCCGGCTCTCCTCGAGAGTGCAGATTCGCTGGGGGTCGAGACTCGGATCGTCCCTCCAGACGAGTGGAGCCACGGGGAAGCGAAGGGAGTCTGCAAACGCCGGAGTATGATGACAATGCGGCCGAAAGTTGAAGTGAAAGATCGAAAGAGCCGGGCCGATCTCGCGAGCACGCTCATTCACGAGTACGCCCACGCACTTCTTCACTTCGAGGTCGAAGACGACACTGAACGGTCGAAACGTGAAGTCGAAGCCGAAGCCGTCGCCTACGTGGTCGGGCGCTATTTCGAGTTGGACATGAGTGGGTCGGCGTTCTACCTCGCGGCGTGGAGCGGTGACAATACTGAAGAGATCACCAGCCGACTCGGCCGTATCAGTCAGACGGCCCAAGAGTTGATCGACATACTCGAAGAACAGTACTGAATCGCGATACAGCAGTTGATTGGAAATGGTCTCATTTTCCCAGACACTGAACAATCACTGGGTCGTCCCTGTCATCTGAACCCGCCACATACGGATATTTCTTCTAGTCATGGTCTGATATGTACTCTATGACTCAGCAATTCCGAACTCTTTTCCAGCGTCGTTGAGCATGAATACGACTGCTTGGAGAAGTGCTTCTTCAGTGGTCTCCGTGCGTTCTAAGAGTCGCCAGACCACGTACCGCTGGCGCTCAAAAGCTTGCTCTCGCTGATGAAACTCTACACCGGTCCGAATGGAGACTGCCTTTGGAGTTGGCGTCAAATCATGGAGCTGATGCGGTGGTTCATAAGGATACTCCGAGTCCGTCTTGGTGCGATCCGGGAAGGGTTGTGAGACCATCTGCCAGTTCTCGAAGTCGCGTGCTTCATCTACTAATTCTGCCATCATTGTCTCCTGTCCCGGTGTTTCATAGAGCACGAACGAATCCGTATTGAGCACCTGGAGGAGATTTAATTCTCTAATGTCGCGGCTACGAGTCAACGAGACGTGCCAGTCACGGTTCGCTTCCACGAAATACGTTCGCGGGTCGTAGAACAGGAGGCATAACTGCGGCGAGAGAGGACAATAGACTTGTAGACCAGCATTAGCCATTCCAGCATATGCCAATTCGCGGTCTTCTTTGAACCGGGGGTTTGCAAAGACGACCGGCGCTTCCGATGTAATGAAGTTTATGTCTGTCTCATTTTCTAACACCACACAGGCGAGTTCATGCATCCCGATCGGGGCGAGGATACCATGCATCATCATGAAGTGATGCGAGCGCTGTACGGTTCGCTTGAACTGGGCGTCTTCAAGATCAGTGTATTGGTCCGGGTCGTAGCCAGCTTCGGCGACGTCCTCACGAATACCCTCGCGGAAGTAGTCTTCCGAAGAAGCGCGGATTTCATCGCGCATCAAACGAGTGCGCTGTCGTTGCGTGAATACAAAGGAGAGAAGAAGGCGCTGTCCACCGACCGAAAGAGATCGGAGTGACTCGCCGGTACGAAGAGAATTGAAAGCGTCAGCATGCGCGCCTTCGAGTTTTCCGAGAACTGGTTCGATAAAGGTCTCCTCACTGTTGAAGTAGGATCGGGAACAAAGACGGGAGATTGGTTCTGACGGGATTTCTCGCTCCGGTTCAATCAAATAGATTGGAAGCTCTTTATCGTCTGACCAACCTTTGAGATAAGATTCGGGGACATAATGTTGATTCTTGTAAGAAGGCATCGTCGATGTCGAGCGGTACACGCGACTGAGTTATTCCACACTCAAAAATCCGTACCATCAGAGATGACACTCTCTCACATCAAGAGCAAGCACGACAATTCCGAATTTCTGATAGAAACAAAGCAGTGGTTAGACCGATGCGTTAATACGCGGTCTCTGACGGCTTGGCGAACTCGTCTTTGATGAATACGACGTTGATGCCGACGCTCGCCCGAATCCGATCTCTATCGTTGTACATATCGGAAGCGTCGCTTGTCACGATTCGCTGAAGGAAGTCCCTGTCGCTCAACCACGCTACACTCGAGAGAATCACCATGTCAACGTATCCATCAACAAATTCGAGATGATCAGTATACTGTTGCCATTGCTCCTCCCTCACGTCTTTTTCGCGTACTCGTTTGCGAATTGCCTCGCGTTTTTCCCGTGCCTGGGTTTGAATCGTATCGCACAGGGTTTCCATCACTTCAGCGGCGATCTCCGTGGTGATCGGTCGCTCATCAACTTCCTCTTCCAGAAAGCCTCGAATCCGTGGACGGATGTATTCCTCAATGAGATTCGGATCCGTCTTCTTCTTCACCTGGCTTTCCACCAAAAACGAGTCCACAAGCGTCTCTAAATCCAACTCGTCATCAGTGAGCGACTCCATTTTTAAGTCTAGATTGAATTGGGCGGCACGAATCGGGGAGAGCTTCTTTCCAAAGACGCCCTCTTCCGTATCCCAATCAACGTCCGCCTCTTCCAACGAATTCTCCCGAGTCCGGTTACAGTAGTCGTAGATGACGGCCTCATTGACGAAGAGCGCGTTTTCGGTGTCGAAGAGCCGCTCGGCTTCGTCCCTCCAGGCATCGTGTAGGAAGGTGAGCCCGATCAATAGACCGTTATCCAAGAAATATCGCGCCATGGTTCACCCGGTTACCTCGATGTCAAGGAATGGTACGATGAAAGCTTCTCCCGCTTTCAAGGCAGTTTCCGTGTTCCGAGCATTCTGGCGAGCATTGGTTCGCTCTCGTTCCAAAAGATCGGCCCGCATCGTCTTTTTTTCGGCTTCTATATCGAAGATATTCCGCTCCACCTCAATCTCGTCCCTAGAAACGCCATTATTCTCACGGGAGGCTAACTCCAAGCAAAACAACCGCCAGAACTTCGTCGCAAGTCGATCAATCTTTTCCGCATTGAAGTCATCGTCATTTAATTCAGCTCGCATCACCCGATACCAGATCATCAGATCGTCTTCGTAGGCAGGGAAGTCGGCTGTCGGGAACGCTTGAACGAATAACAGAAGATTCCGCCGGATCTGTTTTCGATTATTATCTCCAAATAGAGTGGCTTGGTTTGAGTCAGCGGCAACCTCGATTTGCGTATCTAACTCACGATAGATCCGTTGTACGTCGTACGGAGCCTCTTCGTACATTTCGTCAGTGATGCCTTCCAGATTATTGCTATAGTACTTGTCGAGGCTCCGTGACACCGCCTTCCTCGCTTTCCGAATTGTCCCATGAGATGCCTGAATATCCTCAATGCCAGTGTCACATCGGATCCGTTGTCCACTACCCGTAGAAATAGTACGAATACCTGTATTTGCGGTCTTCACCTCTGCCCCATACATGTACCAAAAGTACGGGATATCAGCGGTGACGTTCTCGTCCTCGAGTTCCTTCGCGGCAAAGTAGAGGATCTTGTTGAACGCTTTCGGTGGAATTGATCCAGAATACGTTGATTGGTGTTCGTTAAGCAGTATTGCGGTGATTTCTTCCAACGATAGTTGGGGACTCATAGGAGCATCTTGTCAAAACAAAGTAGAGGTGTTGTAAATAACCTCGCCCGAGAATGTCGATTTATACGGAGGTTTTTTCTCATATACTTTCGTAGTCCTATTCACTGTGTCATGGGAGGATCTTGAGGGACAAGGTGAGGCGAGCCATCACCGCGGAGAGGTCTATCGCCAAGTCGTAGAAGAATACTTGGAGTCGGGCGAATTTCTTCGGCAAGGTGAGCCCTATTCGGGCACAAAAGACATTCGTCTCACACGACCGGCGCACAATGAGGAGAAGGTGTTCCGAGTTGAGACGAAAAATACCAAGGCCAGAATTGGGAGCAAGTCATTCGTAACCGAGGTGGCTCGTCACTGCTTAGATTTCCGTTTCGGCGATGAAGAGTTTGAGTGGTACATTTTCGCGCCCGAGTATTCGAACCCAGATCGGTGGCGGCACGTTTTCGACGGGCGAATTCGCCGTGAGGACAAGGTGGAGGACTACTTCGACGAGATCACTGAGAAACACAATCTCACCGAGGAGGAAGCTGAGAAATTTGATGAACTGAACGTCGAAGACTTTCGAGAGTTTATCGAGATTGTCGCGCTGAAAAAGGCCACATCTGGTCGTCTCCAAGAACTGCTTCGGGAGAATACAAAGACCGATCGTGCTGAAAAGAAGTGGGAGTTCTACATCCAGGAAAACGAGCCCAAGTACGAACCGACTGATTATCTCCCGAACTTCTTCAAGATCAGAGCGTATCCGGACAGTGTCTGGGAAATTCAGAGCCTGGAAACTGGACTAAACGACGTGTTTGACGCTGTTCCCCGGTATTTTCCTCTTTGGATTGAGGGGACCAGTGCGTACAGCCTAGTGGGTCCGGAAAACTTGCCGGCGGAACTAGAACCGCTTCTCAAGGTAGACGACAGCATTGAGCACAAGTTCGAAACGTGGGCCTTCGAGGACGGGGCCGCCTCTGACCGACGAATTGTCACCGGGTTGTTGAACAAACAACTGGTTTGGCGTGGGACTCAGCTGCACGAGGAATGCCGGGCAGTGCGCCATAATGGGACATTCAAACTCATCCTCCCTCTCCCGGAGGGTGGACATGTCCAAAAGACTCTCACGGGGGAAATCATCGATCCGGACGATGCGCAAACCGAGAAAGTAGAGGGCTACACGGTTACACGGGATATGGGACGAGGAATCGGGCATAGATATGGTCATCCTGAGGTCAAATTGTACGGTCGCCACGGGTACGCGTTTATTTCGACAGGCTGGTTGTTCACAGCGGAGGGCAGAGGCGATTCAGTAATCGAGGGTGATGCCGCAGACGACCTTCATAACAGCCTCGGGAAGAACAATTACGGGAAGACGCCAAATCGACGAGCGCAATTTCGACAGTGGCGACAGTATCTCCGCATGGGGCAGGGTGATGACGAAAAGCTCGTCGGTGAGGAATTAGCCCAAATGGACGCCTCTCAGTGGATGGTGTTCAAACGTCCACAAGAACTGCATCTCTCGATGCGGCCTCCGAAGAATAGCGAGGAACGGGACGAGCTTATGGAGGTGAACTAACTGATGACAGGTGACCAGTTCCAGTTGGAACGACTCGAGGAACCGAGTCTCGTATTCGCGGGCGGCAGGGAGAAGAAAGACCCGCGTGCTGGAATATTGGAACATGGTCCATGCCCGCGGTCCACGGAGGACGTTGCTGAAGTTGTGAATGTCGGCATCGTCGGCGATAGCCGTTCAATCAGCATGATGGAAGGGCTACTGCGGGCGATGCGCGGTGGGATTGAGAGCCGGCAGAAGCGAAAGCGCTGGAAACCACCGTTCCCGGGGCTTGGTGTCAATTCTCGTCTAGGATTTGACTACCAGCTTGTGGAGCAATGGAAGGGCCGGATTCGTGATGACAAGATGGAGGCGCTAGAGGATGTACGCGGGCGAGATGAGCGAGCTGAGTTCGCGTTTAAGCACATCAAATACCAGATTCAGAGTATCTGCAACACGACGCCATCGCCCGACGTAATCTTCGTCACGATTCCTGAGCGCATCGTAAAGGCCTGTTCGGACCCGAACACAGACACAACTAAAATTCGCACTGAAAACGGGAACTTCCGGAGCCGACTCAAGATCGCGGGGATGGAGAAGCATACCCCGACGCAACTCATGTCGCCGGAAGTGCTTCGGGACACGCGTGACGTTCAGGAGCGGTCCGAAGTCGCGTGGAACGTCGCGGTCGGGATGTTGTATAAAGCCCGTCGCGGGCGTCCGTGGAAGCTTGGGAAGCTCCGGAATCAGACTTGTTACGCGGGGATTTCGTTTTTCAAAGAGCGCGGTGAGGATCCAGAGATGCGGGCTTCAGTAGCGCAGGTCTTCATCCCAGATGGCCGGCATTTTGTAATTCGTGGCGATCCTGTAGAGGATATTGCGAGTGATGAACCGCAGACGCACTTGTCGTATGAAGATGCGAAGACCCTGGTGGAGGACATCTTAGAGAACTACGGGAGCCACATGGATGAGCGGCCGCGGCGACTGGTGCTCCATAAGTCGTCGAACTTCTTGGACGAAGAAGCGCGTGGCTTCCATGACGGGGCAGAGGACGTCCCAGAGAAGGACTTTGTCACCATTCGAAAGAAGCATCCTCTTCGCATTTTTCCCCCGTCTGGTGATCACCCAGCGCTTCGAGGCACCTTAGCTATCCCTCCAGGCGAGAAGGAGTACTATCTCTACACAAAAGGGTACGTGCCTGAACATTCGGTGTACAATGACCCGGGGACGCCAAATCCGATCGTCATCCGGCCGCACACAGAGTACTACACAGGTGACTATACCCGGATTTGCGATGAGGTTCTAGCTTTCACAAAGCTCGACTGGAACAGTTCTGACTTCTGTAAGCGAATCCCGGTCACAATCGGTATCGCAGATGCAGTGAGCGACATTCTGGCAGAACCCGAAGCCTCCGACGTCAACCTTGAGACACACTATTATTACTACATGTGAATTCACTCGCTTCACAAGGGCTCGACCTACCTCCTCATTGCAGAGTATTAAAAGACATTACGGTTTTCGTGGGATTGGTCGATTCGCCATTTGAGTCGGTTGCCTTTCACCTGCATTATAGAACGTCGTCAATTCCCGCCTATGCAGAGATATAAGCCGTTTTGCCCCGAAATTTCGGTATGGAACCCGTCGACTCGGAGTACCGCCACCTCGAGAATGGGACACACTTCGTTCGCATAGTCGATTCGTACTCAGACGGATGGTTGGAGTACCAGACTCCTGTTTCTATCGATACAACCGACTGGCGATAGGTGGCTGGTGTTCTAATGAGTCTGGTCTCTAGGGTTCCACGCTCGTCGCCACCCCCGCCCATCGGAATGAAACTCATTGCTGTCGTGCCCTCGATGCAAAAACATCTCTCGGTTAGGAGAAGTGCATACAGCGGGAGTACCGCCGACTGGGAGCAACTCTTGGCGCTCCACCGTGTGTTCACAAGCATGACCGAGTTGGAGATCCACGAATACCGCGATTACGACCAGTTCACTGCGGACTGGAAGGATGACGACGTCGCGACACAGCAGGTCTGGCACCTCCTTGGTGAACTCGAGGATGACGAGCTCTTGGTGCACCTCCCCGAGTGGCTCGCCGAACAGAAGGTCGGGTTCATCGATGGGGCAGTCCCGACGGCGTTCGTTGGCCGGATCACTCGTGACACCGATGACGCGATTCGATTTGGTAATGCAGCGGACGCGTCATCATTGCAGAAGGTCGCCCATCGAATCCACCAACTCGAGGAGGGTATCAAGAACGCTGGCGACGATGACTCTCGTCGAGAATGGCTTGAAGATCGGCTGGAGGATAACCGTGAATCGTTCGACCAGCGGGAGGACGCCGTTAGGCTTTCAGAAGAGTGGCTCCCGAAGAGTCAGATCGAGCGTGCAGTACGACGCCGTGCGTGAATAGCAAGACAGATGGAGATCCTTTGCTGGTAGTTTTTGAGCGAGTCGGTGATTTCTCCGAGTGTGTCTCCTTCGACTTTGAGCTGCATGACGGCGGTGACGTCGTATCTGGCTTGATTGTAGTCGATGACTGATGTACTCACTTTGGCGTAGTTTTATGACATTCAGGTCAGACTAGGGTTGTATATGACGGATGACTCGCAATCGCTTGAGGATAACATCGTAAGCAAGTTCCTCGACAATTTAGAGTCGTCCGATGAGGTTACGGAGGAGGTTTCGAGTGCTATATCTGACCTCTCCGATGAAGGTGATTTCGGAGGCCGAGATCAAATTGCAGATTTGGCATTAGAGGCGGTGAGTGAAGATGGAGATTAAGGAACTCAAGATCCACAATTTTCGAGGGATTCATGAGCTTAAGAAACAGCCAGAAGGCGAGAACATCGGTCTAATTGGGCCGAATGGGGCAGGGAAAAGCTCCGTCATGGATGCAGTCGATTTTCTTCTCACCGGGGAGGTTCAGCGAATGACTGGGGAGGGAACTGGCGATATTTCAATTGATGATCACGGCCCGCATGTAGACAGCAAGCCTGAAGAGTCGTGGGTGGAGATCACGTTCTCGAACGGCTCCGAGCAAACCACGTTGAAGCGGACAGTCAATGACAACTCGTTAGACTACGATGGTGATCTTCCTGACTCCCTTGAGCTTCTTATGGGCGCTGCGGAGAGAGGCCAACATCTGCTATCTCGAAATGAGATACTTAATTTCATTGTCTCCCGGAAACAGAACCGGTCTGAGCAGCTTCGAACCCTTCTCAAATTAAGCGATATCAAGGAGAAACGGTTGGAGCTCCAAGGCGCAGCGGACAATTTGGATTCTGAGGCAGACCGGAAAGAAAGGGAATACGAAAGTAGCCAACGGCGCTTGTTTGAGCTTTTTGAGGAAGAGGCATCCGACTTAGACGATGTTCGGGAGAAAGTTAACGAGTTGAGAGGGGAGTTAGACGGCGATCCCCTAGCAGAACTAGATCCAGATACACCATTCCGAAGCGAGTTAGAATCACCGACAGATCGGGCCAGCGCTAGTCCGATACAGTCGAAGCAGACCAGGGAGCTATTAGAAAAAATCAAGGAGTGGTTCGAGAACGAGGTTGAAGGTTTCCTTGAGGTAGATTCCGAGCTTAGAGAGAAAACAGTGGCTGTACGCTCTGACAAGGAAGCACTACGGGCATTAGACGTCTTAGAATTGATCCAGGACGGTAGACAGTTCCTTGATGAAGACGCTGACCGCTGCCCTCTCTGCCTTACAGACTGGGATGCGGATGATCTGGAAACACTTCTAGCCGAGCGAGAGGAAAAAGCATCCAAGGCTAACGAGAAGATGGAAGAGTTAGATGGTCTTCGGCAGGACGCTCTTTCCCTACTAACCGAGATCCGAACCGCGGTAGAATCACTTGTAAATGTTTTAGACCAACACGAGGACTTTGATACAGAGGATCTCGATAGCTTTCTTGGCGAACTTAAAACGTACGAAGAGGAGCTGGAGGATGGTATTATCGACGAACTTCCCCACGAGGAGTCCACTAGAGACGAGAGAAAGAAGGTTCTCTGTCCTGATGACGCTGTAGACTATATCTCGGATTTAACGAGTAGAGCAAAGGAACTGCCCGAACTCGACGCACTCCAGGATGCCTGGGACGTTCTGAACTCGGCCTACGAGAACTACCAAGAGATCTTGGAACTGGGAGAGGTGGCAGAGAAATACCGAGAAGCCGCCGATCAAATGGACGAAGTTCAGAAGGAGTTCATCAACGCACGTGACAACGTCCTTAACAAGACCTATGAAGCCATCACGGAGAAGTTTGAGGAATATTACAAGACGATACACGGAGAGGAGGAAGAGTTTTCGCCTGAAATAAGTCCAACTGAAACCGGGTTAGATATCCAAGTCGGATTCCACGGTCGGGGCAAGTATCCGCCTCACGCACTACACAGCGAAGGCCATCAAGATAGTATGGGTCTCTGCCTCTACCTCGCATTATGTGATTACTTGGAAGGCGGCGAACTCCCCCTGATAATGCTTGACGACGTCGTAATGTCCGTAGATGCTGAGCATAGACGGCCTCTCGCAAATCTCTTGAAAGATGAGATCTCCTCAAACTTCCAGATACTGATTACTACACACGATGAACTCTGGTACCGTCACCTGAAAACGGTCGGCGTGCTTTCCCGGAAAAGTACGATCAAGTTCTCGAACTGGTCTCTTGAAGACGGTCCCCAGATACTCGGCCGTTCCGGCGATGAATGGGACCGTATTGAAGAACTCATGGACGAGGGTGATGTCCAGGCAGCATCATCCCGCCTTAGGCATACTGCGGAGTGGTTCCTTCGTGAAGCATGCCACCAGTTTGGGGCGGAAGTGCGATTCAAATCGGATTCTCGTTGGACGCTGGGTGACTTTGCAGGACCGGGAATGTCACGGTACAAGGAACTACTCAAGCAAGCGAAGCGTGCCGGTAATTCCTGGGGGAACGACATCTCAGATATCAATGAGCTGGATAATAAGCGAAGCGATGTGTATTCCAATTTCGATAGGGAGATGGGCGCAGTCAATCCCAACGTACACTTCAATGAGAACGAATGGGCCACGTTCTCCGTAGCAGAACTCCGGCCAGTCGTCGACGCTTTCAAAGAACTCTACGACCTGTTCTGGTGTAGTAACTGTAACTCCTGTCTATCCTTAGTCGAAGATGGATTTGATGAGGTAGCCTTCAAATGTTCCTGTGGTGGTAAAGCAAACTGGACTCTTGAAGAGCAGTAATCGCTTCTACGGCGTCTCGTGCGTCGTTATAGGCCGGTTCTGATGATTTAGACCAAGAGACCGGGCGCGAGTTAGACCGGTTCGCATACCGTGTACGCGCCGCTGAGACTGGTGACGTACTCCCTGTTCAGTTCCGGCACATGGATCTCGTCCCGCGTTAGTCGTCCGCTTCGGCAGCTTCCGCGGCGTCCACATTCAGCGTCACGTCCTGCTTCCGCTCCGGTGCCGGCGGCTTCCCATCTGGGTATAGCTCCTGCATCTTCTTGTGATACGCGCCGAGCCCCATCTGCGAGTTGATATACACGAGTTTTCCCGGATCCAGGCCATACAACCCCATCAGAAGCCGATCAATCTCCCAGTCTGTAGTGCCACCTAACTGACTGTCATCAAGCATCGTATCGACGCAATCAGCGATCTCTTCTGCAGTCTCACGCCCGTCCTCTTCGGAGAGTTTCGCCACTGGAACCGGAAGTTTCCTGATGTCCGTTTGTCGCATGTTAGCGAACGCTTCCGCGGCGTCGATTTCCCCTGATCGTTTGAACATATAATAATGTAGTACACGGGAGTTCATCAGTCCGAGTAGAAACTTGTGGTATGTCGTCGTGTCAAGTCCACTCGGGACGTTCTCTGGGTCGGTCCACTTGCCTTCGTACTCCTCGTTATGGTCGTCAAGATCGACGTCCACGTACCAGTCCAGCATATCGCCCTGATCCTCACGAATCTTGTACACGTACACTGATCGCGGGCAATACACCGTATCGTCGTGGAACGCGACCGACAACCCGACTCCGGCTTCCCTGATGAACAGCTTATCACCGTCGTACACGGACTGATCCTTGTAATTGACGCCGTCGAACCCTAAGTCGAGGCCCTTCAACTCCAACTCGTCGTACCGCGCATCAAATGAATCACCGTCCATGTACGGCACGTCACCGTTCGTTGGGTCGTCGCTAATCAGGTACTTTTCGGCCACTCGATCCTGGTACTCAAATTTGACGGCGCAGTAATTGCACGTCTTCTCCGTATCCGGATCCCGGCCGCGCGGCGGTGCAATCCACTTCCCGCACGCCGGGCACTTGATGACGTGCCCGGCCTTGTTCAACTCGACACCACGGTGCGACTCACAGAACGCACCGATCGGTATCGAATTGTCTTCCATTGTTTCGAGGAGTTCGTCGTCCTCAACGTACCGGAACGGCTCAATCTCCCCAGACACGATACACCGGCTCTGCGGGATATCGAACGCGTACGCCGACTCTAGTTGCGACAAGCTCAGCTCACCTTCAATCGCTTTCCGACGGTCTTCATCGACGAGCGTCATCGACCGGAACGTGTTCCCGTCGCCCGGCGCAGTTTTCTTAAACTGCATCGTCACGGTGGACATGCGGATATCGCTTCCGAACCAGTCTGCACCCATGATGTGAAATCGTTCGAATTCGTAGTTATCGAGGAGGTGCTGCCGGATCTCAGCCTTCTCGGACCGAAGCAGGGTTTTCGGGAGAACGTACGCTAACCGGCCACCGTCGTCAAGGTACTTGCACGCGGTGAGGATGAACAACTCGTACGTGTCCATGTTCTCGACGTCGAACTCGTCCCCGAACTCGCCGTTAACCCAGTCGGCCGCTTCAGGGCTTACTTGGCCACCCCACGGCGGATTCCCGATTATCAGGTCGAACTCGCCGAACCCGGCCGTTTCATCCAGGTCCTCGAACTGGATTTCACCGGCGAGTGCGTCCTGTGACGCGAAATTTCCGGTGAGCATACCCAGCGACGTGTTTTTCCGAGCGCTACGTAACCACACAGACAGTTTCGATATTTCAATTGCTTCTTGTAGCAGGTCGTTCCCGTGCAGGCATTTGTCGAGAATCTCGATTTCCCGCTTCTCGAACGATTCGAGCAGTACCTGTACTGGCCCATCCGAACCGGCTGCCGCTACCTTCGCAGATCGGAGCTTCTCGTGCACTCGCCGCGCCTCACGACTAAGATGGTTGAAACAAGACACCAAGAACGCTCCGGATCCACATGCGATGTCCGCAATTCGGATGTTGACGATTTCTTTCAGGTAGGCTTCAAGGAATTCCTTGTCGGGGTTCTCCATCTCAATCTCACTATTCTCAAGATCTAAATCGGCCCGAATCTTCACGCGCTTGTCCTGCAAGAGGTCCTGAATCGCGTGCTCTGCGACGAACTCGGTTAGCCCTTCCCGCGTGAAGTACAGGCCATAATCCCCGCGGTCGCCGCTGAACGGGTTACTGTCACCCTCTGCGAGGTTCGCCCGTACCTGCTCTATGTCACCGACTGACTCCTCGAAGATACGACCAAGAACGTGCTCATTCAAATCAGAATGGAAATCGTACTCGTAGAATCCATACACGCCGTCAATCGTTGTATCACCGATATCGTATTCTCGGGTGAACAACTCGTCCGGGAGCGTCACGGACTGCAGAACTTCGTCCTCCTCAAACAACCCGCCGTCGTACCCGAAGATGTCGTACGGGTACTCGTCGGGGCTCCCAGTGTCGATGACGCGGAACAGGTCCTGTATGAGCGGGTAGATTTTCTGGTCGGCAAGCGTCGGCAAGTTCCGACCGGTCTCGACGACATCTTCCAATAACTCGTCGGGGAGTAGTCCACTGGGGTGGTCGGAGAAGAAGCAAATCACAAGACCACGGTGTATGAACGTCTGTGCGGCTTGAATCGCGGCGAGTTGCCCGTCGCTGGATTCAGCGAGTTCTTCGTCGACGTTGATAATTTCCTCGTACACGTCCTCGACCGCTTCGCGGTAAAACTGGTAGAAGTCCTCGGTGAGATCCAACCGCTCGGAGAGATTCTGCGCCATAAGGTCCTCTATATTCGAATCAGCGTCCTCACCGATGAGGAACCGGCGGTGCATAATGAAGTAGAACCGCCAGAATGTTTCGGTCAGCTCACCCTCAGCGTCAAGGAACTCGTCGATCTCCCACTCCTCGTAGTGGTCAATCGACCCGTGGTGGTACAGTCGAACCACCTCCATGTTCGACGCGACTACCCACCGGACGGACAGGCCGTTCGTGATCGCGTACTCGAACGCTTGCTCGACCGGGGATTTGAGGCGTGACGGATCGACCTTATCGAGGTCTGTCCCCGGGTCTTTCAGCTCACCTACGACCTTCCGAACGTCTTCAGTGAGTTCTCCGTCGTCCTGTTCGAAGTGCCCGAGAAGCACGTCGGGAAACCCTTCACCGCCTTCAGAGAGGGATTCGGGGAGGAGTTGGAATTCACCAGCACTACCGCGCGGTCGCCGATATCCGAGTACATCTGAGAAAATGTCACTTATGAACGATTGCTGCAGGTTGCGCTCGGTGAGCGACGTGCTCGTACCTGTCCAGCCTTCCACGGCATCAACTATATCGTCGGTCTCGATCGGATGTTCGACTTCCTGTTGCTGTAAGTACTCGTCCACTAGGTCCGCGTCGAAGAGAGAGTGCTGATTAGTCGGCAAGGGTATTGGGTTCTTTCTTAGACAGGATACTTTGTTCTATCCCTTAACCAGTCTCTGCGCCGGTGTCCCTCCGCCCTCGGTCGGTATTCCGATTTGTTCGTACGCTCATAGGAAACACATTATTGGCGAGTTAGAGTACGGCTCGAACGATTTCTGCGAGTGCTTCTCGACCGGGTTTTCGAAGGAGACGTCGGCGGAGCTGGAAGGCGCTGAGATACGGCGTCAGTTTGTCTTGTGCGACACCTCTGTGTGGCGAGAGCCACCGCCGCTGTTGGACCGATTGATCGAAGACGCGCAGAAGATTCACCAGGAATGATCGATCCTCCAAGAGACGCTCGCTACCGCTACGCAACCGAGGTGTGAGGGCTAACTAAAGACAGATGGACGGCATGTTCATCTAACGTGCGAAGTCAAGTAGCTAAAGACGGATGGGTAGCGGATTTACCAGATCTATCAATCGAGGATTTCGATCCTGAGAATGAAGAGTCTGGAGATGATTCGCTGATCGCAGCTTTGTTCGCTTATCAGGACGGGATAATCGCGTCAACTCCTGCCAATCGCTTTTCGTGTTCTGGAGAGGGACAGAGAATCTGACTCAGGCCGGACGCGGTGAAAATCGGAGATCGTGGACAGAGCGTTAGCGGTACGCGATCTGCAGCACGAACCGATAGTTTGGACCCATATCACGGATGCCTACGAAGAGTTAGATGAGAAGAGGAATATGGTGGCACATGAAGGCCCTCAAATGGCTTTTTTATCCGGACATCGTGCCGCTGCAAAGCTTTTACTGGCACTGTCGTCTATAACATCAAGCGGATTGTGAAACAGTGAATTCCACCGCCCTATGGCGATTTAACAGAGCCCGACAACAACACCAGCTCAGTCAGCTGTCTCCACACCAAGCAAGTCCCGGAAATGACTCTCCAACTCACCACGCAACTCCGGAATATCATCCTCAGTCAACGCCTTCCAATTCTCCAACCACTTATCCAACCTTTTCTCAACATCTACAGGAGAATCCTCCTCGTGCAAGCGCAGAATCGAAAACTGATGAAACATATCCCGATACTCCTCTAAAAGCTTCTCCATCGTTTCACACACGTCAGACGGAAAATAGATTTTATTCTTTCGATAGAACCGTCGGAACTCTTCAGCAGATTCAGCAGCCCGCTCAATCTTCTCCTGCCGTGGCTCATCCCCTTTCTGGATAAGCGGATTTACCATGTCCCGCATATCCTCGTCAAACTCATTCATCTCCGCGTAGAACTCACTTACAATCTCGGCACGAGTCTCCACTAAACCAGAATAAACAATTTGCTCCTTCTCAAGCTCGGTCTGAACCCGTTGCAACTCCTTATTGAGCTCGTTCTGAAATCGCTGGACCTCCTTATCGATCTCGCCCTGGAAATCCTGCTCTTGCTTGTTGAAGTAGGTGGTAATGGCATGTCTCGCAATATATCCAATTAGGCCAGCTCCGATAAGAAGAGCTCCTAAATCACGAATCAGAGGGAGCAACTCTTCCCACATTACAACACTCCACTCTTTTCTCACCAGTTAATTCTTCCGTGGATTACGATCAATCTTTTCCAGAGACCGGCGGCAGCGGATAAGTACTCGAAGAAGCATATTCATTCTCAAACCTACTAGAACCCAATTCTCGACACAACCGCCCGGGGTCAGACCTCGATGTATGCAGTCGATCGAATCTATGCACGCTCGACGTCGTCACCGTCCCCCAAGTGTGCATACATTGACGTCGATCGTGGGCGCTGTCGGCCCGATCGCGGCGCCGTCCCGACCCGCCTTTATCAGGAACACCCGTTCTAGGTGCTCGGGATCGACGGGTTCGCACCCCCCGTATGCACATCAGTATATATGCCAACGAAACGGACGACCTTCAGACTCAGCGATGAACGCGAGCAGCTGCTTGAGGAGGCGAGCGCAATAGTGGCCGACGACCCGGAGGACGATTCACTGATGGCCGATGTAATCGACACGGCACTGACTCACCTGGCCGAGAGTGAGCAGAACATCTAGGACGCTCGCGACGAGTATCCACCTCACGTCATTCAGTCGATCGCGAACACGAGCGTCATCGCCCTTCGGTATCTTCGGTATCGGGCGAGAGTCGAAAGCCAGTGGCGGTAGGAAACGAAAATCCCAGTACTCTTCAGCCAGGTTCTCGCGTCACACTGGGGAGTGTGTGAAAACCGAGAGTCGTAGTCCCCTTGATGATCACCGCGTCAATTCTTGTAGTCCTCAATTAGTCCGCCTTGCAATACGATCTCGACCTGTCGCGGGCTCAGGCTGTGCTCAGCCACGAATCTGGTGTTCTGGGTGACGTTGCGCACAGTGACCTTAGAGCCGTCCTGCATCTCCGCGCGGACATCAGGGAGTTCGAGGCTATCACCCTGATCGATCGCATCGTAGTCGGCCCGCTCGGCGAACTCGAGGGGAACGATTCCGAAGTTGACGAGGTTCTGCCAGTGGATTCGCGCGTAGCTCACAGCCAGCGCGGCCCGCATTCCCAGATGATAGGGGGCTAGAGCCGCGTGTTCGCGTGAGCTCCCCTGTCCATAGTTGGACCCACCGACAGCCACCCAGGGTGCGCCTTGCTCTTGAGCGCGTTTGTAAAAGCCCTGCTCAACCTGATCGAACACCCATTCGCTGATCCGTGGGATGTTCGACCGATAGGGTAACACGTCCGAGCCGGCGGGCATGATCTCGTCAGTCGAGATGTCGTCGCCGACCTTCATCAACACCGGACCAGCGATAGCTTCGGGAACGGGTTCGAAATCGGGCAGGGACTTCACGTTCGGTCCCTTCTCGAGCTCGCCACCTGGAGTCTCTGGCGGCGAGCTCAGTGCAGCTTCGTCCACGATGATCGTCTCGGGTTCTGTCCAGTCGGGGTGGGTCATATCATGGGTGTCTTCAAGCGTACGCGGATCCGTGATCTCACCCACCAGTGCACTCGCGGTCGCGGTTTCAGGGCTGCACAGGAACACGCTGTCTTCGCGAGTACCGGTGCGTCCAGGGAAGTTCCGGGGAACGGTTCGCAGGCTATTCCGGCCAGTAGCTGGTGCCTGCCCCATCCCGATACAGCCGTTACAGCCGGCCTGATGGACGCGCGCGCCGCTGGCATACAGATCGGCCAAGTAGCCCATCTCGGTCAGGTTCTGGAGCATTTGTCGGGAGGTAGGATTGACGTCAAAGCTTACCTTCGGCGGAACGCGCCGGCCCTCGACCATCATCGCCGGCACCGCGAAGTCACGAAGACCCGGATTTGCGCTTGACCCAATGTAGGCTTGGTAAAGGCCCTCACCCGCTATGTCCGCAACCGGGACGACATTTCCAGGGCTGGAGGGTTTAGCGATCAACGGCTCGATCTCGTCAAGGTCGATCGTCTCCGTGACGTGATACTCGGCGTCGTCGGCCGCGCGCAACTCCCGGAAGTCCTCCTCGCGCTTTTGTTGGGTGAGAAACTGGTTCACGGCGTCGTCGGCGGGAAACACTGTACTCGTCGCGCCCAATTCAGTGCCCATGTTCGCGATCACGTGGCGATCCATTGCGGTAAGGGCCTCCAGTCCAGGCCCATGGTACTCGATTACGCGACCGACACCGCCGTCGACGTCGTGACGACGCAACATTTCGAGGATCACGTCCTTGGCACTACACCACTCAGGGAGTTCGCCACGCAGTTCGACGCCCCACACTTCAGGCATATCCACGTAGTAGGGTTCGCCGGCCATCGCCATCGCAATGTCGAGGCCACCGGATCCGATCGCCAGCATCCCCATTGCGCCCGCGGCCGGTGTGTGCGAATCCGAGCCCAGCAACGTCTTTCCAGGAATCCCGAAACGTTGCTGGTGAACGGGGTGTGAGACCCCGTTGCCGGCGGCCGAGTACCAGATGCCCCACTTTTCACAAGCACTATTGAGAAAGAGGTGATCGTCGGGATTCTTATTGTCTTCCTGAATCAGGTTGTGATCCACGTATTGGGCCGAGAGTTCGCTCTCGAGGGTCTCGACAGCCATAGCCTCGAGCTCAAGCATGACCATCGTCCCGGTGGCATCTTGAGTCAGCGTTTGATCGATTTTCAGCGCGATCTCTTCCCCGGGCTCCATTTGGCCTTCAATGAGGTGATCCTCGATGAGTTGCTCCGTTACTGTTCCAGACATGACTGACACCACGCTGAGCGCCACCTTCACTCTTCGGCATACATTACCATAGTGAATCTGGCTGAAAAACGCCCTCGTTGAATCGCTAGCCAGCGTCGGGGGAGCGACGTTCAATTAGTCGTCGTCGGACGAATCGACCACGGTGCTCGGACGACTCTCGTGTGAATCCTTTCGAGACACGAGCGGCCGTTTGAACATTAACCAATAGACCAGTGGATTATGGTCTGCTATCCATTGAAAAAGCCGTTCTATCAGCAAACCTCTTGGCTCTCTATCGATTCGAGAGAGCCTAAAATCAGATATAGCGTCATATTGGGGACCCCACGAACCGCGCTCGCTCTCAGGTGTCCCCGAGCACCGATCGACGGTCGAAGGGCCACCAGTTCCGGTCCCTGATCGCGACGTGGATTTGTGCGATGATCCCCAGCAATGGCAGTTCCAAGAGCGGACCGATGACGAGCGCGAGCGGGATGAGCGGCTCGTTGGGGAAGGCGACGACCGCGATCGCCAGCGCTGTCGGGGAGTTCCGCGAGAGGATCGTATTGTTGAAACAGACCATCTCTGGATAGGAAAACGACAACAGGCGACCGATACTGAAGCCGATACCGAGATTGATCGCGTAGAAGGCGATGACGGGAATCGCGAGCAACGCGAGCAGTCCTGGGTTCTCGACGATCACCTCCCCTTGTGAGGCGAACATCGCTCCGATCGCGAGGCTCAGAAAGACGATCTGGACCGGGCTCAGCCTCGAGAGGAATTGATCGGTGAACCAGGTCTTTCCTTTTGTGCGGGTCAACCCCCACCGAGCAAGCCCGCCGAATACGAGTGGAACCACGAGGACAAGCCCGACGCTCTCTATCAACACTCCCAGGGGTAATTCGACTAACGCTCCCGCAAAGACGTACAGATACACCGGAAGCAGTACTAACTGTAACACGAGGTTGTACGGCAGGATCGAGGTGGCAAGGGGAACGTCCCCATCGGCGATATCGGTGAAGATGAGATACCAATCCGTACAGGGCGTGACCAACAACATGATGAGACCGACCCAGAGCGCCGGGTGGTCCCGAAGGAAAAGCGCACCGAGACCAACGGCCAACAGCGGACTCCAGACGAAGTTGACCAGGAGGCTCGATCCGACGACGCGGCGGTTCCCGAACGCCGCCCGGAGCCGGGAAAACGAAACACCGGTGAATGCGGCGAACAGCATGACCATCAGAAACGGGAGTATCAGCCGATCCGCAACGGTGGGGACGCCCCCGATCTGACCCAGCGTGAGCCCGCCGACGATGGCGACGAGAACGAACACTGTCTGGTACTTCTCGACGAACTCCATTCACCGAAGCGTCGGTTCCACGCGGGGTTAGGACTGTGGATTGCATCTAGGATTCGCGCCAGCAATAGAGTATAGGCATCAGAGAGCGAACGCCCACAGACGATGACGAAGATCGCGTTCGCGTGCGTCGGAAACGCTGGCCGGAGCCAGATGGCAACAGCGTTTGGAGAACAGGAACGTGACCGGCGAGATCTCGACATCGATATTGTAACAGGAGGGACCGAGCCTGCGGAGAGTGTGCATGATGATGTTGTTAACGTACTCGAAGAGGAGGGTATCGACGTTAGCGACCGCACTCCACGCCGTATCACGCCGGACGATGTCGAGGATGCGGACTACATCGTGACGATGTGATGTTCGGTCGATCAGTTCCGACCTGACGGCTGGAAGGGCAAACATCGTGTGTGGTCACTCGAGGCAACCAGGGAAGGAATCGACGGGACACGAGAGCAACGTGATGAGATCAAGGACCGAGTGAACGAATTCTTCGATGAGGTCGAAAATTTTCACTAATCTGTATTCTTGAGAGTTACTGCCAGAAGATCGTGATATCACTCACCCGTATGTAACATCAGGCCCAGCGTTACATTGGGATGCGAACCTAACACGCTCACTTCCATCAACTAATAGAGATGTTGCATCGTGCTCTCATTGACCTGAACGAGACTGGTGTGCTTGACGACGTTTTCACCGGTAGTGACCGAGCTCTCGCTCGGCTATTGAGATCTCACCCCCGTAGAATACACGCTGAGAAATTCGTCATGACGGCTCGTGGACACCGCCAGCTGCTGAATTGATGCTCTCGGGCAAGGTCGGATGAATGTGTATCGTATTCGCGATGTCCTCGGCAGTCGCCCCGAGTTCGATCGCCAGAACGAGTTCATGGACGATTTCGGCCCCCTGTTCACCGACCACGTGACCACCCAGTAGCTCGCCGGTTTCGGCGTCCGTGACGAGCTTGACGAACCCCTCGGTTTCTCCGAGGGCCTTGGGCTTCCCTTGTTCGGCGAAGTCCTGCTGCCCGATTCCGACGTCGTAGCCCGCATCCCGTGCTTCCGTCTCGGTCATCCCAACGTGGCCAATCTGTGGGTCGGTGAACACCGCCCACGGTACGACTCGATCGGCGGTGCTGATCGTCTCGTCTTTGGCAAGATGGCGATAGAGGAGGTCTGCGTCGTCGCGAGCCGAGTGGGTGAACATCGGCGGGCCGCTCGCGTCGCCGATAGCGTACACACCGTCGGCAGTCGTCTCGAAACTGTCGTCCGTTTCGACGAATCCCCGCTCGTCCGTCTCGACACCCACCTCCTCGAGTTCGATCCCGTCGGTGTTGGGCTGTCGACCCGCGGCGAGCAGCACGTCCGAGACCGTTGCCGTGTCGACGTCATCGGACTCGTCGGACTCGATAGTAATGTCGTCACCACGAGACGAAAGCCCAGTGACAGTCGTCCCAGTTCGGACCTTGATCTCTTCTGCCGCGAACGCGTCTTCGATCACTGCACTCACATCCGGCTCCTCTCGTGGGAGGAGTCGGTCACCGCGCTGGAAGACAGTGACGTCAGCGCCGAATCGGCTATACATCTGGGCGTACTCGCAACCGACGTAGCCGCCTCCGATGACGCCCAGCGAGTCGGGGACTGAATCGAGAAACAGCATATCGGTGCTGTCGAGCACGTCGACATCGCTGAGCCCGTCGATCAGTGGTCTTGCGGGTCGAGTACCCGTGTTGATGACAATTCGGTCAGCCGAGAGCGTCCCATCGTCGACGCGAACCTCGTGTGCAGACTCGAAGACGCCGTGCCCTTCGACGAGTGTGATATTATCGTTCTCTTCGACGTTCTCGTAGGCACCCTCGCGAATGCTTTCGACGACCTCGTCTTTCCGTTCGACGATGGCGTCCAAGTTCGCCTTGATGTCGGCGTCGATTTCGACGCCAAACTCCTCGCTGCGGCGGGCGAGGTTCGCGACCTCTGCACTCCGAATCATCGTCTTGGTAGGGATACAGCCACGGTTGAGGCACGTCCCACCGAGAAAATCATCTTCGACGAGGGCAGTCTCCATCCCCGAGTAGGCGCACTTCATCGCGACCGGGAGGCCCGCCATGCCTCCGCCCAGGACGAGCAGTTCGAAGCTCTTGTCGGCACTCATCCGTCAACAACCTCCGTTTTGGCTTCGTCGACGTTGCGGACGGTTTCTGTCTTGATCTGTCGAGCGTTCGTTTCCACAGGTGGAACAGTTGAGGTTTTCATTGAGAATGTGATTGGCACTACCTCTACAAAGGTTGAAACTTCAGTGTGGATAGTCGGTCCGTCGAGCGTGTCTCATTGGTGGCTGAAAACGCCAAAGGGTCTGTTAGAGCAGTCATTGGCGTAGTGTTCGTTGACAACGGGCTTGTGGTTGGGGGCTATTCGACACAGCAACTCATCGTCGATGTATCACGACGAAACGCCTGACAGGCGTGCTTGAACGCTTCGGAGAACGTCGGGAACGGGTGGATCGTGTCGATGATGTCGTCGACGGTGAGGCCGAATTTCACAGCCAGCGTTGCCTCGGGAATCATGTCGGCGGCCCGTGGCCCGACCATGTGGACGCCGACGATTTCGTCGGTCTCGTGGTGCTTGACGACCTGCACTAACCCACGCGTGTCTTCGACAGCCTTCGCCTTCGGAACATCCTCCATCTCCACCGTCCGGCACGTGCAGGTTCCACATTCGTCCATATACTCCAGTTCCGTCGTTCCGACTGCGGCGACCTCGGGACTGGTGAACACCACCTTCGGGACGGCGTGGTAGTCGATGGTCGCGCCTTCGTCACCGAACGCGTTCTTGACGGCGTGGTTGCCCTCCTTGGCGGCGACAGTCTCCAGCATCGGCTCCCCGATGCAGTCTCCGGCCGCGTACACCTCCGGATTTCCAGTCTGGAACTCGTCATTCACGACGATGGCGCCCGATCCGTCAGTCTCGATACCGATTTCGTCCAATCCGATGTCGTCGGTGTTCGGGCTGACGCCGGTAGCGACGAAGAGGTCGGCAGCCGTGAACGTCTGTGAGTCGCCGGCAACCGTGGCCTCGACAGTGACGCCGTCTTCCGTCTCGCTTCCCGCGGAGACCCGCTCGATGTCCACATCCGTCTCGACGGTGATTCCCTCCGCCTCGAAGCACCGCTGGAGTTCACGCCCGAGCTGACCCTCCATCTCGGACAGGACGCGGTTCGACCGCTGGAGGATCGTCACGTCTGTTCCCATATGGTGGAGGATCTGGCCCCACTCAAGCGCGACATAGCCACCACCGATCATCACGATGCTCGTGGGGAGGTCGCGGCGTTCGAGGATGCTCTCGCTGGTCTCGTATTCCACTGTGTCGATTCCGTCGATAGGCGCGATGTCCGGAGAACTACCGGTCGCGACGAGCACCCTCTCTCCGGAAATCGTCGTGCCGGCGTCGGCGCCATCGACAACCTCGATAGTCGTGTCGTCGACGAGGCAGCCGTATCCCTCGTAGATGTCCGTGACGAAGTGTTCCGCCACGTCGATGTAGTTCTGTTCGCGGAGCGAGGCGACGATCTCGTCCTTCTCGTCGATGGCTGCCGACCAGTTCGTTGCCGGCTGGTCGTCGTCGTATTCGACCGCATCAAAGGGATTGTTCGGCGGCTCGTAGGCCGTCTTCCCCACTTCGAGGAGGTGCTTGCTCGGGACACAGCCGACGTTCACGCACGTCCCGCCGAGTGGCAGTCCAGTGTTCACCATCGCGGTTGAGAGGTCACGCCGCTCGGCCTCCGTGATGGCCGCAAAGGCCGCTGCGCCGCCGCCGAGAATTACGAGGTCATACGAGCGAGAAGTCGTCATCTTGGTCTATAGTTTGTAACGCGAAGTTATTATACTGTGAAGTCCAAAGCTATCGAGTGGGTTGGAGGCCTCAAAGTAATGGCAGACGCTACTTCTTCACCGGAACCGACGTGCGACGTTGACGGGACGTGTTACTGTCCACTGACGGGCGTGATCAACACGCTCAGTCGAAAATACGCGATGCAGTTGGTGAGCATCATCGGTGCCCACGACTCGCTTCGCTTCGCCGAAATTGAAAACCACCTCACGAGTGCTAGCACCTCGACGATCTCGAAGCGGTTGAACGAGTTCAAGGAGGCTGGACTGGTGTCACGCACGCAGTACAACGAGATTCCGCCGCGTGTGGAGTATGCACTGACCAAGGAAGGTCACGAAGTGCGCGAGCGGCTCGAACCACTGCTGAAGTGGGCGACGACTCGATCTGGCACGGCCACTGAATAAGCACCTCTATTGATTAGCTGAATGAACTCAAATTGCTCGGAACTAACAAGGTTAGTCTGCTGAACTCACTCACAATATTCAGCAAGCGATTTTATCGAATCTCAGATATACCTGTGGTCGATCCGGTAACTGCTTGCCCTGTATGTAACACGCGTTTCAGTCACACATTCAGCTAAAAGAAGTCGCTTCGATGAGTCCGATGGACCAGTCTACAGGTCGCGAGCTTGGACCGTTTTCCGGTCGTTGTCTTCGGCCCGCTGGGCGGCATCCTCGAGTAACTCTGCAACCTCCTCGTCGAGGACATCGTAGAAGTCCGATGCAACGTTGTGGTTGTCGAGGTGGTCCTTCACTGCCGATTGAACGATGAGGTCTGCCATACGACACTCATCAGTACAAACCTCTTCGAGAAATAGCCTTCCGCTTGCGACCCTCTAAATCGGCATCCGTACGGCCTTAACATGGCGATCACATCACCGCCTTGTGCAACGTCTTTACCGAAGATGGGGCCAACCGTTGCACAAGGTCATGCCTACACCCACCGCACCGACGTCACTCCCGAAGTACATTGCCAACGGGCTTCCGAAACAGAACGACGAGACGCTTCGCGACACCGTGAGTATATCAACCAACTGCTCGCTGATCGCGAGCGACGTCGTGAGGAGCCGGTCACTGAAGACGACTCCCCGATAACGTCGTCAAGGAAGATTCGGATGACACGGTCTATCATGAGTACTGCACGTGTGGCGACGACATCTATCACTGTATGACTGACGGACCGAAACACGGCCCGTATGCCTACCGAGCGTATCCAGACGGCGATACTGTTCCCGCGAGTACTTCGGCAAAGCCGGTTCGGAGTGAGCAAACGGAAGCACCGTACGGCTCTGTAGTATTATGTAGGGAGAACACTCCACGATGGCGTATGGAACGAGCAGTGTTTGGTACTATTCGAGGGCGACGACCGCGTCGACGGTGACTGCGGCACCTCCGAGTAGTTCGCAAACCCCGACAGTTGTACGCGCCGGACGTGTGTCGTTGAAGTACTGCTTGTAAGCCTCGTTGACCGACTCGTATGCGTCCATGTCGGCAAGATAGAGCGTTAGCTGAAGGACGTCATCCATCCCCTGCCCGCGCTGATTCAGTTTAACTTCAAGATTCTGTAAGGCGAGTTCGAGCTGCTGACTAGGCGATTCGTCGCTTTCGACCTGCCCTTCGTGCTCGGGAAGCTGTCCCTCGATGAAACGGAGGTCCGAGTTGCCAGTTTTCTTTCCGAATCCGCCGATGAATTCTGCCCCTTCGCGCTGCTTTCGGCTGGGTTCGCTTGCTCGGTTCGGCACCGTCTGACTAGCTTGCTCTGATTGCATGAGACGATTTAGTTTTTGTACAAGTAAAATTCTTTCGACTACGATATAGATTTCGGTATCAGACCAGAATAGTGCAAAATGAGAGCTAACCACGGTGGCACCGAAACAGTTAATTGAATTAGTAGTCAACTCAAACTCATGGCGAAAGCGACTGAACGGCTCCAGCGATACCTCGAAAACGAACTCGAGGAGTGTCAAGATGAGGACGTCAAGCAGCGACTCGACGAACTCGGTACGCTTGAAACAGCGCTCAGCCCAGCCCAGGTGAGTGCCGAACTCGGCGTCCTCGCTGCACTTGCCAACGACACGCGCTACACGCTGGCTCGAGTGCTCGTGGCGGCCGAGGAGGAACTCTGTGTCTGTGAGCTTCTGGCTGTCGTCGACGTGAGCGAGAGCGGGCTGAGTCACGCGCTTTCGGCACTCGTCGACGCTGGCCTCGTGACTGGGCGCAAGGACGGACGCTGGAAGAAGTACCGAGCCACCAACCGTGCGGTCGCGCTCGTGACAGTCCTCGACGGGTCAGTATCTGATGTGTAACGTCGACGCCCGGTGCGTGTAGCGCGGACAATGAATCGTCGTCTCTATCTCGACACCACTATATGAATGGATGCTCAATTAACCATCCATGGGTACACAGACAGAACGACTCGAACGCCTCATCACCGAGGAAAGCGGTGGCTGCTGTGAAGCCGATATCGAGGACCGGCTCGATTCGTTGCGCTCGTATCAATCGGAGACACCCACCAAGCTCGATACCGATCTAACCGCGCTCAAGACACTGGGGAACGATACGCGATACACCATTGTTCGGTTGTTGACGGCCGCGGATCGGGAGCTGTGTGTCTGTGAGATTAATCCAATCGTCGACGTCAGTGACAGTGCGATCAGTCACGCCCTTTCGGACCTCTACGACGCCGGGCTCGTCACGCGACGAAAAGACGGGACGTGGCGATACTACGAGACGACCGACCGGGCCGAGGCGCTTCTGACAGCCCTCGACGAGACACGAGGGGCCGATCGATGACCGACACACCGGTTCGCGTGGCGTTCATGTGTGTTCAGAACGCCGGGCGATCACAGATGTCGACAGCGTTCGCCGAACACGAGCGGGAACGTCGAGATCTCGACGACGACGTCACGATTCTCACTGGGGGGACTCATCCCGCGGAACACGTTCACGACGTTGTCGTCGAGCTGATGCGCGAGGAAGGCTTCGATCTCTCAAACCGGACGCCACGGAAAATTTCGACGGACGAACTCGAATCATGTGACTACGTCGCCACGATGGGCTGTTCAACACTCGACCTTGACGCTGACGACGCCAATGTCGATATCCGTGACTGGGCCCTGGACGATCCCGACGGGAACGATCTCGACCGGGTGCGAGAAATCCGTAATGAGATCGGTGGCCGGGTGAGTGCGCTTTTCGATGAAATCGAGCAAGAGGTGACCACGAGTGCCTGAAACGAACGATTCCTCGACGGAGTCCGGTCTCGATGCACAGACCCAACGAAAGGTTGTCCGAGAACGGTACGCAAGCATTGCCACGGAGAAAAGTGAGGAGGAGAGTAGCTGCTGTTCGAGCGACGATTCCTGTTGCAGTCCCACAGAAACGGCGGCTCCCACTGACGAGACGGCACGCCAACTCGGCTACTCAGAGACCGAGTTGGAGAGTGTCGACGGCAACGCAAACTTGGGGTTGGGGTGTGGGAATCCCCAAGCACTCGCGTCGCTGAATGTCGGTGAATCGGTGCTTGATCTCGGATCGGGTGCGGGGTTCGACTGCTTCCTCGCGGCTCAGGAAGTTGGTGAGACGGGCCGTGTGATCGGCGTCGACATGACTCCGGAGATGGTCGAGAAAGCGCGTGCAAACGCCAGTCAAAACGACGCCGAGAATGTCGAGTTCCGCCTCGGTGAGATCGAACATCTCCCGGTTTCAGATGACAGTATCGACGTGATCATCTCGAACTGCGTCGTGAATCTCTCGCCGGACAAGCCCCAGGTGTTCGACGAGGCGTTTCGCGTTCTCCGTCCGGGTGGGCGACTCGCGATTTCGGACGTCGTACTGACTGCAGCAGTGCCACACGAAGTCCGCGCTGATCCGGATTCCGTGGCATCCTGTGTCGCTGGTGCTTCGACAATCGACCGACTCGAAACGATGCTCACCGACACGGGCTTCGAATCGGTGGATATCTCGCCGAAAGACGATAGTGACGAGTTCATCCGCGATTGGGATGACGACTACGACGTGAGCGAGTTCCTCGTCTCTGCGACTATTACCGCTCGAAAGCTGGAGGTCGCCGATGAGTAACGTCGACGCCCACGATCACGGCCCGAACTGCGGCTGCGAGAGTTGTGGTGACCCCCGGTCGATGGACTTTCTCGATAAGTACCTCACCCTCTGGATTCTCGGCGCGATGGCGGTCGGTGTGGGACTCGGGTTCGTCGCTCCGTCGGTAACCCAGCCGATTCAGGATTTCCACCTCGTCGAGATTGGCCTTATTGCAATGATGTATCCGCCGCTGGCGAAGGCCGATTACACACAGCTTCGCGCGGTGTTCAGCAACTGGCGCGTCCTCGGATTGAGCCTCATTCAGAACTGGCTGATCGGGCCGACACTCATGTTCGGGCTCGCTGTGATCTTTTTCAGCGGGCTCGTGCCTGGCCTGCCTGCCCGCCCTGAGTTCTTTCTCGGCCTCGTCTTCATCGGGATGGCCCGGTGTATTGCGATGGTTCTCGTCTGGAACGAACTTGCAGAAGGATCGACCGAGTACGTCACCGGCTTGGTCGCGTTCAACAGCCTTTTCCAGATCATCACCTATGGCGTGTACGTCTGGTTCTTCGGGCTGTTCCTTCCACCGCTGCTCGGTATGGAGACACTCGTCGCTGGCATCGAGACATTCAACGTGACGCCGATGCAGGTGTTCCAAGCGATCGTTATCTTCCTCGGGATCCCGTTTGTCGGCGGGTTCCTCACGCGGTACGTCGGCACGAGAACCAAGGGTGAGGAGTGGTACGACGAGACGTTGGTCCCGAAAATCGACCCAGTGACGCTTGTTGCGTTGCTATTCACGGTTATCGTGATGTTCGCCACGCAGGGTGAGAACATCGTCGCTTCGCCCGGTGACGTGCTCCTGATAGCCGTTCCACTGACGATCTACTTCGTCGTGATGTTCCTCGTGAGCTTCGGGATGGGGAAAGGTATCGGTGCGGACTACTCGACCACAACGGCCATCGGCTTCACCGCCGCCTCGAACAACTTCGAACTCGCCATCGCTGTCGCCGTTGCAGTGTTCGGCGTCGGCTCCGGCGTCGCGTTCACGACTGTCGTCGGGCCGCTCATCGAGGTGCCGGTACTGCTTGCGTTGGTCAACGTCGCCCTGTACTTTCAACGCACGCTTGATTGGGGGCGAGCTGAGACTGGTCGCCTTGACGCGTCCACTTCGGAGCCGACGACTGACGACTAACCACCACACCTACTTGCGGCTGCTCCGATTTGACTCGTGTTCATGGGTGATCAGAATACTGGCTGTTCAGATCGCATCGGATCACGTTATGCGCTGACGATCTTTAGATTCCTTTCAGCGATCGGCTAATCACGATGCCCTCGAGGAAATCATGCCTGAGGGAAAAGCCAACCAACCTGACACCTACATTTCAATCCGTAGATAGGGCGATCGAGGTTACGACTTGAGAGACGTGGCACGTCTCACGCATACCACCTGACCGAGGCGGGCGCAAATCTCCACCTCTACCTCGATCATATAGTGCCTTGTTGAATCGCAAGACGTCGTCGAGATACGATCGATAACTCACACGCTCACGGCGTCACAGACGGAATTTCGGAGCTAGAAGATGCAGTAGCGGCCGCTACTGGTGTGTGTTGAAAGGTCAG